>CAZPJD010000068.1:0-43649 GCA_964586775.1 uncultured bacterium | reverse complement strand
GGCGCAGCGGGACGCCCTCGAAACGGACGAGCGAATGGCTGAGCTCGAAGGCGTACACCGTGTTGAGTTCGGCGATCTCGGCCGGATGGAACGCAACACCCTCGGCGAGGGAGTGCGTGACGACCTCGAAACCGGAATCGGCGAGACGGGCGTGAATCCGCGCGAGGCTCCAATCGGGCCGGAACGAGACGACGAGCGTGTTCGCGCTCGCGAGATGCCCGTTGAACTCGACGACATCGTCGTCCTTGTATTCGAGCCCGGGCAGCATGAACCCGCCCGCGAACGCCGACGTCGAAAGAAGCAGCCACACCGCCACCGCGAAAGCCACGCGCGTTTTCATGTTCGACCTCCATTGTCGGGCGCACGGACCTCTCCCGCGCGCGCACAGCTCACGACCCCGTGAGGCGTGCTGCAACCTTCGGGCCGTCATCGACTTCACGCGCGAAGCGCCGAAACGACAGGGGTTTAGGTGGTCAGTGGGGTGGTCGCGAGGTGAGCGGGGATTTCGGAAATTCCACGCTCGTTACGAAAGGCCATCGCGGGACTGAGCCACATGTCCTGACTGCCCACTGCCCACGACCAACGACCAACGACCAACGACCAACCACGAAAAACAAAAACGCCGCCCGAAGGCGGCGATTTGAATGAGCATGCAATCCATTGCGCTGTATGTCTGGGGCAGGAAGCGGATTGATTGACCAGATTGATCGGGCTGGGAGATGGTGGTTCGAGGTCCGGTCGGCGAGGCCGCCCGGGCCGTCATATTTATTGAGGATGCATGGAGAAGTGTGATGCGCGCTCCTGCCTCGTATTCCCGGTTTTGAAAGACCCAACGGTGAATGAACCGTCATTCACTTTCGACCTTAACGCAGCGCGTAAAATCCGTCAAGCCTTTTTTCTCGGAATCCGAAAAAAACGTCCGGTCGCTGACAGTCGGGGGTTTGAACGCCCGTTCACATCGCTGCAAATTATGCACTATTATCAATCAGTTACGCGTGTTTGCGACACGCTGGAGTCTCGGGACCCCCTTTATCACTGACCGTCAACCTTTGTCAAGTCAGCCAGGGTCTATTCCGCGCCCGACAAGGCGCTCCTTTTTCGTCGTCCGTTCTGATTTTCTTTTCGGAACCGCCGGCGAAGTCCTCGACGATAATCGACGTGCCAGCTCAATTTTGTGTGGTCTCCAACACCACCGAGCGACGATTCCCGTGTGGTTTCGGGGAGTTGGCCGACCGGCCGATATGGCGCGTTTTGGAGCCGCGCCGGGCGCGCGCGGCCTCGATCCAGCGCCGGGTCTTGCGCAGCGCCGCGTGCAGATGCCCGAGCGCCGTGGACTGCGCGATGCCCATGCGTGCCGCCAAGTCGCGCGACGGAAGATTTTCGAGCAACGTCAGCGAGAGGGCCAGGCGCTGTCGCGCGGTGAGGCCCGGCAAAGCATCCACGTCCTCGACGGTGATCTCGTCGCCGATCATCTCGGCCCAAGTCATCCGCTCACCGGTGGCGGCGAGGATCGCGACGGTGCGCGGGCTCGCCGGGATCATCGCGCCGCGCAGGTGATGCTCGACCTCGCCGACCATCGCCGCAACCGCGTCGCACAGTTCGACGCACTCCAAAAACCGCTCGCACCGCCGGCAATCGTGCTCGTTCATGGCTTTCTCCCGTTCGATGTTTTTCATTTGCCCCACGCCGCGCGCGGGGATGTTCGACGAGGGGATTGTCGCGCGAATGGGCGCGCGAACGCAAAGCGCAAGTCGCGTCGGGAAGCGGCAAATGACGCAGGGCGGGTTATCCGAATGCTTCTTCAGCAACCGCACCTTGATGCGGGTTCGTCGTCCTCATCCTCGGCGGAGTCTTCATCGTCGTCGGGGAGCGGCACGGGATCGATCTCGATGTCGTCCGCGCCGGGGACGAAATCCGAGAGCGACGCGAATTCGTAATCGAGTTCCGAAAGGCGATCGAGAATCTCGCGCACCGCGTCGGGCGGCACCAGGTCGTGGTGAAAATAAAACGACGCCACCGCGTCGCGCAGCACGGTCAGTTCGTCGGCGCGCAGCAGCATCTCGTCCACCGACGCCTCGGGCGAGGTGAAATCGAAATAGCCCAGGTTTTCGGGGACCACCGCCTCGCCGTTGGAGCCGACGTGCAGCTCGAAGGGGATGAACTGCGTGGACGGCGAGAGAAACTCGCCGAAGATCGCCTCGCCGGGCAGCGCCGAGAAGACGAGCTGCGATTCGAAGATCGCGTCGAAGTACTCGCCGAAGACCGCATAGTCGCCGGGCGACGCCGCGTAGTGCGGCGTCTCCCACACGCGGGGCCGCCGCCCGCGCGCGGCGAACTGCGCAAGGCCCGATTCCACCCGCCCGCGAGCCCAGTTCGCGCCATCGGCGGGCAGCGGTACGTTGGAGCCGTCCACCACAAATTCCCAGTCTTCGCGCGAAACGCCGCCGTCGTGCTGGTGCGTGTAACCGTGCATGACGATCGATCCACCGCGCGCGCGTCCGCGCTCGACGGCGTCGAAGAACGCGTCGTCCTCGGCGTAGGTGTACCGCGTGCCCGCGGAGTAGTACTTGCCGTTCGGATCCACGAAGACGGGGACCACGCCCATCGAAAACGGAGTTCCCCGCGATTCGAGTTCGTCCGTCCACTCGTCGAGCGCCGCGAGATCCGACACGCCCGGCGCGAGGTCTTCGAGCCGCACGAGCGCGCGGCGATGCTCGGTGACGCCGGTATAAAAGAACTCGTGGAGCAGATCGGCGAAGACGATGGAGCGCGCGTCGCGCCAGTCGTCGGGGAAGGGGTTGTCGGCGATGTAGCACAGCGTCGGCCCGCACGCGAAGTACGGCGTCTTGGCGCTCGAATCGCTCGACGCCAGCTCGGCGAGCACCTGCGCGCCGGGATCGACGGAGAGCTGAAAGCGCGCCAGATCGCCCGCGCGACGCAGCCGCCGCCCCTTGTACGCGACGCGGTCGAAGAGGGCGTCGTCCTCGAGCTGCCCGCCCCACACGCCCTGCGCGTTGTGCTCGCCGGCGTACTCGGTCCACTGAAAGAAATTGCCCGACACCCACATCACGCGGGCGAGCCCGGCGGAAACGTCTGCGAGAAAGGCGTCGGGCAGCACGCGGTCCTCGTAGCCCATGTAAAGCGCGAAATCGAAGTCCGCCATGTCGCCCGGCTGATAAGCGCCCACTTCGCGCACCGCGATGTCGGTGGTGAAATGGCCGACCAGATTGTAGAGCCGGTTCGCGAAGTTGAGCCCGAAGCCCTCGCCCGATTCGTTGTCGAAGTACACGACGGCGCGGATCGGCGCGGGTTGCGCGGCGGCGACTCGCGGCGCGAAAGCGACCAGCGCGGCCAGCGCGGCGAGAGCTAAGCGACGGATGGGCATCGCCACGTGATACACGGTTATATGGAGAAGAAACAGGCGTTCGCGGTCATGGAGCCATCGCCGCTCAGGGTTTGGCCGCGGCGGCCTGCGCGTGCTTGAGCTTGTTTTGCGCCGACTTGTCGTCGGGATCGAGCCGCGCGGCGACGGCGTAGTTGTCGGCGGCGAGTTGCGGGAAGTTCTGCGTCATCGCCTGATCGCCGAGTTCGACGAAGTGACGCACGATGGCTTCGCGCTTTTCGCGCAGGTGGTCGCCCTCTGGGGCGGCTTTGTACTTGAGCGCGCGGCCGTAGAGGTCGAAGGCGCTCGCGAATTTCGGCGACGCCTTCAGACCGATCGCACCGGTCACGTCGCCCAGCGTCTCGAACATGGCGCTGCCCGCGCGCGGCGAAAACTTGGGGAGAAAAATCGCGAGAACGACCAGCACGACCGAGGCGCGCAGAGCCCACGTCATCGTGCTCGCGACGACGCTTCGCCCCTCGCGCTTCGGCGCCGGCCGCCCCCGGCGTTTCGCGGCGTCGATGCGCTCGATGGCGGCCTTTGCCCCGGCGTGGCCGGGCTCTTTTTCGAGCACCCGGCGGTAAAGCTCGACCGCGCGCGGCCCTTGACCATCGTTTTCGAGCCGCTTCGCCTGCTCCATCAAACGCTCGGTCTTGAGCTCGAGCAGATCGAGGTCCTCGCGAAACCGCGAAACACGCCGCGAGGCGTTCGCCTTGAGGAAATCGTCGAGGACCTTCTCGGCGCGCTTTCGGTCGCGCGCGTCGAGCGCCTCGCGGGCGGCGACGATGACCTGCTCTTCGCGCTCGGCCAGCTCGGTATATTTCTCGAACGCCTCGCGCGTCTCGGGGTTTTCCGGCGCGGCTTCGCGACGTCGCTCCCAATCCTTGAGCGCGCGCGTCACGTCGCCGACGGGCTCGGTGCCCGCGGGCGGGCGCGTCGCGATCATTTCGGTCGGCACGTCGGGCTCGGGCGACTCGACGGCCTTGCCTTCGAGCGACATGAGCACGTCGAGCATCGTCTGCAACCGCCGGTTCGGGTCCTTTTCCAGGCAGCGCATGACCGTCTTCGCAAAGGCTTCGGGCAGATCGGGGCGGAACTTCGTCACCGGCGCGGGGTTCTTGTTCAGGATCGCGTTCATCAGCTCGGGGATCGTCTTGCCCTGAAACGGCAGCTTGCCCGTCGCGATCTCGTAGAGCACCACGCCGTAGGCGAAGATATCGGCGCGGTGATCGGTGTGGCCGTCCCATTGCTCGGGCGCGAGGTAGGGCCCGGTGCCCATGATCTCGCCGCTCGCGGTCACGAAGGTCGAGTCGTCGCTCTTCGAGATGCCGAAGTCCATGAGCGTGGCGTGCCCCGCCGCGTCGACCATGATGTTGTTGGCCTTGATGTCGCGGTGGATCGCGCCGTTTTCGTGGATATGCCGCAGCGCGCGGCCGATCTGCTGCGCGATCGAGACGAGCTCGTCCACCTCGAGGCCGAGCGTACCGGGCAGCAGCTCGCGCAGGGTCTTGCCCTTGACGTACTTCATCACGAAATACGGCAGCGGGCCGTGCTGGCCGACGTTGTAGATCGGGATGATGTTGGGGTGGTCCATGCGCGTGGCGATGCGGACTTCGGAGCGGAAGCGGCGCTCGAGGGTCGGGTCGCGGCGCATCAGGTCGTAGGGCAGCACCTTGACGGCCACCGTGCGGTCCATGGCGGGATCGAGCTCGCGGGCCTCGTAGACCGCGCCCATGCCACCCTCGCCGACCTTGCGGATGATTTCGTACTTGCCGTCGAGTACCGTGCCGGGGCCGACGGGGCCGGCGGGCCGGGGGTCCGGCGGGCCGGGCGGGACGGGTTTTCGGTCGGTGGAATCGGTCATCGCCGCTTCTGGTTTCGCACAAGGAGATCCGCCTCGCCGACGCGGCGACGCATCCGGTGACGCGCGATTTCCACGACCAATCGGGCGGGCGTGGCGCGATGCTAGAAACGGCCCCCTGGGCTGTCAAGCAACGCGGGGGCGTAGGTGGAGGCGCGTGGCCGCACGTCGGCGCGCGCCCGACCGACAGCGCCGGAACCGGGCGAAAATGCCGTTTTTTCTTGACAGCGCGGGCGGGCATTGACTAGCATCCGCATCCATTCGGGGCATATTTCATCGCTCTCGTCGGGGTATCGACCCCGGCTCACGGAAGGGATTGGAGGCGGCTCATGAGACGCATCGGTCATGGGATTTGTGTCGTGGTCGCGCTCGTCGCGGTCGCGTTCGTCGCGGACATGGCGTTCGCGGGGGCGGCGTGGGCGCAAACCGGCATCGTCACGGGTCTTTCGCAGCTCACGAAGGACAAGGACGTCGATCTCTACCCCAACGCGGCCAAGACGCAGGTCGCCATCGTGTTCGAGTCGTTCAAGGAAAAGAACTTCGAGGTCATCCTGATGAAGCCCGACGGCGTTCCCCGCCGTCAGACCACCGACGAAGAGGACAACAACAACGCCGCGTGGCTCAAGGGCGACGAGGGCTTCCTCTTCGATTCATTCCGGCAGGAGATGCGCGGCGTGTGGCTCAAGAGCCTGCGCGTCGGCGGCGACCAGCAGATCTCGCGCGGCAAGACGGCGGACTTCGACGCCGAGGCGAATCCCACCTCGGGCCGGGTGGTCTTCTGCGCAATGGAGAACGAGGAAAACGTGAAGATGCGCGACGACGGCGAGCGCTGGATCCGCGTCTTCGACGACGAGATGCCGTACATCTGGTTCGTGAATCCCGACGGTTCCGGCCTCACGCAGCTCATCAAGGGCATCAACCCCACGTGGTCGCCCGACGGCGAGCGCATCGCCTTCGCCAGCAACGTGACGGGCAACTACGAGATCTATTCGATCAAGCCCGACGGCTCGGGCCTGTTGCAGCTCACCAGCCGCCCCGAGGCGCCGGACATCGAACCGACGTGGAGCCCCGACGGGCGCAAGATCGCGTTCACGTCGTACGTGAACAAGGACTGGAACCTGTGGATGATGAACGCCGACGGCACGGGCCTGACGCAGCTCACCACCGAAGAGGGGCTCGACGGCGGCCCGTCGTGGGGCATCGACGGATTCATCTATTTCCACTCCGAGCGCTCGGGCGACTACGACATCTGGAAGTTCAAGCCGGCGGGTTACGAGCCGGTTCCAGTGGACGCCGATAAGGACGGTGTGGCCGACAAGACCGACAAGTGCCCCGATCAGCCCGAGGACATGGACGGCTATCAGGACGAGGACGGCTGCCCCGATCCCGACAACGACAACGACGGCGTGGCCGACGCGCAGGACAAGTGCCCGAAAGAGGCCGAGGACAAGAACGGGTATCAGGACGACGACGGTTGCCCGGACAAGAACCCGCTGGCGGGCGGCGTGACACTCTACATCGAGTTCACGGCCGGAAATCAGGTGAAGCCGGATTCGTTCTTCCAGCTCGACCAGGTGCTGGACAAGGTGAAATCGACGAGCGGCACCATCGAGGTCCGCTCGTTCACCGACGGGCAGAAATCCGACGCGGCGGCGCTCAAGCTCACGCAGTCCCGCGCCGACGCAGTGAAGAGCTACTTCATCCAGCGCGGCATCGAATCGACGAGGCTCATGTCGATCGGATACGGCAAGGCGAATCCCATCGACTCCAACTCGACGGCGTCGGGCCGCGCCAACAACAACCGCATCGAGATCCACCTGATCCAGTAAGCGACAAACGGGAATTCGACGACGGCGGGGATTCGTCCCCGCCGTTTTCTTTGACGCCCCTTGCCGCGCGGGGCATACTTTCGTGCGACGAATCCCCGAATCACGCATGCGAAGTCCGGAGCGGCCGTCCACGCCATGAAGCACCTGATCCTCGGCACCGCGGGGCACATCGACCACGGCAAGACTTCGCTGGTGCGTCTGCTGACCGGAGTCGACTGCGACCGGCTGCCCGAGGAGAAGGCGCGCGGCATCACCATCGAACTCGGATTCGCGTCGCTCGACCTGCCGGGCGGGGTGCGGCTCGGCATCGTCGACGTGCCCGGCCATGAGCGTTTTGTGCACACGATGGTCGCGGGCGCGGCGGGCATCGATCTCGTCATGCTCATCGTCGCCGCCGACGAGGGCGTGATGCCGCAGACGCGCGAGCACTTCGACATCTGCCGCCTGCTCGGCGTGCGCGCGGGGCTGGTCGCGCTCACCAAGGCCGATCTGGTCGATCCCGATCTGCTCGAGCTCGCGCGCGCCGACGTGGCCGATTTCGTCGCGGGGAGTTTTCTGGGCGAAGCGCCGGTCGTGCCCGTTTCGTCGTTGACCAGCGAGGGCCGAGACCAGCTCGTCGCCGCACTGGCGGATGTCGCATCGCGCGTCGCGCCCAAAAGTCCGAGCGATCTGACGCGCCTGCCCATCGACCGCGTCTTCACCATGAAAGGCTTCGGCACCGTCGTGACGGGTACGCTCGCCAGCGGCGCTCTCGGCGTCGGCGACGACGTCGTCGTGCTCCCGGACGGCCCCGCGACACGCATTCGCGGCCTGCAGGTGCACGGCGCGGCGGTGGATCGCGCCGACGCGGGGCAGCGCACGGCGATCAACCTGCAAGGGACCCCGCGCGACGAGGTGCGTCGCGGGCAGGTGGTGGCGAGGCCCGGGACGATCGAGCCGACCTCGATGATCGACGTGCGTCTGCGCCTGCTGCCCAGCGCGCCGCGCGCGCTTAAACGCCGCGCCCGCGTGCGCTTTCATTCCCACACCAGCGACGCGGCCGCGCGCGTGATTCCGCTTTCGGCCGACGAGATCGAGCCCGGCGGCGAGCATGTGGCGCAGCTTCGGCTCGAGCACCCGATGGTGCTGCTGCCCGGCGATCGTTTTGTGCTGAGGTCCTGGTCGCCGCTCGTCACCATTGGCGGCGGCGCGGTCGTTCACACGCACGCCGCGAAATACCGCCGCCCGCTGGACGCCGTACTCGCCGACCTCGCGGTGCTCGAAAAGGGATCGGTCGAGGACCGGCTCGCGGTGCTCGCCCGGCGCGCCGGGGCGCGCGGCATCGCGCTCGCCGAGCTGCGCGGCCTCGTCGGCGCGACGCAAAAAGACCTCGACGCCGCGTGCGGGCGGATGTTGTCGTCCGGCGCGCTGGTGCGTTTCGACGACGGCGGCGAGCGGTGCGTGGGCCAGACCGTGTTCGCCGCGCTTTGCGACGATGTGCGATCGCGCCTCGACGCGCACCACCGCGAGTCCCCCGAATCCCCGGGGCCGACGCGCGGCGATCTCGCGGCGCGGGTACTGCACGGCACGCCGCCGCGCCTGCTCGCGCGCGCTCTGGCGGCGCTGCAGAAGGCGGGCGAGATCGACGTCGACGGCGACACGGTGCGGCGCGCAGGGCACCGCGCGGCGTTCGCGGGCGAGGCGATGGCGACGCTCGCGGACCGCGTGGCGGACGCGCTCGCGCGCGGAGGCATCGCGCCGCCGACGCCCAAGGAAATCGCCGAACGCCTCGCGGCGAGCGCAGCCGATGTGGATCGGGCGATCGCGCATCTGGTGAAGACCGGCGCGGCGGTGCGCGTGACGAACGCGCTCTACTACGATCGCGCGAAGCTCGACGACCTGCTCGCGATCGTGCGCGCGCGGCTCACGTCGGCCGGAGGGATCGACGCGCAGTCGTTCAAGGATCTCACGGGCCTTTCGCGCAAGTTTGCGATTCCACTGCTGGAGTACTGCGACGCGATCCGGCTGACGCTGCGCGTGGGCGACCGGCGCGTGCCTCGCGGGCCGGCGACGTGACCGCGCGTCGGACCCGTCGCTGGATCTACGCATGGGTTCCTGTGGTCGCGGCCCTCGCGCTCGCCGAGGTCTTCGCGCGGCTCGTCATGTCCGACGGGCCAATGGGCGAGTTGCGACGCTCGCTGTACGCGCGGCTCGACGCCGACGCCGCACTGATGCACGCGTCGCTCTACGAACTGCACGCGCGTGATCTGTTCATCCCCGACGAATTCGCGGGCTATCGCCTGCGCGACGCGACGGATCCGGCGTCGCGCCAGCCGCCGTTTCTGCCCCCGGCGCCCAAAGCGCCTGGCGAAATCCGCGTGGTGTGTGTGGGCGACTCGGTCACATTCGGGCGCTCGTTCGAGGACTCGTGGCCGGGCCGGCTGCAACGCCGTCTCGACGCCGACGGGCCGGGCGGCGTACGCTTCGCCGTCTTCAACGCGGGAACGCCGGGGCACAACGTCGTGCAGTGCAAACGCATGCTCCAGCATCGGTGGATGGCCCTCGCGCCCGATGTCGTCGTTTGGCACGAGTCGGCGCGTTTCGCCGAGAGCCCCGAGCCGTCGCCGCCCATGGACGCGCGGCAATTCGTGTGGCTCTCTCGCGCGTACCGTTCGCGCGCGCTGTATCTGCTGCTCGCCGCGCGACAGGCGTGGACGGCAAGCGACGCGCCCGACGCGCCATCGCGATACGACACCCCCGGCGCGGGCGACGGCGACGCGCGCGCGGTGGTCGAACTCGCCCGGTGGTGCGCGGATCGAGGCGTGCGCCAATTCCTGTTGGTCGATTATCTCACGCAGGACGAGCGGGGCATCGCCCGCGGCCACGGCGGCTTTGAAGAGGCCGCGACGCACGCGGGCGAAATCGGCGGGGTCTTCGATGCCGTGCCGTTGCTGGGCTCGTTTCAGTCGCATCCCGGCGGCGCGGCGGCGCTCTTCACCGATCGCATCCACCTGACCGGCGAGGGCATGGACCTCGTCGCGCGCGCGGTGCACGAAAATATCGCCGCGCGACTCTCGCTCGACCATTTCGCATCGGAGGCCGCGCCGTGACGCCGAAGACGAGGCGACGACTCTTCGCGCTCGTGCCGGTGCTCGCGCTGGTCGCGCTGGCCGAGCTCGGCGCGCGCGTGGCGCTCTCCGACGCGGTGCGCGGACGCGTGCTCGACTGCCTGTTTCGCGACGCCGACCCCGATCCCGACGCGCGCATTGTGCACGAGTCGTTTCTGCAACTGCGTATCGCGCCGCAGCTCGTCGCCGATCCCTACGCGGGTTATCGGCATCGCGATCCCGTCGATCCCGCCTCGCGCCGACCGCCGTATCTGCCCGCGCCACCCAACGCGCCCGGCGAGACGCGCGTGGTGTGCGTCGGCGATTCGGTGACGTTCGGCAACTCGTACGAAGATTCGTGGCCGGGGCGTTTGCAGCACCGCCTCGACGCCGCCGCGCCCGGGCGATTCGTCGTCACCAACGCCGGCACGCCCGGCCACAACGTGGTGCAGTGCAAGCGGCTGCTGCAAAGCCGGTGGATCGAGCTTGCTCCCGACGTGGTCGTGTGGCTCGAAAAGTCGCGCTTCGCAGATCGCGTCGAGCTGCCCGCGCCCATCGACCCCGCGCGCATGGCGGCGCTCGAACAGATCTATCGCTTCCGCGCGCTCTATCTCGTTACGGCGGCGGCGCAGGCGTGGTCGGCACGTCGCGCCGATCCGGTCGCGCGCGCATTCGATGCCAAACTCGCGCCGGCCCCCGGCGCTCGCGCGAACGTGCTGCCCGATCTCGTCCGCTGGTGCGGTGAGCGCGGCGTGCGCGCGTTCGTGGCGCTCGCGTATCTGGAGCACGAGGGCGGCGAGATTCGCACGCTCGAAGGCGACTTCGATCAAACGGCGCGCGAAGATTACGACACCGCTCCCGCGCGGCTCGTCTTCGCGAATCCCGTCGCCGCGTTTCGCGCGCATCCCGGCGGTGCGGCGGCGCTCTTCACCGATCGCATCCACCTGACGGGCGAGGGCGCGGATCTGGTCGCGCGCACCGCCGCCGACGCGGTGCTGGCGAGCCTCGCCGACGCCGGAGTGTCACCGTGAGGCTTCGCGCGAAACGGCGGCTCGTCGCGCTCGCGATCTTCGTAGCGCTCGCCGGCGTGCTCGAAGTCGCCGCCCGCGTCGCGATGTCGGACGTGGCGAGCGGCGCGCTGCGCGCGTGGCTCATGCGGCGGCTCGGCGCGGACGACCGCGTCGTCCACGAATCGCTGCACGAGCTGCGCACGAAGGCGCAGTTCGTCGCCGATCCGCACGCGGGTTATCGCCACGTCGACCCGACCGATCCCGCCTCGCGCCGTCCGCCGTTTCTTCCCGCGCCGCCCAGAGCGCCGGGCGAGGTGCGCGTGCTGTGCGTGGGCGATTCGGTCACCTTTGGCAACTCGTGGGACGACTCGTGGCCGGGCCATTTGCAGGAAAAGCTCGACGCCGATGCGCCGGGGCGATACATGGTCTTCAACGGCGCGACGCCGGGCCACAACCCCGTGCAGGTGAAGAGGCTGCTGCAAGGGCGATGGATGGCGCTCGCGCCCGACGTGGTGATCTGGTACGAATCGCTGCGCGTGGTGGACCGCGTCGAACCGCCCGCCCCGCTCGAAGCGTGGCGGCTGGCGGCGGCGAATCAGATCTACCGCTCGCGGTTGCTCTACGCGGTGGCGCTCTTTCGACAGAGCCTTGTCGCCGGGCCGCGCACCGATCTCGACCGCATGTTCAACGCGCCCGCCGAGGACGTGAACCCCGATCGCAACACGGTGCTGCCCGGGCTCATCCGCTGGCTGCGCGATCGGGGCGTGCGCGGATTTGTCGCGGTCGATTACCTCGCATACATGAACGGCGAGATCCGCAACGCCGACAGCGTGCGCGAGACCGCGCCCGATTTTCTGCCGCGCGCGCCGATCGAGGGCATCGAGGTGGGATATGTCTCGGCTCAGGACGCATTCCGCGCGCACGGCGGCGGCCCCGAAGCGCTCTTCACAGATTGGGTGCACTTGACGCCCACCGGCAAGGACCTCGTCGCCGAAACCGTGCGCCAATGGATCACCGGCCGCGCGGACGCATTCGCTCCCCGTTCGGAGTCGTCGCCGTGAACGCGAATCGTGCGCGCCGTTTTCGCCGCGTGGCGTTTGCGCTTGTGCCCGCGCTCGCGCTGGTCGCGTCGATCGAGATCGCCGCGCGCTTCCTCACGCGCGACGTGGCCCGCGCGACGAGGCCGTTCTACGAAAAGCTCCTCGCGGGCAACCGCGACGCCGTCATGACGCACGAGGCGATGCACTGGACGCGCCTCGATCACGCCTTCGTCGCCGACGAGTACGCGGGTTATCGCGTGAAGGACCCGGCCGATCCCGCCGAGCGGCGTCCGCCGTACTTCCCGCCCACCCCCAAAACGCCGGGCGAGGTGCGCATCGTCGTGGCGGGCGACTCGGTGAGCTTCTACAACAACGCGCGCGAAAACTGGCCGCGCAGACTGCAGGAGCGGCTCGACGCGTGGGCGACGCCGGGGGTGCGTTTCGCGGTGTTCAACGGCGCGGTGCCGGGCCACAACTCGATGCAGACCAAGCGCCTGTTGCAGGGCCGCTGGATGCAACTCTCGCCCGACATCGTGATCTGGTACGAGTCGCCGTCGGTGGTGGACCGCATCGACCCGCCCGAGCCACGCGCGCGCTCCGAGGTCGAGTGGCTGCGCCGCGCGTGGCGGGTACGTTCGCTGTATCTGCTCATGTCGCTGCGCCAGTGGGCCAGATGGGGCGGCGACGAGGGCGTGTTGCACCGGCTGACCGATGCGCCCGCGGCGTATCGCGAGGGCGACGTGCCCGACGCGCTGCCCGCCACGGTGCAATGGCTCGGTGCGCACGGCGTGCGAGCGTTCGTGGGCGTGGAGTATTTCGGGTGGGCGGAAGGTCGGCTGACGCCGCTCGACAGCACCGACGGCCCGCCGACCTACCTCGCCGCCGCGTCGCCGGGTCTGCATGTCGGGATGGCGTCGCCGCGCGGGCGCTTCGCCGCCGAGCCGAGGCTACCCGAATCGGTCTTCGCCGATTTCGTGCACCTCACGCCGCGCGGCATGGAGCTCGTCGCCGACGCGGTCTTCGAGCACCTGCGCGATCACTGGGACGAGATCGCGCCGCGCTCCGATTGACGCGCGCTCAGTCGCTCCCCGCGTACATCTTGTCGATCAGGTCCTTGTACTTTTCCATCACGATGCGCCGCTTGACCTTCTGCGACGGCGTGAGCACGCCGTTCTCCTCGGAAAACTCGTGGTCGACGATCGTGAACTTTTTGATCGTCTCGAACTTCGCCAGATCCTTGTTCACGATGTCCACGCGCTCCTGCATCAGACGCACCACCTGCGGCTTGCGCACGAGATCGGCGTGGCTCGTCCACGACAGGTTCTGCTCCTTGGCCCAGCGCTCGAGCGACGGGAAGTCGGGGCCGACCAGCGCCGTCAGGTAGTTGCGGTTGTCGCCGATCAAAATGACGCGCTCGACGAAGGGGTCGATGTTGAACGCGGTCTCGATGCCCAGCGGGCCGATGTTTTTGCCGGCGCTGGTGATGATGAGCTCCTTCTTGCGGTCGGTGATCATCAGGCGACCGTGGTCGTCGAAGCGGCCGATGTCGCCGCTGCGGAAATAGCCGTCCGCCGTCATCACCTCGGCGGTGGCCTTTTCGTCCTTGTAGTAGCCCGCCATCACGTTCGGGCCCTTGATGAGGATCTCGCCGTCGTCGTCGAGTTTGATGTGCACGTTTTCGATCGCTGGGCCGACGGTGCCGAGCTTGTTCTTGCCCGGCAGCGTGACGGTGGCGACCGGGCTCGTCTCGGTCAGGCCGTAGCCCTGATAGATGTCGATGCCCAGGCCGTTGAAAAACGCCATCAGGTCGGGCGAGAGCGGCCCGCCGCCGCCGTAGGCCACGCGGATGCGGTCGAGCCCGGCTTTCTCCTTCACCTTGGTCAGCACGATCTGCGCGGCCTTGTATTCGAGCGACAGGAACCCGGGCACGCGCTTGCCCTCGTTGCGATAGCGGAAGACCTCGAGGCCCACCTTGTGCGCCTTCCAAAAGAGCTTTTGCGCCGCCTCGGGCCGCGACTTCAGGATCGAAAGCACGCGCATGTAGAGCTTTTCGTACAGGCGCGGCACCGACATCAGCACGGTGGGCCGGATCGCCGCGAGCGCCTCGCGCATGCTGTCGGGGTCGAGCCCCTCGCTCATGCCCATCACGCCGCCGACCTCGAAGCAGCCGAGGAAATCCGCCGTGAAGCCGAACGAATGCGACAGCGGCAGGTGCGAGAGCCACGTGTCCTGCCCGGTGAGGTCGAACAGGTCCTTCACCCCGCGCTGCGACATGAAGTTGGCGTGCGTGAGCATGACGCCCTTGGGCACGCCGGTCGTGCCCGAGGTGTAGATGATCGCGGCGAGGTCCTCTTCGCGCACCGCCCTCGCGCGCTCGATCAGAAGTCTCTCGTCGAAGCCGTCGGCGCCCTGCTTCGCGAGCGTGTCGAATGAGATGAACGCGCCGTTCGGGTCGTCCGGGACCGGGTAGAACGAGATGATCTTTTCGAGCTTCGGGCAGTCCTTGCGGAACTCCAGCGCCTTGTTGCGGTGGTCGTCGTCGCCGACAAAGATGACCTTGGCGTCGGAGTGGTTCACGACGTAGCCCGCTTCCTTCGCGGTCAGCGTCGGGTACACCGGCACCATCGCCGCGCCGATCGACCCGATCGCCATCGTCGCGAGCACCCACTGCGGGCGGTTGGGCGAAAAGATCGCCACGTGATCGCCCGCGGCCACGCCCATCTTCATGAGGCCCATCGCGATGTGCTCGGCGAGGTTTCGGCACTCGCCCCGCGTCATCGGCGAAAACGTGTCGGTCAGCACGCCGCCGCGACGCTTCGAGATGATCTGCGTCTTGGCGGGGTCGTCGAAACGGCGGTTGTGGATGACGGCGGCGAGGGAAATTTCGGGCAGCGTGGAACCGGTCACGGCGATTCTCCTGGGACGAATTGGCGAAGAAAGACGCGCGTTGCGGACACGGCGAATTTCGCCGGATTCGCCGCGAAAGGCAAGACGGATGGGGGTGCGTCGGAACCCGCGGAGATTGTCGCGCGGCGCGCGTGCGTGATAGCGTGACGGTCGGAATCCTCATGAGCGAAATTCCATCGAAATCGACGCGATGACATCAACGGGATTGCGTCGGGAGGGCAAAAATGAAGAACGGAATCGGGAAATCCGGCGCGGGCGTGATCGAACCGATCGACTACGCGATCTTCCAGAACCACGGG
Organism: uncultured bacterium; assembly: GCA_964586775.1. Lineage (GTDB taxonomy): Bacteria > Lernaellota > Lernaellaia > JACKCT01 > JACKCT01 > JADLEX01. Next base: position 28,235 of record CAZPJD010000068.1, on the reverse strand, counting down.
TACATGGGGCTGTATGGAGGTCTGAAACAGGAGGATATCCACCGGCGCAAGGGCTTGAAAAAGAGCGAGAAGATCCTCGACCATATGGGCAGCACGGAACTGGCGGCGAACCTGTTCCGCGCGACGCAGGCCGAGGAGAAGCTGCGTCGGGAGCGGGTTCAGGGGAAAGCCGCCGCGAATCGCACGCACCGCGAGGTCGGCGAGAAGGTGCGACAGACCATCAAAGATCTCGGCGGCACCATGCCCGAGAATCTGCCGGTCGAGGAGAGCATCAAGAAGTTTGAAGGCAAGCGGCGAAAGACGCTGCGTGCGACCGATACCCTCGCGAGGAAAAAACGAGGGTAATCCACATCATCGCGCTTCCCCCCGGTTTTCCCCCTTCGTCTTGGGCGACTCTCGATGCCGAAACACGCGCGGCGGAGCCCGCGTCGATTGTCGCCCTGCGCGAAGGCGCGATGGCGTCGCCGCTCGACTTCGCCACAACGAAAACCTGAACGATCGTGGGGAAGCCGCGCCGTGCCGCCACGGTCGAGCGGCGAGTTTCATTAAATGGACATTGACATATACAAAGAATGGGCGAACATGGAAATGCCAATGTCACGGGTGTTTCCGGAGGAATCGATGAATACCCCATTGTTGTTCATGGTGTTCGCGTGCGTGACGTTGATCGCGCTTGCCGCGATCGCGATCGGCTGTGCGGGTGATGACGACGATTCCGACAGCGGTGACGATGACGACGACGCGACCGGCGACGACGACGCGGCGACCTGCACGCAGCAGACGCTTTGCGAATACGCGGTCGAGTGCGGCTACTTCGGCTCGGTCGAAGAGTGCGTGGGGAGCGCGGAAGGGTGCGCGAATCTCGCCGCCCAGACCGAGTGTTCCTGCGCATGCCTGAACGCGGCGAGCGAAGCGTGCAGCGATGATGCGTTCCAATGCGGCGGGGCTTGCGTCGAAGCGAACTGCTGATCGGCGGAGCGGCGACCGCGATCGGCCCGCCACCGCCACGCCCTCGGCGCCTGCCAGACGGCTATCCCACATGGACACGCCCGGCGTTGCGTCCGCTGCGGCCGGTCGCTAGAATCCGCCGCGTCATGAACGCCGATACGCACATCCGCGGCGCGCGACGCGTGGCCGCCATCGCCGTCTTGCTGATCCTGCCCGTCATCGCGGCGTGCTCGAAGGCGGGTTTTCAGACCAGCGACGTCTATCGCAAGGGCAAAGACGCGATCGTCGTGACGTGGGAGACCGACGCGAACGGGCGCGTGGTGCCCAGGGGTTTCACGCACCCCGCGACGATCGAACCGGCGAAGCTCGCCGCGATCCTCGCCGACCTGACCTACAGCGAGCACTCGTTTTTCAAGTGGCGCGAGCGCGGGCGCGTGTTCGACGAGGACGAGGTGAAAAAGCTCGCCAAGTCGATGGCGAAGGCGCTCGCGACGTGCAACGCCGACCAGTGGGTGGGCTTCGAGGTCACGTCGTACAAGCGCGATCTGGTCTTCAAGTCGCGCAAGCTCACGAGCGGCTGGGCGTGGGTGAAAGACGAAACGCTGCACCTCGTGCTCGGCAACTTCAACTTCGAGCTGTCGAACGAGGATCAGCCGAACACCGGCGACCCGCGCGCGCGGTATTCGCTCGGCACGTACCGGCTCGATCCCGGCCCGCACAACGCCCCGCCTCCGTTGGTGGCCGACGATCCGTTCCTGAAGAAGGAACACACGAACTGGACGGTCGTGGCCCTCGCCAACTGGGCGCCCCGGCCCCGCGTGGACGAAGACGACGACGAGGCCGAGGCCGCCACAACGCCCCCGCCCGCCGTCGCGCCGACGCCCGCGCCGACGCCCGCGCCCGCCGAGCCGGCGCCGCCCGCCGAAACGCGATCCGTCGAGGAGCGGCTGCTCGAACTCAAAGCCCTGCTCGACAAGGGGCTCATCACGCCCGAGGAATACGAGAAAAAGCGCGCCGAAATCCTCGGCGCGATCTGACGATCCCGGCCGGGAAAGGATCCGGATGCTCACGCACTATACCCATCGCCCCACGTTCGCGCTCATCGACCTCGACGCGCTGGAGCACAACTACAACACGATCAAGAGCCGGCTCGGCCCCGACGTGCGCATCCTGTCCGTCATGAAGGCCGACGCTTACGGTCACGGCTCGGTGGCGCTGGCCGCGAATCTGGAGCGCCTGGGCGTGTCGGCGTTCGGCGTGGCGTTTTGCGAAGAGGGAGTGCGTCTGCGGGAGGGCGGCATCACGCGGCCGATTCTGGTGCTGGGCGGCATCTACTGGGGCGAGGCCATGAAGGCCCACTACTACAACCTCACCCCGGTCATCATCAGCCGCGAGAACGCGCTGGCCACCATCGCGCAGGCGCGCGACGCGGGCATCTCGTTCGGCGTGCACATCAAGGTCGATACGGGGATGAACCGCATCGGCGTGCAGCCCGAAGAGGCGGTCGAGGTCTCGCGCCTGATCCGCGAATCGGGCGTGCTGCAGGTCGACGGATATCTCACGCACCTTTCCGGCGTGATGCCGAGTCTGGACGACAACTACTGGAAGCAGGCGACCGCCTTTCGCGACGTGGTGCAGAATCTGGAGGACGAGGACCTCGACGCGCCGTGGAAGCACCTGGCGGCGAGCGCCGCGTCGATGGCCGCGCCGCGCCCGCCGTTTAATATGGTGCGCATCGGCATCGCCATGCTCGGCGCATTCCCCAATCCGAATTTTCGCGGCATGCTGGATCTTCAGCCGGTGCTCACGCTGCGCACGCAGATCGCGCATCTCAAGACGATCCCGGTGGGGGCGCGCGTCAGCTATGGCGGGCTGTGGGAGGCCAAGCGGCCATCGGTGATCGCGACGATCCCGATGGGCTACGCCGACGGCCTCAACCGCCGTCAGAGCAACAAGGGCCACGCGCTGGTGCGCGGGGTGCGCGTGCCGATCACGGGCGCGGTGTGCATGGACATGGCGATGCTCGACGTGACGGACGTGCCCGGCGCGGCGCTCGGCGACGAGGTGGTGCTGATCGGCGCGCAGGGCGACGAGCGGATCACGGTGGAAGAGGTGGCGGACGTGGTGGGCACGAGCGCCTACGAGATCTTTACGAACATCAACTACCGCGTCGCGCGCATCTACCGGAAGGCGCAGCCGACGACCTAGCGCGGAGACGATGCCCGTATTCGCCATCATCGGCGGCTATCTCATCTCGGCGGTGACCGAGCTCGGCGCCGTCATGAGGCTGTTCGGCCAGGCTCTGCGCTGGTCGGTGCAGCCGCCGTTCCGGCACGAGCAGCTTTTCGTCCAGCTCGAATTCATCGGGGTCGCGTCGGTCTGGATCATTTTACTCACGAGTTTTTTCACCGGCGCGGTGATGGCCCTGCAATCGAGCTACGCGTTCGGCCTTTTCGACGCGAACTCGATGGTCGGCCCCGCGGTGGCGCTGGCGATCACCCGCGAGCTGGGCCCTGTCATGACCGCGCTGATGATTTCTGGGCGCTGCGGCAGCGCCATGGCCGCCGAGATCGGCACGATGCGCGTGACGGAGCAGATCGACGCGCTCACCACGATGGCCGTGAACCCGGTGCAATACCTGGTGCTGCCGCGCATGATCGCCGCGGTCATCATGATGCCGCTGCTGGCCGTGGTCTTCGACTTCATCGGTACGGTCGGCGCGTGGATTGTCTCGACGTTCCTGCTCGACATCTCTTCAACGCTTTTCTATGAGATGGTCATCTCGTACGTGGACATCGACGACTTCTCGAACGGCCTCGTCAAAGCGGCGTTCTTCGGCCTCATCATCGCGCTGGTGAGCTGCTACAAGGGCTTCAACACCACGCGCGGCGCAAAGGGCGTCGGCATCGCCACCACCGAGTCGGTCGTGGTCTCGTCGGTGTGGGTGCTCGTTTCCGACTACTTCCTCACGGCGATTCTGTTCTAGGCGGAATGAATATGGCTCGCGGTTCGATCATCGCCCTGCTGTTCGCTTGCGGCGCGGCGGTCTTTGCATTTGCGGGTTGCGCGTCGTCCGGCGGCGACGATGACGACGCGGCGGCGGCGGACGACGACGCCTCGGACGACGACCTTGCCGACGACGACGTCACCGATGACGACGCGTCGGACGACGACACGATCGACGATGACACGACGGATGACGATGCGGTCGATGACGATTCCGCGGACGATGATGCCACCGACGACGATACGACGGATGACGACACCGGCGACGACGACACTGCGGATGACGATTCGACCGATGACGACACCGGCGATGACGACACCGGCGATGACGACACCAGCGATGACGACACGGGCGACGATGACACGACCGACGTCGCCCGCCGCGTGGTGATCGCGGGAGACAGTTGGTCGGCGGGATTCGTTCCGGCGACAATCGACGAGTTTGCGGAGCGCGGCTACGGCGACACGGTCGTGTCGTGGGAATTCACGTCGATTCCCGGCTCCACCGCGGACGAGTGGGCGTCGAACGACGGCGGCAAGCTCGACACGCTGGAACTCGTGCTCGACCTGGACCCGCCCGCCGAGATCCTGCTGCTTTCCATCAGCGGCAACGACATCCATGACATGATCGGCGACGGCTACGACGATTGGCCGACCTTCCTGCGGGATTGGCGCAAACAGTCCATCGTCGACGACACGATGCGCATCGTGGACACGGCACTCGGCGGGCGGCCCGATCTACACGTCGTGCTCATCGGCTACGACTATCTTCACTACGAATTCAACGATCTCGCTTACGGCATGGGCGACATGTCGACCGACGAATACAACCTGCTGTTCGCCGAGATCGGCCTGATGGAGCTGCTCGAAGCGTCCTCCCGACCGCGACTCCACTACGCGCACAACTTCGGCTGGCTGCAATTCGCGGTGGGCGACGTGCCGCATCCGCCGTTCCTGTTGCCGCTGTTTCCCTACGATCCCGGAACGGTGCCCGCGCCCGGGACCGCCGCGACGGGCTACCTTCCGTTTCCCGGCGGCATCTACCTGCTGCCCGGGCCGCTCGATTGGATTCCCGACGGCGTGCATCCGACCGCCGCGGGATTCCGGTTGCTCTTCGAGCACACGATGGATCAGGGTCTGGAGAACCTCATGAACGGGCAGGCGTGGAACTGAGTTCCGCCGCATCCGCGCGCCGTTCGCGAATCGGGATCACGAGGGGCACGATCAGCGCGAGGATCATGATGCCGCTCGCCAGAATCGGCCACTGATAGCCGTAGCGTTCGCCGATCGGCCCCGTGACCAGCGAGCCCGTGACGAGCCCCGCCATGGCCGCAAGATTCACGAAGCCCGTATTGCCGCCCGCGCGCTCGACGTGGAAAAGCCGCGCGAGGCCAAGGTAGAGCACCACGACGATCAAGCCGTCGCCCGCGCCGTGGATCATGCGAAACGCCGCCGACACGAGCGGCCCGGTCACCGACATGCCGATGTGGCCGACGCCCGAGAGTGCGAGCCCGGCGACGGCGAATCGACGCACCGTTCCGTTCACGAGCGAGACGCGCCGCGCGAGCAGCACCGCGAGGGTGACGACGATGGCGGCGAATTCGCCGGTCATATACCAGCCGATTTGAATGACCGACAGGCCGAGGTTCTCGCGCAGAAAGAGGCCGTAGCAGGTGTACTCCGCGCCCCAGTGCGTGGCGAAGAGAAAAAACCAGCCGGCGAAGAGCAGCACGTTCGGCCGGCGGATGTCGGCGCGGTAATCCGCGAGACGCACCCGCGCCACGCGCACGGGGACGAGCAGGAACGCCGAGAACGCGAGCGCGGCGCACACGATGGCCATGGCGACGAGCGCTCCGCGAAAGTCGATGCTCGCGAGCACATAGCCCGCGCCCGCGGTGCCGATCGCGAGTCCGCCGAAACGCACGAACTGGTAGAGCAGCGCGCGGCGCTCGACCCCCGCGCCCTGATCGGTCTTGAGAAGCTGCACGTCGAGGCTGATGCGGTAGAGGTTGAACCCGACCGCCCAACCGAAGAACACGAGCAGATAGACGGGAAACGAACGCACCGACGCGAGCGCGGCGAAGGCGAGGGCTTGAACGACGAGACTGACAGCAACGAGAGTGCGGCTTGTGACGCGGTCGTTGCCGAGCCCCGCGGGCAGCACGGCCAGCACTCCCGCGATCGCCTGCGCGGCGAAGAGCGCGCCGATCTGCGTGCCCGAAAACCCGAGCTGGTCGCGAAAGTAGAGCGGCAAAAAGAAGTTCGCCGCCGACGTGCCCAACGAAAAAATGCCGTTGATGACGGCCGGCGCATAGTCGCCGCGAACGGAAAATGGGCGATCCACAAGTCCCTCGCGCCGCGCGCGCAATCACGGGGCGCGCGGAGCGCGGGGACTATCGGTGTTTCGCCCGAATGGGTCAATATTGGCGGTCGAGGTGGGATCGAACTTCGTGGGCATCTGGACGATCAGCGTAAACGGTCGGCGCGTGACGCGCGTCGTTCTTCTCATCGTCGCCATGATGGCCGTCGCGGGCGCGGCATTCGTCAGGGTCCCGTTCGTCCCGATCGACGCGACGCTCGCCCAGGGCTCGTGGGGCGCGGGCCCCGCGTCGGGTTCCGCCATCGCCGCCTTCGCGACCGCGCGCCCGTGGTGGATCGCGTGGAAGCCCGAGGCCGTCCGACCGAACGGGGCGGGCGGCATCGAGCCGGTCGTACGCGTGCCGCGCGCGGACCTCGCGGCGGGCGACGCGGTGCCGCCGACGCGCGGCCTCGGGTACGACGCGACGCTCGGCATCCTCACCGCGATACGCAGCGTCGGTTCGCCCGATCTCGTCTTCGATTTTCGCCTGATGATCGCGGCCCAGCGCGCCGCGTGGATCGCCGCCCTCGCGCTGTCGGTGCTCGGCGTGTTTGCGCTCGCCCGTGCGCGTGTGCGCGTCGCCGTGGCGTATGCCGCCTCGCTGGCCGTGCTCCTTCTCGCGTACGCGCCCGAGTGGCGCTTCGTGCCCGACGGCCTGATCGACAGCGCCCTCGCCCCCGCGTGCGCCATCGCCATCGTCTTCATTCTCGCAACGGTCTTTCGCCGCCGCGAGACGCCCGCGCCGCCGCGCCGCGCGTTTGCGGGCGCGCTTGCGGGGGGCGCGATCATCGGCGCGACGACGATGGTGCGCGGCGAACTGTTCTACATCTCGATCTTCGCGCTCGGCCTCGTCGCGATCTTCGGGCCGCGCGAGCGCGATCATTTCGCGCGCGTCGGGGGCTTGCTCGTCGGTCTGATCGCGATCCCATTTGCGCACGGGCTCGTGAACCTCGCCGTCTTCGGGCAGTTCATCGCGTTTCGGTTGCAGGGCGCGCAAAACCTGCTCGAGCCCATCGGCCAGTTCCCCAACCCGTGGGGCATTTTGTGGGACGACGCATGGGCGGGCGAATTGCTGCGCTCGCGCGGCCTCGCTTACGGCTCGCGCGATGCGGATCGGTTCTTTCTCGACGCGTATCTGCGCGTGCTCGCCGCCGAGCCGTGGCTGTTCGCGCGCAACTTCGCGCAGCGCCTGTCGGATTTTGGCGGACGATTCGATTGGTGGCTCGGCCCGGCGTGGATCGCCGCGCCGGTCGTCGTGACGGCGGCGACGCTGCGTCGTGAGCGCGAGCTGTCGGTGTGCGCCGCGAGCGGGATCGTCGCGTCGGGGTTTCTCGCGTTTTGCGCGTGGACGAACTCGATGCCGCGCCTGGTCGCGCCCGCGCACGCGGTGCTGCTGGTGTTTTTCGCCGCCGCGTTCGCGCATCCGCTCGCGCGACGCGAAGGCGACGGCGCACCGCGCTGGATCTGGCCCACCGTGGCCGCGTGCGCGATCGCGGGCGGGCTCGTGCTGTTGGCCGTGCGCGGTCCCGATTCGGGAACGCTGCGGACGCGGTGCGCCGCGGGCGACGCGGCGGTGTGCACGGCGCATGGACGCCTCGCGCTGACGGACGATCGATCGATCGCGCGCGACGTGCGTCTCGCGCCCGTGTACTTCGATCTCGGGTGCCGCCGCGGCGACGAAGCGGGCTGCGCGGCGGCGAGGGACGTTCGCTCGGCGCGGCGGCTCCTCGATCTGGCGAGCGCGACGCCGGACCAGGTCGTGGGCGACTGCGCGGCGTATCCCCGCGCCGAGTGCGCGGCGTGGGCGCGCACGCACCGCGACGCGCCGGGCGGCGACCGCCGCCGCGCCAACCGAATGCTCACGTCGACGTGCCTGCGCGTGGTGGACGAGGCGTGCCGCGCGCTCTTCGATGTCGAAGGGTGGACGCCGGACCCGTGAGACGCTACGCCGAGCGCGCCGCGCCGGGATCGCCGGGTTCGGCGAACATCATGCGCAGCTCATAGACGCCTTCGACGACGCGACGGTCCATCTCGAAGCCGCCGCTTTCGAACACGTGCATCATCGGCTCGTTGTCGAGCAGCACCTCGGCGGTGAATCCGAGCAAGCCCTGCTTCTTGGCGAGCAGCGTGAGATAGTTCAGCAACAGCCGCCCGATCCCGCGCTTCTGCTGCTCGTCGGAAACGACGAAGGCGATGTCCGCCGTGTGGTCCATCGCGTTGATGGAGAACTGCCCGATGCCGAGCACCGTTTCGTGCACGCCGTCGGTGCGCACGGCGAGAATCACGGTTTCCTTCGAGTAGTCGACGACGACGAACTCCTGGAGCCGCTCGTGCGGCATGTCGTGACGCATCGATATGAAGCGGCGGAACATCGTCTTGTCCGAGAGGCGATAGAAAAAGAGCTTGAGCAGCGGCTCGTCGGAGATCTTCACGGGGCGCAGCAGCACCTCCTGCCCATCCGTCGCGCGATAGAACTCCTCCAGCTCCGCGGGATACTCACCCTGCTTGCCCGGGATGAACGCCTGATCGGCGTAGATGAGCCGGCGCCGTTTGGCTTCTTCGACGAGCCACGGGCGGAAGTTGGGATGCGCGATGGAGATGAGCGCCATGGCGCGCTCGCGAATGCTTTTGCCGTGCAGATACGCGATGCCGTATTCGGTGACGACGTAGTGCACATCGCCGCGGATAAACGACGCGCCCGAGCCCTCGGGAAGCATCGGCACGATGCGGGAAACCTCGTGGTCCATCGCGGTGGACGGCATGGCGAGGATCGACCGCCCGCCGCGCGACATGATCGCGCCGCGCATGAACTCGGCCTGCCCGCCGATGCCCGAAAAGAATCGTCCGCCGATCGACACCGCCGTCGCCTCGCCCGTCAGGTCGATTGAGAGCGCACTGTTGATGGCCACCATGTTTTCGTGGCGCGCGATCAGCAGGGGATCGGTGACGACATCGATGGGCTGGAACTCGATCTGCGGGTTGTCGTGGATGTATTCGTAGGTCGCCTCGGTGCCCATGCAGAACGCGGCGACGGTCTTGCCGCGGTTGTGCGTCTTTTGCCGATTGTCCACCACGCCGCGGCGCATGAGTTCGACGATGCCGTCGGTCAGGATCTCGGTGTGAATGCCCAGGTGCCGCTTCTCGGCGAGCGACGCGAGCAGCGCGTTGGGGGTCGGGCCGTAGCCGATGCGCAGGGTGTCGCCGTCCTTGATGAGCCGCGCGACGTAGCGGCCGATCTCGCGGATCGCTTCGGTGTCGGGCCGTGCGGGAAACTCGAGGATCGCCTCGTCGTGCGGAACGCAAAAATCCACGTCCGCAATGTTGATGAAGCTGTCGCCGTGAACGCGGGGCATCGCGCCGTTGACCTGCGCCACGACCAGATGGGCCGCTTCGGCCGCCGCCTTGCCCAGATCGACGCTCACGCCGAGGCTCATCCAGCCGTGCGCGTCGGGCGGCGACACCTGAATCAGCGCCGCGTCGATGGGCAACAGCCCGCGCCGCAGCACGTCGGGCGCCTGCGAAAAAAACAGCGGCGTGTAATCGGCGAGGCCCTCGTTGATGGCGCCGCGGATGTTCTCGCCGATGAACATGGAGTTGTAGCGGAACTGGCGCAGCGAGGCGTCGTGTGCGAAGGGAGAATCGCCGAGGCTCCACACCTGAAAAATCTCGGCGTCCACCAGCGCCTTGGGATGCGCGCGGGCGTAGTCGGCCATCGCGCGAACCAAATGGCGCGGCTCGCCGCAAGCGTTGCCGACGAAGATTTTCGCCCCGCGGCGGATGCGCGCGAACACCCGGTCGATCGTCGCGAATTTCTCCGGGTGGCGTTCGCGCATCTCGCCCAGGTACTGGGGCTGACGCGCCTCGATGCCCATGCACGACCCAAAATGCCAAACGGCAAACGAAAATTCACCATAGACCTCCAAAATGATTCCGTCAAAAGGGATTTGCCGTCGTGTATGATTCATGACAATTCGGCCTCGCGGGCGCCCCTTGGCGATCGACGATCCGGCACGCGAGAATGGCCCCATTCCCGAGAGGAGCGCGTCATGAGCACCACTCGCCAGCGTACGATTTTCGCCGCCCTCGCGGCTCTCATCGCGGTGTTTCACGCGGCCGCGGCGTCGGCCGATTCCGCGTGGGTCCGATCGCTCGCGTTCGCCGTGGGTTACTCCGACCGAACCATCCCCGACGTGGATGAGTCGATCCGCGACGACCTGCCGGATGCCAACGGATCGATGATGTCGTTCGGCATCGTGGCCTATATGGAGCGACCGTCGGGCTTCGGACTCGGTCTCGATCTCGTCTACTCGAGCGGCGTCACGCCGGGGGACGACGTCGATATCGAGTGGTGGGATTCGCGGACGCTGGGCGTGCTCGGCTACGCGTATCGCTTCGGCGACTTCGACCTCGGACCGCGCATCGGGATGGGGATCGCGAACATGAGCTACGTCCTGCGCGCTGGCGAAGACACATCCGCGGACGACCACCTCGGCGCGGGCGGCTCATCCGGCAACATCGACGGCGTCGCCTTCATCGTCGACGGCCAAATTCAGGCCCGCTATCACATCCGACGGGACGATCGCCGACGCGGTGCGTACGTCGGCCTCCTCGGCGGCTACTCGCTCTCGCCGTTCGAAACGGACTGGCGCTACTTCAACCGCAACGTGAGTGGCGGGCCGGAGCACTTTTACCGGAGCCCCTACGGCATGCTGACGCTCGGACTCGAATTCTAAGGGCTCCCCTTGACGCCCCGGGCGCGGCGGACGATCTTCCGCGCGGTCGCGGCCGAGCCCGGCCGCGCCGACACGGAGCCGGCCTCATGCGCCTTCCCGGTCCAAAAAGCGCCGCGATGATCGAAGAGCTGCGCCGCTATGTCGTCGCCGATCCCTACCCGTTTGTGCTCGACCTGCCGCGCTGCGACGGCATGTGGCTCGCCACGGTGGACGGAGACCGGCTCTTCGACTGGATGGGCTACTTCGGCGCGAAGGTGATCGGCCATAACCATCCGGGGCTCGCCGAGCCCGACTACCTGCGTCGTCTTGCCGTCGCGGCGAACAACAAGACCGCGAATCCCGATTTCCTCACGCCCGAGTGCCTCGCCTATTACCGCGAGTTGCACGCGCTCGCGCCGATCTGCATGCGCAACCCCGATCTGGAGGTCTACACCGTCAACTCCGGCGCGGAGGCGGTGGAGAACATGATGAAGTACTTCATCAACCTCCACGCGCAAAAACTGCGCGAGACGGGCCGCGCGAATGCCGCGCGCCGGCGCTTTTTGTACTTCGATCAGGCGTTTCACGGGCGCACGGTCTTTGCGCTCCACGTCACGCGCCTCGACCACGACCCGGTGGTGACCAAGGACTTCCACGGGATCGTCGAGGGCAACATCCAGATTCCATTTCCCGCATGGGATTCGTCGGAGCCCGCCGCCGTCAACGAGTCGCGCACGCGCGACAGCCTCGACCTCGTCGAAAACTGCCTGCGTCTGTTCGCCGACGAGATCATCGGCATCGTCGTCGAGCCGATCCAGGGCGCGGGCGGCCACCGCACCGCGTCGCCGGAGTTCTTCCGCGGCCTGTCCGAACTCGCGCACGCGCACGGCGTTTACCTGGGATTCGACGAGGTGCAGACCGCCGGCGGCCAGACGGGCACGTTCTTCGCCATCGACCAATTCGATCTGCCGCACGCACCGCAAGCCGTGGCGTCGGGCAAGAAGCTCGGGTGCGGCGTCGTCTACATGGATCGGCCGATGCGCGACCGCAACGTGCTCGACTCCACCTGGGGCGGCACGCTCGCCGACATGGTGCGTTTCGTGCGCGAGATGCAGATCGTCCGCGACGAGCGGCTGATCGAGCAGGTGCCGGAAAAGGAAGCGCGTCTGCGCGCCGTGCTGGACACGCTGGCGTCGAAATTCCCCGACCTCGTCTTCAACGTGCGCGGCATGGGCCTGTATCAGGGCTTTTCGCTGCGCCGCCCCGAGGACAAGGCGCGGCTCGTCGCGACCGCCCGCGAGCACGAGGGGCTGCTGCTGCTCGGCGCGGGGACGAACGCGATCCGTCTGCGTCCGAACCTGTCCGTGACGATCGAGGAGATCGACCTGCTCGGCGAGATGCTGGACCGGTGTCTGGAAGGCTTGGGGCTTGAGGCTTGAGGCTTGAACGCGGACCATTTGTTGGTAGTTGGTTTTTGGTTTTTGGTTGTTGGGATAGTGAAGTTCGGGTGCCACACTTTCGGCCGAGAAACGAGGCCGAAGGTGTGCGAAGAAAACGGCCACGACGTTGAATAGGTTCCGGTGTGATCCACGATCGGAAACCGATATCGGATGAGTACCCACCCCGGCCGCGCCGTCGCGCCTGGTCGTGGACGCTCGCGTGGGCTCTCGCCCTCGCCGCGCTTTCTCCGTTCGCCGCCAGTTTCGTCCTGTGTCCGTCGATGGCGATCCTTTCCACGCACCAGCCCGCCGAAACGCGATTCATGCTCCATCGCGAGCATCAGGCCGCGCGCGAAGGCCGCGCGTTTTCGCTGCGCTACACGCCGGTGCGTCTGGCTGACCTGCCGCGCTTCGTGCCGAAGATGGCGATCGCCGCCGAGGACGCGAACTTTCGCACGCACCGCGGATTCGATCTCGACGCGATCGAAAAAGCCCTGCGCGCGAACCGCAAGCGCGGCAAAGTCGTGCGCGGCGGATCGACGATCACGCAGCAGCTTGCGAAAAACCTGTGGCTCTCGCCGAAGCGAAGCTGGCTGCGCAAGGGGCTCGAGGCCGTGCTGGCGGCGCGGCTCGAACTCGCGCTCGACAAGGACCGCATCCTCGAGCTCTACCTGAACGTCATCGAGTTCGGTGACGGCGTCTTCGGCATCGAGGCGGCCGCGCGCCACTACTTCGGGGTCGGCGCGTCGAAGCTGTCGCCCGAGCAGGCGGCCATGTTGATCGCGTCGATCCCGCAACCGCTGAAGTACAACCCCAAACGCCCGAGCGCGCGCATCGAACTCGTGAGCGCTCGACTGCTGCGCGAGACGGGCCTCGCGCCCAAACCCGAAACCGAGGAACCCGAGCCGGAAGACGAGGACGAGGGGTTCATCTGAGCGGGATGGCGCGTTGACCCGACCAAAAGGCGTGCGTTAGCTTGATCCAAGTTCAGAGAGAAAGAGGCAGCGCAGCACATCATCATGACCGACACCAAGCCCAGTAATCCCACTCCCGAAACGTCCGTCGTGTTGTATCGCACGGAGGATGGGCGCAGCCGCGTTCAGGTCCGGCTCGATGCGGGCAACGCATGGCTCACGCAGGCCGCCATGGCGGAGCTGTTTCAGACGACGGTTCCGAATATCAGCATGCACCTGCGGAACGTCTTCCGCGATGGGGAACTTCATGCGGATTCAGTTGTTAAGAAATCCTTAACAGCTGCCGCGGACGGAAAGTCCTATGAGACACGATACTACCACCTGGATGCGGTCCTCGCCGTCGGCTACCGGGTGCGTTCGCCGCGCGGCACGCAGTTTCGCCAGTGGGCGACGGAGCGACTGCGGGAGTTTCTCGTCAAGGGGTTCGTGCTCGACGACGACCGCCTGAAGGGGCGCGACGCGGCGTCGGAACACTTCGAGGAACTGCTCGAGCGGATTCGCGAAATCCGCGCCAGCGAGGCGCGGGTCTATCAGCGCATCCGGGAGATCTTCGCGCTCGCGGTCGACTATCGGGAAGGCGATGGCGCGTCGCGGACGTTTTTCGCCGCGATGCAAAACAAGATGCATTTCGCCGCGACGGGAATGACCGCGGCCGAGATCGTCCTTCGCCGCGCCGATGCCGCCCGGCCGAACATGGGCCTCACCACATGGGCGGGAGGGCGCGTGCTGAAACGCGACGTGGCGATCGCCAAGAACTATCTGGACGCGGACGAGATCGACACGCTCAATCGCATCGTGGTGATGTTTCTCGATCAGGCCGAGTTTCGCGTCCGCCGGCGGCGCGATATTCGCATCGGCGACTGGGAAGGGTTCCTCGACAAGTTTCTGCGCGACAACGAGCTTCCGGTCCTGGTAGGCGCCGGTTCGGTCGGGCAAGACGAGGCGTCGGCGTATGCCGAAATCCAATATGACGAATTTGCCGTGCGAAGGCGCGCGGATGCCGAAACCGAGGCCGAAGGGCGGTATCTCGAAGACCTGACGGATGCGGCGCGATTGATCGAGGAACGCGCGAAGCCGAAGCCGCGCCGGACTGTCGCGCGCGCGAGCAAGAAATCCTGAAATCGCGTGAATTCGCGAATCGACGCCGCGAGCGCTACGGCCCAAACCCCGCTGCGTCCGAATCCTCGCCATTCGTGTTGCCGTAGGCATCGAGAAGATCGCCCGCGAGCACGCGCGCCGTGTGCGCGTGGCCGTGCTGCGTCATCGTGAATGTCGCCTCGAAATGGCCGTCGGTTGTCGGCGCGAGCGCGATCGTCTCGGCCGTGCCGCCGTCCACCGCGATCGTCGCCGTCGCCGATCCGGATGCGACGCTCGACCATTCGCTCGCGTGAAAATCCACATGGCGCAGTCGATAGCCGTCGGGATTCGGCGGCCACCAGCCGTCGCACGCGATGCGGTAGTCGTCGCCGCCCAGGTGCGTCACGACGATGTCGGCGCGCAGCGAATCGGCGGGTAGCACCTCGAACACGTCCGACACGGCGGCATAGGGCGACATCTGCACGCCGTCCCACGTCGTGCCGGACACGTTCCACCGGAACCGCCCGAGCGGCGCGTCGGCGGTGAGCTCCCAGCGGATCGTGAGGGCGTGCGTGCGCGGGGACGGGAAGCGGCGCGCGTCGTAATCGGGATCGGGCGCGTCGTCGAGCACGGTCTCGAACGAGGCATCGGTGAGCGGGCGGCCATCGGCGCGCATCACGGGCTCGAAGCCGCGATCGGTCTCGCGCTCCAGCGTCACGCGCGGCTTGGGCGCACCGCCGAACGCGCCGCCCCACGTGAAGGTCACCGTGTCGAACCGCCGATACGTCGCGGCGGGCTGCGCCAGCACGTCGCCCACGCGTTCGGCGCGCTCGTAACCCGCCGGCAGCAGATCGGGCCACGGGTAACGCGGCAGCGGCGGCTCGGGTAGGATCGGCGGCGAACCGGCGAGCACCAACCCCGCCGCCGTTTCGACGCACGCATCGGCGAGCCAGTCGCCGTACTTCGGACCCCAAAAATTCATCGAGGTCTCGTAGCCGCCCTGCAGCCAGTCCCACTCGGTGAGCAGATAGCCCTGATAGCCGTTGGTGTAGCCGACCGTGGCGATGAGGTCGGGGTCGAGCCCCGTGGCCGCGGCGAGGCCGTCGCGCAGGCGCTTGGAGAGGAACGCGGTGAGCTCGCCCGGCAAAAACGCGAGCACATGATCGCCGAGGCGAAACGCGCCGACCTCGGGCTCGTTCAGCGTGGTCGCCCACCACGGCTCGATCCACAGAATCGGCAGCGCGCAGCCGTAGTAGCCATCAAGCATCGCCGTGGACGGATCGCCGCAGTCGATGATCGAGCCGTGCTCCTCGAGCCAGGGCAGCTCGCTCCACACGTCGCCCGAACCGCAGTAAAACGCGCCCTGCGCGTATTCGTGGAACTGGCCCGTGAACTCCTCGTAGTAGCCGAACTCGCCCGGCGCGTAGCCGATCGCCTCGCGGCTCGCCGAGAGCGGACGCAGCGCCGCGCCGAGCGCCACGTCGTCCGTGGGCTCCAGCGCGTCCCACACCTCGCGCAGCGCGGGGCCGATGGTGCGCCGGTGCCACTCCATGCCCTGTTCGTCGTCCTGGCCGCGCGGCGTGGCGGATGGGTTCGCGTCGCCGCCGGGACCGGGCAGAAACATGGCCTCGACCGGCGTGGCGAAGGTGTCCTGCAAGGCGCCCTCGATCTGCCCCGGGATATCCGCGGACATCACCGTGCGCCCCATCCACACGCCGTGGCTGGGGAACGAGACGAGCGCGGCGAGCGGCGAGCCGTCGGCTCGATCGACGCGCGCGAAGAAGAGCCGGTCTTCCTTGTAGGTCGGGGGGTCGTTGGCGCAGCGGCGGTCGCGCGAGAATCGGTTGTCGGGGTCGAAGGGATCGACGACGGTGGCGGCGAAGCGCGCCGGTTCGAGCGCGCGCATGCTCGCGACGATCACGTCGGCGATGGAGTCGGCGCTGCGCGAGACGAAGCCGCGGTCGAAGGTATCGGTGCCGGTGCCGCCCAGCAGGGGCGGGATCGGCAGAAAGTGCGACGGCCCGGAGTGGGAGTGCGTGGCCGAGAGCCACAGCCGCCCGGTGAGATCGACGCCCGATTGCTCGCACACGCGCGCGAGCACGGTGCGGTAGAGGGCCTCCGACGCGCCCGCGGCGGGGATGCGCGCGATGACGAGGCGCGTTTCGCCGTTGTCGAGCGCGAGCGCCTTGACATCGAGACGGTCGATGTAGCCGGTCGACGCACCCATCGACACGGCGTAGGGATGGCTCGGCCCGGGTCGGCTACCGTAGCCGCCCATGCTCGTTCCGATCGGTGCGTACAGATCGCCCGTCGCCACTCCCGCGCGCAGCGGCCCGGGTTCGCCGCCGCCCGGCCGGCGGCACGCGGGGGAAATCGGCCCGAGGGGGGATGGTTCGTCGCCCGGCAGCGGCGGCCACGTGTCGTCGTCCGCATCGTCATCGGCGTCGTCGTTCAGGTCGTCGTCGCCGGTGTCGTCGTCACGCGCGGTGTCGTCGTCCAGCCCTTCGACAGGCTCAGGGTTCGCCGAGTTGTCGCTCGTCGAACCGCAATCGCAGGCGGAAAACGCCGCGAGGGCGATCAGGATGAGGGCGACGGTTTTCGATTCGCGTTTCATTCGACGAGACGCCTTTGGTTTGCAAATCGCGAAAGCGCATCACCGATCGTTCATCTCGACTGTGCTAACAATACCAGATGGATGTCAATAAATATTCATCATTCGGCTTGCACCATTGGTGGCGGTTTCCATGACTTACGATCGCCGAGGGAAGTCCCATAGGAATCACGTCCGGTTTCCGTGCGTGGGCGTATCGACGCCAAGATGTCACGCGCCTGCGGATCTCAATCTTCCGGCCCAAAGCGCCCGATGGTGGAGTGCAGCCGGATGATCGGGGCTTCGAGGAACCACGCGTGGGGCGAACCTGCGGGCGCGGACTGCGCCGCGACGCGCGGCACCCACGACGCCACGGCGCTTTCGCCGCCGATGGGGAAGGGCTCGACGCGGTACCCGCTCGAGTCCATGACCTTCTCCGCGATGGCGAGGCGCTCGCGGATGGCCGGCGTCATGTCCGCGAGGCGCTCGTGCGCGTCGGTCCATCCGATGAACACCATCGCGTTCGTCACCTCGAGACGCGTCACGGCTCCGAGCTGCCCGACGATCGCCCCGGGTTCGTCGGGGAACATCATCCCGCCGATCACGAGCGACCAGCGCGTCTGGTGCGTGAGGTCGTAGCGGTAGACGAAATCCAGGTGAGCGGCGAGCAGCACGGTGCGGTCGATGCCGTCGTCGACCAGGTAGATGTCCGTCTCGTCCTTCATGTCGCCATAGAGCCGCGCGAGCTCGTCGCCGATCGCCGCGATGCGCCGCCCGCGCTCGACCGGCACGCGCGAGCGGGCCGTATCGACGATGGACCAGAAGACGGTGATGGCGATGAGCACGGCCGCGAGCGTGACGCGGGAGCCGATCGCGCGAAAGACATCGCCAAGGATCAACGCCGCGCAAACCGCCGGGGCGAGATACGCGACGGCGAGCGTCGGCGTGGGCTGGGCCGGGTCGATGAATTCGGCGGCGGAGATGGCGACGGCGACGGCGAAGAGACCGAGGTTCGCGAGGCGGTGCGGATCCTCGAGCGAACGATAAACGCCCACGATATACACGCAGCTTCCCAGCACCACGGCGATCAGCGACGTCCACGCGCCGTCGAGATCCGGCGCCACCGTGCCCTTGAAGGCGTAAAGGTAGGCGCGCACGAACTGGCCGAAATCCGGGGTGACGGCGGCCTCCCAGCCATTGGTGGGCAGCCGCGACATCGCGAGTGCGAGGTTGAACATCACCGCGGGAATGGCCACGGCGGCCAGCGCACCGGCGCGCGCGAGGGGGCGCAACGTCGGGCCATCGCGGCGGCAGATGATTTCGACCGCCGCCATGAGCGCGAGGGCGAAGATGCCAATGCCGTCGCACGAGACGGCGAGGAAACCGAGCAGCGCCGCGCCGACGAGCCGCGACGACCCCCCTTGCACGACGAAGCGGCGGTACATGAAGCCGGCTTGCAGCGTCCAAAACATCGCCAGCAGCGCGGGGCCGTTGGACAGCGCGCCGTGGATGTCGCCGAGCGCGGGGAAAAGCGCGAAGACGAGCCCGGCCCAGCCCGCGCGTCGGTCGCGGTACATCGCGACGGCCAGCGAGCCGACGCTCCACGCGCACAGCACGTGCACGAGCACCGCGAGGCCGAACTGCGCCGACGGGTCGGGGCCGAACACGAGCATCGCGAGGACGTGGTAGATCCACACGCCGGGCAGAAACGTGCCCGTGGTGGCGAGCGCCGGGGCGACGATCATCATCGCCGTCTCGCTGTAGTGCGGGAACCAATCGGCGAGGAATCGCGCTGCGTTGGCGCGCACGATCTCCATCTCGTCCTGGAAGTGGCTGTCGGGGGCGAATCGGAAGGTCCAGAGCGCCACAACGGCGATCGCGAGCGCCACGGCGAGCGAGATGCCGTCGGGCACGCTTCCGCTCGATCCCGCGATGGGACCGGGCTCCAACGTTTTTTCACCGTCGGGTCGTGCCGCGTCGTCTGGCAACGAGGTGCTCATACAGCGAACGCAGGTCCTCTCGCAGTTCGGGTTTGTCGGCAAGGCCGGGTCGGTCGAGCACCCGCGCAAGACGATCTTCGTCGGCCTGCGTCATCGGGGCGCGCTCGACCCGGTTTCGTCGCGGCGTGCGTCGCGCTCCGACGACAAATCGAATACGCCGCACAACGCCCGGGCCGAGCATTTCGGCGATGCGTTCGATGAAAGGCTCTTCCATGTATTTCAGCTTGTCGGCCCAGGTCGAATCCTCACATTCCACCAGCAGCGTTCCGGCGCGAAGCGAGCACGGGCGGCACATGCGCGCGTTCGATTCGCCGACGATGCGCGGCCATTCGCCGAACAGGCGCAGCCGCCGGTGCAGCCGCCCGAGACGCAGCGACTTGAGGGCGTCCTCGAACACGCGCTCGATGGGCCACGCGTCTGGCATCGAGTTCCCCACCGCCGCAATCCGCGCGGCGGCGCAAAAAGGGCGCGACTCGCGTCGCGCCCCGTGGAAATCATCCCCGGCTCAGATTTTCAGGGCCTGCTCCAGGTAGCGGGCGGTGGCGGGATTCTCCTTTTTGAAGGTGTCCCACTCCGCGACGCTGATCTCGGCGGGCTCCTTGCCGGTGGACAGGCGAATCTGCCGATACGCCGCCTCCACCAGATCGCGGTTGACCATCGCCATGCCCAGCACCGCCCCCGCGATCTCGCAGACGCCGTTCACGAAATCCACGCCGAACACCGCCTCGATGCCGTGCTCGACCAGAATCCCGCCCAAAAAGCCGATCGTGCCGCCGGCCGCCGTTTTCGTCAGATTCGCCATCGCATCCTCCTCCTCGTTCGGATCGGACGACGCTCTCCATCGCATTCGCACACCGCGACGCCGGGTTTCGCGCCCGATTCGCGGTCATCAGTGAACGGATTTTATGCCAAACAGCCCAATCGGACAATGACAAATACATGATTGGTTATTCGAGGTCGGATTTCGGCGCCCGCGCCATGCCCTGCACGCACCGCTCGCGGATCGTCGCCCCGCGCGGTAGGATCGACGAAACAGGGACGGACGGCGTGGACGAGACGGGCGGGGTGAAGAAATTTGTTGTGATTGCGGCGGCGTCGCTGGGCGTTTGCGCGGCGATCGTGTTCGCCGTCGTCGCAGCCTCGCGCGTCGCGTATCCTTACGAAATCGAGTTTCAGGAAGGCGACGTCTTTCTCGCGTCGCTGCGCGTGCTCGACGGCAGGCCGATCTACCCGAATCCCGATACCGACGCGACGTACGTCCCCGTGCTCTACACGCCATTCTTCTACGTCGCGGGGGCGGGGGCCGTCGCGGTCATCGGCAAGACGCTTGCGGCGTGCCGCGGGGTGTCGATCCTCTCGACGCTCGTCATCGCGACCCTGATCGCCGGCCTCGCGCGCCGCCGCGCCCGGTGGCCCTGGGCGATCGCCTGCGCGGGCGCGTTTCTTTCGTTCTACCCGGCGTCGGGATGGTGGTTCGACCTCGCCCGCGTGGACATGCTTTTTCTCGCGTGCGTCGCCGGGGCGTTCGTGGTCGTCGACGGCGGCATGACGCCGCGCCGACTCGCCGTCGCCGCCGCGCTGCTCGTCGCGGCGATCTTCACCAAGCAGGTCACCGTGTTCTTCGCGGCGGCGGCTTGCCTCGCGGTTTTCCTTCGCGCGCCGCTGCGCGGCGTGGCGCTGGGCGCAATGATCGGCGGGGCGACACTCGCGATCGGCGCATGGCTGAACGCCGCGAGCGACGGTCAATTCGTCTTCTTCACTCTGGTCGCGCCGCGCTCGCACCCGATCCATCCCGAGCGCCTGCTCGAACCCTGGGGACTCGCGCACGCGTTGGGGTTTTTCGCGCTCGCGGCCCTTGCGGCGGCTTTCGCAAGTCGAGGCGCCACCGATTCCGACAACGCCCCGAGCGGTGCGCGTCTTGTTTGGCCGCTCTTCCTGCTCGCGTCGCTGCCCGCGTCGCTGCTGCCGTGGATCAAGCAGGGGCACTACCTCAACAACTTCATCCCCCTCGCGCTCGCGCTCGCGCTCATCGCCGCTTCGCTGCGGCCCACGGCGCTCGCCGCGCTGCTGCTCGCGGCGCAGATGCTCGCGACCTGGCAAAACCCCGTCCGCCAGATGCCGGGAGCGGGAATTCGCGCGAAGGGCGACGCCTTCATCGCCAGTCTTCGCGCCGAGCCGGGCGACGTGTACGTGATGGATCACCCCTATTATGCGTGGCTCGCCGGGCGGGAGGTGCTGGCCAAGGGTATGTTCATCGCCGAGGCGGAAAAGGCAGGGCGGATGCCGCCGCGCGCGCTGGCCGAGCGCATCGAGGCGCGTTCCTTCGCGAAGATCCTCGTCGATGTCGAACCGCCCTTCGACCCGTTTTCGAGCCGCATCCTGCGTCGTTATCGCGTGGCCGGGCCGGTGGACGCGCCAGAGCCGCTGACGGGCACGCTGGTCATGCGCCCGCGCCTCGCGCTTGTTTCGGTCGAGGTGATCGCGTCGGTGGAGTTCGGCGACGCGCCGCCGCCCGGCTGGACCGCGCAGGGCGATGCGTGGATCTCGCCGCCTCTGCCCGTCGCTTCGAGTGTGAGTTTCGAGATCGACGCCGCGTCGGGAACCATCGCGCGGCTCGTCGCCGCCGACGGCAAGGCGGTTTTCGCGACGCGCGGTGTGGAAGGTTCACCGCCACTGCGCGCCCGGTGGCCGCTTGATGGCTGCGCCGCCGGGCCGTGCGTGCTCGTTTTCTCGAATCCGCGGGCGAAACGCCCCACCGGGGTGACGGGCTTGCAGGTCGAACGCTGACGTGCGGCGCGCGGCTTTACACCGGGGGGATCGGCGGATAAATATGCGAGGGAATCCTCACAGGACCGGGCCCTCCAGGAGCGCGCGAAGATGACCGTCAACATCAGCCAGGCGCTCGACGTCATCGAAAAACAGATCAAGGAGATCCGGCACGAATACGAATTGTATTTCACGGGCGAGGTGCGCATCGAACCGCAAAAGATGCGCACCGAGCTGCAGCGCGTGATCGGCAAGCTGCACAACTCGCATATCCCAAACACCGCGCAGCGGTTTCGTTTTCAGAGCCTTCAGGCCACGTTCAATTCGTATCAACGGCTTTGGGATCGCACGCTGCTCGAGATCGAGCAGGGACGATACGCGCCGCATCGTTTCAAGGTCGAGCACAAGCCCGATCCCGAAGCGGTGAAACAGGCGGCCGAGGCCAAGATCGTGCGCGATCTGGCGCGGGCGCTGGAGGCCGACGATCATCCGCTGGCGGCGTCGAACGTCGAGAAGCTCTACCGCGAATACGTGGACGCGCGCGGCAAGACGCAGGAAGCCGGCAAGGTCTCGCTCGACAAGTTCCGTCAGTCGCTCGAAAAGCAGGTGCCCGCGCTCGAGAGCCGGCTGGGCGGCAAGATCAAGTTCAAAATCTCGATCGAAGACGGCAAGGCCAAGGTCAAAGGCGTGCGCGGCTGACGCCGACGCCCATTCCTCGACATCGGAGTGAATCATGAGACGCGCGTCGTGGCTGGCGGTGCCGGGTCTCGCGGCGATGGTGTGCGCGTCGATCGCCTGGGCGGGCGATGCGAGGCCCGCGCGGTTCACCAAGACCGGCTGCGGCGCGATCTTCGACACGCGGACGGGGCTCGCGTGGCACCTCGGTCCCGATGAACCCGCCGATGCGCACGAGGCGCGTGCGTTCGTGGAGCGGCTTTCGGCGTGCGGCGGTGGTTGGCGGATGCCGATGATGAAGGAACTCGAAGCCATCCGCGAACCGAACAAGCGCGCGGGGCGCGGCTTCGCGTTTCAGGGCATCATCCACGAAGCGCACCTCGATGCGCTCTTCGCGGGCATCGGAGCGGGGGTCGAGGTCTGGGCCGCGGAGCGCGCGCCCGATGGTTCGGGCTGGGTGTACGACTTCCATCTGGGGACGAAGAAAAACAAGCCGTTGCTCTACGAATGGCGTGCCCGCGCTTTCGCCGTGAAAGAGGCGGCGGCCGCGACACCGACGCCAACCCCCGCCACGACGTCGACACCGACACCGGCCGCGGAGCCGCCGCAGTGACTTTCGCCCGCATACTTGTTCCCTCGCTCGCCGCGATCGTCCTCGTCGCGCTGATGTCCGCATCGGTGCGCGATACATCCCCGGTGATGGACGAACTGGTCGGCCCGGCGGTCGGTGTCGCGGAGCTGCGTGACGGCGACACGGGCTTTCGCGACGTGCATCCGCCGCTCGCGCGCCATCTGCTTGCGCTGCCGCTGCTTGGCTCCTCGCTCGCCATGCCGTTCGATTCGTCGAAATGCGCGTCGTTCGGGTCCGAGGCGATCTGCGCGAACCACGCCGCCATCGGCGCGTTTTATTCCAGGTCGATCGAAAATCCCGACGCGCTGTTGACGCGCGCGCGCGCCGTGAACTGGGTGCTCGCCGCACTGGCGATGATCGCCGCCGCGGCCGTTGCGCGCCGCGTCGCGGGCTACCGCGCGCAGGTGATCGTATTCGCGCTCTTCCTGACGAGCCCCGTGTGGATCTCGAATGGCGCGCTGGCCACGATCGACATGCCCTATACGGCGGCGTGTGTCTTCGCGTCGGCGGCGCTGACGCTCTTTCGCGCGGGCGGATCGCGCGCCGCGTTCGCCGCTTTCGTCGCCGCGTGCGCCGCGGCGCTTCTCGCAAAGTTCGCCGCGCTCCCGTGGCTCAGCGGTTTCACGCTCGTGTTCGCGCTCGACGCCGTTTTTTCGCGGCGCGAACCCTACGAGGCGCTCCTCGCCGGTCGCGTGCGCGGCCTCGCCGCCGTCGCCGTGGCGGCTCTTGTCGCCGGGCTTGGCGCGTTCGCGCTCATCGCCCTGTACGCCGCGTGCGCGCCCGCGCACGACATCGTCGACAGCTTTCGCATGATGCTCGCGCGCGTGAACGACGGGCACGGCGCGTATCTGTTCGGCGAAATCTCGAAATTCGGCTGGCGGTGGTACTTCCCCGCCGTGTGGCTTCTCAAATCGCCTGTGGGCACGACGGTGGCCGCGCTCGCGGCGCTCGCGATTTACGCGCGGAGGGCGCGGAGCCGTCCAGTGAATCTCTCGATCCCCGAGAAAGACGCGCCGCCCGATCTCGCCGCGTTCGCGTTGCCCGCGGTCGTGTTCGGCCTCGCCGCCGTGTTCTCGAAGGTCAACATCGGGGTTCGTTATCTGCTGCCGATCTATCCGGCGATCTTCATCGGCATCGGCATCACGCTGGCGCGCTGGATCGAGGAATCGTCAACGGACGGCGGGTCGCGTCGCGCCCCGGCATTTCTGATCGCGTTCATCATTGCGGCGAATCTCGTCGAACTCCTTGCGATCCACCCGCGCGATCTCAGCTTCGTTACGATCGCCGCCGGCGGTCCGGCACGCGCGTCGCGCTACGTCTCCGATTCCAACGTGGATTGGGGGCAGGATCTGCCCGCGCTGCGCCAAACAATGGAGCGCGTCGGCGCGAAGTCCGTCGTGCTGGGATGGTTTGGCGTCGCGCCGCCCGAGGCATACGGCGTGCGTTACCAGCCGCTGGTGTCGTACTTTGGCGCGCCGAATCCCGACGCGGCAGGCGACGAATCGGTGCCCGACTGGCTCGCCGTCAGCCTGAGTTTCACCACGGGGCAGTATGTGCCCGATCTGCTGTGGCTGCGCGATCGCGAGCCCGACGCACGCGCGGGCTGGTCGATCCTGCTCTACGACATCGCCCGCGACGCAAACGCGCACCGCCGCCTCGCCGAAATCTACGAACGGCGAGGGTTCCCCGTCACCGCGGCGCGGCACCGCGAGCGCGCCGCGCGCATCGAGTCTTCGGCGAACTGAATTGCGTAAGGTCGCCGGTTAGGGCGGCGAGATCTGCACATTGTCGAACATCACGGTGCCGGTAACGCCCGCGTCGCCGAAGGTCGCCACGCTCACGCCCTCGTCGAGTCCCGATACGACCGAGAGCACCTGCAACGACGCGCAGGGCGTGGCCGCGCCGTCGATGGTCACGCTGTACAGGTCGGCGGTGTGGTTGAAGGCGATTTCGAACTCGTACCACGTGTCATCGTCCACATCGGCGCAGTCCACCCACGTGCCGGGCACCTGATCCCACGCGAGTACGTCGCCGTCCTTCATGTCGAGGATCACCTGCCAATACACGATCGCGCCGGTCGCGGCGTAGGTGAAGAAGCGCGACCCGTCGCCGTTCGAAAGCCCCCACTCGAAACGGATCAGCACCTCGTTGGGCCAATGGATGGGGTCCTCCGCGGTGGCGAGGGCGTAGGTGTCGTGCGCGCCGTCGGGGCTGTCGTTGTCGTCGATCATCTCGAGAAACATGCCGCCCTGCGGATCCGTGCGCGCCTCGACCGTGGGGATGGTGCCACCCCACGGATCGCCCGCCACGAACCACGGCGCGTCGAGCTCGTCCCCCGCGTCGTACGTCTCGAAGTCTTCCCACAGCCAGATGCCGAAGTTGCGCGTGCCGAACGCGCTCTCGTTCTCGGCGTCGTCCGTCGCATACCAACGCAGTGTGGTGGTGCGTTCGATCGGCAGGATCGCGGGGCTTGTCACGCTCGTCGTCGAGCCGCCGCCCGCCTGCGGCGTCGAGCCATCCGTCGTGTAGTGGATCGTCGGCGTGGGATCGACGTCGTCGGTGCACGCGATCGTGACGGACAGCGGATCGATGTCGCCCGGTGCCCACGGGCCGGGGTAGTTGCCGGACGGCGTGTCGGCCTCGCACGTGGGCTCGGTCAGGTCGCCGGTATCGTCGTCCGCATCATCGTCGACGTCGTCATCCGCATCATCGTCAGCATCGTCGTCGGAGTCGTCATCGGAATCATCGTCGGAGTCGTCGTCGGAGTCATCGTCGGAGTCGTCGTCGGAGTCGTCATCCGAGTCATCGTCCGAATCGTCGTCGGACGTATCATCGTCTGCCGTGTCGTCATCGGATGTGTCGTCGTCGGACGTGTCATCGTCGGCATCGTTGTCGACCGGCGCGCGTGGGCTGTCGTCGTCGTCATCGCCGCAATCGCAACCGAGTGTGCCCGACATCGCGAACGCGAGCACGCACAGCGCCAAGAGGTATCGCATCGCAAACCTCGCCGCCCCGGGGCCAATGCATCCGCAAATAACTAACGCAGTCTACTCCCATCGCCGTGAATCGACAAGAAATTTCGTACGGGTCCAGCCTCAAGATGGGGGCGGCGCGACTTCCGGCTGCGGCAGATCCTTCACGCACCGAAACCCGTCATCCACGTGCGGCGTCGGCGCGAAGTGCTGGTGAAGCGACGTTCGGTCGAGCCCGTACCGAGACGCGAGCCAGCAGCCCGGTTTCTTGTCGTCGGGTTTCTGTTCGTTCTTCGCGGTTGGCGTCAGGTGCGACGCGCCCCCCGCGATCATCACGCGCAGCTCGCCGAAGCAGTCCTCGTCCCAAGGTTCGTCGAGCCACTCCGACACGTTGCCGACCATGTCGCACACGAATTCGTCGGAGCGCCCGCCGACCACGGCGAAACAGCACGCCCCGGTGGGTTTGACGCCAAAGGTGGATGCCGCGTGGCAGCCGTGCTCGGCCCAGGCGTCGCCCCACGGCCACGCGCGTGCGGCCGCTCCCGAAAACGCGGCCTGCCATTCGGCGAGCGTGGGCAGGCGCTTGTCGACCTTGCGACAGGCGATGCGCGCGTTCTCCTGCGAGATCTGCGTGAGCGGCAAAATGCCCTCGCGCGAGACGGGCTTCGGCGGATCGGGCCGCGCCGTTTCCTGCGTCCACGGGCTTTGCGAGGTCGCCGTGGCATCGGGGTGTGATGCCTCCCAGCGATCGACGCAGAACGGCGCAACGGTCACGACCTCGACCTTGCGTCCGCCCCAGCGCTCGCCGTCGTACACGACATCGACGGCTCCGCCGGGAACGTACGCCATATCGGGCGGGCACGGCGACGGCCCCAGCGAGGCGGCCTTGGGTGTCGGCGTCTCCGTCGGCGATTCGGTCGTCGCGGAATGACGCGAGCAGGCCGCCGCGAGCACGACAACGAGTGCGATGAAAGACTTGCGGGAGCAGGACATTTCGCGGCGCATTCTGGCGACGCGAGCGGCGATTGTCACCGGGTCGCGGGACGATCGCGAAGGCGAAAAAGGCACAGCCACGCAGCGGCGTGGCTGTGCCACATGATCTTGCGGGGATTCGAGTCGACCGCGTTCTTTACAACATCGGATGATCGACGAGAGCCGCGGTGGCCTCGCGATATCCCACCGCGAGGGCGCGGCGATTCAGTTCGGTCGTGGCCTTGGGCACATGGCGCAGCGCGGCCTGCTCGAGCGCCGTGCGCGTCACCACCTCGGTCAGCCCGACCAGCGCGCCGATGGCGACCATGTTCGCGACCACCACGCGGCCCAACTCCTCGCGGGCGATCTGCGTGAAGGGGATCTCGAACTTGTGCCATGGTCCCTCGGGGACGTTCTTCACGAAAAAGCTGTCGACGATGAGGATGCCGTTTTTCTGCAAATCGTCGGCGTACTTGTCCATCGACTCCTGGCTCATGGCGAGAAGCACGTGCGGCTCCTCGACCTTGGGGTAGTCGATCTCGCCCTCGGCGATGATGACCTCGGCCTTCGACGAGCCTCCGCGCGCCTCGGGACCGTAGCTCTGCGACTGTACGGCGTTCTTGGCGTCATACATGATCGCCGCTTCGGCGAGGATGATGCCCGCCAGAATCATGCCCTGCCCGCCGGTTCCCGCGAGCCGAATTCCCACTTCGCCGTTCCCAATGATCGCCATGTCAGGACTCCGAAAAAAACCCGCCGGGGGGATGTCAGTGGTTGGACGGCGCGGACATCGCGCGTTCGATGACCTTGTGCTGCTCTTCGCAGTATTCGGGACGCTGGATGTCGAGGAACACGCCGATGGGGGTTTTGCCCGCGCGCTCTTCCTCGGTCATCTTGTTCCACTTCTCCAGGCGCACCGTGTTGTCCTTGTAGCGCTCGAGCATGTCCACCTGGCTCTTGAACGAATTGCGCCGTCCGTAGGCCGTCCAGCAGTCGCACATGACGTCGACCACCGAGAAGCCTTTGTGCGCGAGCGCCTGGGCGAAGATCTTGTCCATCTGCGTGACGTGATACGCCGTGGTGCGCGCGACGAAGGTGGCGCCCGCCGCGATGG
>CAZPJD010000067.1:0-34093 GCA_964586775.1 uncultured bacterium | reverse complement strand
ACCTATCGCTGCCCGAACCACTGCCTCTACTGCTCTTACGATCGCGCGCGCCCCGATCGGCTGACCCTCGACGTAATGCGCGATGTCGCGCGCGAGGCTTGGTCTGTGGGCGGCAGGCGCGTCAACCTGACCGGCGGCGAGCCGCTGCTGCGCGAAGAATTCCCCGAGATCGTGTCGATGCTCAAGCGGGCAGGGTTTTTCGTCAGCGTCGCGACGAGCGGTTACGCGGCCGAACGCTTCGCCGACGCGCTCGCCGCGTGCGACCGCGTCATGCTCTCGTTCGATGGCCCTGACGATGTTCGCGCCGCGCTGCGTGGCGAGCGCTCGATGCGCGAATCGCGCGAGGCGGTGGAGGTGTTTCGCGAAAGGAGGATCGAGTTCTGGACGACGACCGTGCTGAACCGCCACAGCTTGGATCACATCGACTGGATCGTCGAGCACGCGCGCCGGCACGGGTCGAAGGCGAACTTCGTTCTCCTTCACACGCAGCACGACGAGGGCGTCCGCTTTCACCCGTCGTCGGACGAGGTGAAGGACATCATGCCGGACGGGGAGGACCTGCGCTGCGCGCTGCGTCGGATTATCGAGCTGAAAAAGGGTGGCGCGCCGGTCGGCTCGTCGATGGCGTATCTGGAAGAACTGGCGGCGTGGCGCGATTACGATCACGTCGCCAGCGCGGAATACTCGTCGCGCTACCGGTGCGTCGCGGCGCGCGCGTCGTGCGAGCTCACGGCGGACGGAACGCTCTTTGGCTGCGGGTGGCATCGCGCGACGCACGATGGCGTCTCGATCTTCGAACAAGGATTCGCGGCGGCGTTCGCCTCGTTGCCGCTACTCGAAGGGTGCAACTCGTGCGCGAGTTCCTGCTGGCTCGAATCGAATTTGATCTTCAACCTGCACCCGGGCACGGTCTGGAACTGGATGAAGGCGCTCTAGCAGGGCGTTGAAAAAGTCCGTCCTGGACTTTTTCCACCCGGAAATCAAAAAACGCGGTTTTTGATTTCCTCCATTTTTCGCGCCCTTGCGCCTGCGCGAAAAATGCCTCGCCATCCATGGCTCGGATAGCAGGCTGTTGTTCAACAGCCTGCCAGTCGTCAGGATGCGTTGAAGACGAGGCGGAAGAGCGAGTACTCGGGCATGAGACGCATCCAATTTCGACGCAGCCGCATCGCGGCGATCGGCCGGTAGATGCGCGCGAGCAGGCGCACGATCGCGTTCGTGTTGTAAATCTCGCTCTTTCGATCGAAAAACATCGTCAGAAAAAATAGTTGGCTGATGCGTTTTTTGCCACGCCGGGTTTGCCAAGGCACGTCCGCTCCGTCGGAGTGAAAGTTTTTCCAACCCTCCAGCGTTTGCGGCGGCAAAAATCCCGCCTCGATGGCCGTCGCGTACAGCTCCGTGCCTGGGTAGGGGACGACGCGGTAGAACGGAGAGAACAGCGCCTTCGGGTTTTCGTCGCGAAGTTGCATCACGTAGTCACGCGTCGCGTCGAGGTCGGCGGGCGTCTCGCCGGGGAAACCCACCATGATATTGTACCACGGCACGATGCCCGCCTCGCCGAGCATCCGGTTCATGTTCCGCACCGCATCAAGGTCAATTCGCTTGCGGATGATCTTGTGCATCGAGGCCGACGCCGATTCGAGGCCCATGTCCAGGCGTTCGCATCCGCTTCGCGCCAGCAGGCGGAAGTCATCGGCCTTCAGATGCGAGACGACCTGAATGTGCGCGCCCTGCACCTGATACGACCACGGCGTACCGCGCTCGATCAGGCCCTCGCTGATGACGCGCATGCGTTTGACTTCGCCAAAATAGTTGTCGTCCACGAGCGATAGGTGACGAATCGCGGGCCAGCGTGCGCGCAGGCCATCGAAACGCGCGAGCACCCTCGGCGCGGATTGCGGGCGCCAGCGACGCAGATGGAACCCCGACACATAGCAATAGGTGCAACGCGAAAAGCACCCGCGCGAGGTCTCGACGTACAGCGTCGGCTTTCCGCGCGAATAGAAATACGGTTCCTCTCCCGCCAGCTCGTAGGGCACCTCGGGCAGTTCGTCGAGGTTGACGAAGGGCCGGTCTTCGTTGTGCACAACTTTGCCATCTTGCCGGTGACTCAGGCCGCGAATCCCCGTCACCGGGGCACCCGCCGCCAGCGCCGCGACAAGTTCGTCGAGCGTGTCCTCGCCCTCGCCGCGCACGACAAAGTCGACCGAGGGTTCGCCCAGCACCTGATCGGGAAATAGCGTCGCGTGAACGCCGCCCCACACGACCGGCACATTCGAGACCGAACGCGCGAAGCGCACGACTTCCAGCGTGGAGAGAATCTGGTTACCCGTGACCGACGTGACGCCCACGCACACCGGTCGTCGCGCGAGATGATCGGCGAGGATCTTCCGCCAGCCGCGACGGTCGTAACGCACGTCCACCAGAACCACGCGCATCCGCTGTGCCACGCGCGACACCGCGGCCAGCAGCGGCAAGGGCGGCGTGGGTCGCGTTTTCGCGCGATCGAGGATGTTGGTCTCGGGTTGGACGAGGACGACGAAGGGCTCCATCGCCTACGCCTCCATCCCCGCGCGCTCGCGCATCGGGATGAACTCGACGCGCGCGTTCTTCGGCACCGTGGCCGTGTTCTTCAGCTCGCCCAGGCGATGCGGTTCCTCGGCGGCGAGGCATCCCTTGCGGCACGTGCCGAACCCCGGCTCGCCTCCCATGCGGTGGTAGATCGCCTCCAACCCGTGAACGCGCACGTTTCCGTAATTGCGATGAACCGCGCCGCAGGGCAGCACGTCTCCGTAGGGCGTGAGGTAGAGCTTTTCGATCCCGGCGGGGCAGCCCTCGCTCACCCAGTTGGACGACCCCTCCCATCGAACCCAGGAATTCTTCAGCATGCGCTTGTACGCGGCGTAGGCTTCCGGCGTCAGCCCCACGTCCTTGCCCTCCCATCCGCCGACGGCGTACGGCAGGTTGAGCGTGAGCATGCAGCCCAGTTCTTTCACCAGCTTCGCGAGGTCGTCGAGATGTCCGTCCTGCGCGAGGTCGCTTCGCACTACGGCGTTCAACCAAACGTCGATGCCGAGCACGCGCGCGTTGTCCACGGCCGCGAGCACGCGCTCGAAGGAGCCGGTCTTTTTTCGAAATCCGTCGTGGATCGCGGCGGTCGGACCGTCGAGGGACATGGTCATCATCGACAGCCCGCGTCGGCGCAGGTCGCGAAGGCGATCCATCGTCAGCAGGTAGCCGTTGCTCGCGAGGCTGACGAACAGGCCACGGATCGCGGCGGTGCGTTCGATGATCTCGGGCAGATCGTGGCGCAGGAGCGCCTCGCCGCCGGTATAGTTGATGAAGATGCCGCCGAGTCGCTCGATGGCGCGCGCCGTCGCGACGATCTCGTCCGCGGTCATCTCCGGTCGGTCGCCAATCAAGTTGTCGCGCAGGCAGTGGCTGCACGTGAAGTTGCAGTGGTAGGTGACGGCGAATTCGACGCCGCGCAAAACGCGCTCGCCGCGGCGCGCACGCAGCGTGTTGCGCACCATCTTGGGAATCAGGCTGCGGAACCGCCATGCGTAGCGCAGGTTTTTTGCGCGCCACGTGTCGTGAAGTCCGCCCGCCGTTTCCGCCATGCCGCTCATGCGCTCGCCGTCTCCGTTACGCCTTCGGCGCACAGCGCCGTGGCGGCGCCGATCGGCGCAGGGCTCGCGCCGATCTGTTCGATCGACACGGGGTGAATCTCCGCCGTCTTGAGCGGCGAGAGATATTGAACGAAGAAGGTCGGATTTTCGGCGACCGGGCAGCCCTCCTGCACCTCGTGGAAGGGCTCGGTTCCCGTCATCTCGTTCCAGATATCCGTGACCGACCGCTCCAGCACGTTGCCAAACGTGACGTGGATGAACGGGCAGGGCATCACCTCGCCGTAGGGGCTGATGTAGAGCTTTTCGATTCCCGCCGGGCAGCCTTCCTTGTGGTAATTGGAGTGGCCTTCCCAGCGCACGTGCTCTCGCTCCATCAGTTCGCGGTGCAGAACCTTCAGCTCGGGCGCGACGCCCACCGGTTGCTCGTGCCATGCGCCGACGGGGCACGAGAAATTGATCGTCAGCGTGACGCCCCACTCCTCGGCCCGGTCCACAAGACGCAGCATGTCGCCGTTCATCGCGTTTTCGTCGGTCAGGATCGTGCACCAAAACACGTCCATGCCGCGTTCCTGAAACAGCCGCGTCGCGTTCATCACCTTGTCGTAGCTGCCGGGGTGCTTGCGCGAGCGGTCGTGCGTTTCGGCATCGGCCGAATCGAGCGAGATCGTCACGATGCGCACACCCCAGTCGCGCAGGTCGTCGGCGATTTTCGCATCCACCATCGTGGCGGCGGTCGCCACCGATACCACGGTCGATCTCGGCCGCGCGGCACGCACGAGATCGCGCAGATCGGGGCGCAGAATCGCCTCGCCGCCGGTGAAGTTGATGTTCATCACGCCCATGTTGTGCAGCTCGTCCAACACGCGCGAAACCTGCGCGGTGTCGAGCAACGGCCGTCGTTTCTGACCGAGAAACTCGACCGAACAATGGGCGCACTGGCACTGGCAGACGTAGTTGACCGCGAATTCCACGGCGCGAAGGCGCTTCTGGCCCAGCACCATCATCCGAAAGTAGTTCTCGGCCGCCCGGGGGATGATGCCCGGGTATCGGACAGGGTATTTGAGGTGCTTCAGGATGCGACCCATGCGTCTGCCCCTTTCCAGCGAAAACGTCTGATGGCGATGGCGGCGAGGGAACCGATACTTCCGGAGCGCCAGGACGAGCGAATTGCGGCCCACCATGCGCGCGGGTCGCGGTAGTAGTCGCGGTGCGCGGCGCGCGTTTCGCGGCCCATGCGCGCTTCGCGTGCGGGCTTTGCGAGAAAATCGACGCCGTCGGCGAGCGGCGTGCCCGGGCGCGGTACGAAGGCATTGAACGACGCGTAGGCGAGCCCGGCGCCCTTTGCCCAGCGCACGGTGCGCGACACGGAGTCGGCGCCGTCGCCCGGAAGGCCAAAGACGAAGTGCGCGCCGTAGGAAACGCCCGCGGCACTCAGGCGCGCGAGACCCGCGTTCACGGCGTCCAAATCCGCCGCCGGTTTGTTCGTGCGCAACACCGCGTCGCTGGCGGTTTCGATTCCAATCTGCGCCATGCGGCAGCCGGTGTCGCGCAGAAGTGTTGCGAGTTCGTTGTCGATCTTCTCGCCGCGGAAGAAACCCGTCCACGTGAATCGATAGCCACGACGCAGCCATTCGCCTAGAAGGCGTTTCGCTCGCGAAAGATCGGCGTTCAATGAAAAGTCTTTGATATAAATCGAGTGGAATCCCTGCTCGCGAAGCGCATCCAGCTCCCGGAAAAGACCGTCCTCGTCGCGCTGCGCGAATCCGATGGACCCCGAATTGCAGAATGTGCATGCGTAGGGGCAGCCGTAGGCCGTCAGGATCGACGCGAAGGGCCGATCGAGAAAGGGCATTCGATACGCACGATCCGTGAACAGGTCATGCCGGGGTGTCGGGTAGTTGAATCTCTCCCGTTTGCGTCCTTGGGATGCGTGCGCGCGCGTCGTCAGTCCGGCGGGCGTCGTCGATCCCTCGATCATCGCATCGCGCAATCCCGACGCGGTGAAATCGGTGACGACGCCGAAAACGCGCGGCAGTCGCTCGAGCAACTCGCTCGCGTGGAACTGCGGCCAGTCGCCGCCGACGACGAGCGTCGCGTCCGTGCGAGAGGACAGTCGGTCGAGAAACGCGAGGTCGTCATCGAGCGCCACCGACCCGACGAGCGCGTAAACGAGCGACGGACGAAGCGAGGCCACCGCATCCAGGGTGCGCTCGACGTCCCATCGACGCGACGAGGCATCGAGGTGGTGGAGTTCGAAATGGTCTTTCAGGTATCCGCTCTGGCAGATGAAATCGATGGACGGCCACGTATAGCCGACCTTGCTGAACGACGAGCAAATGTCGTCGCGCATCGTGACGCGTCGGCCGGGCGGATTGAGGAAGACGGCGCGGGGCTTCACGTCGTCCCCCATCCGAGCACGTAACGCCCGAAGACCTTCATCACACCCGAAAACTGTCGGAGCTTCGTGCGACGCAGCAGAATCGAGATTGGTCGTTTGCGCAAATAGAAACGCAGCACCGCCCAGCGCTGAAGCGACTTCCAGTTGAACTTCCAGCGTGAGTGATTGACGGGGTGGACGGTGAAAAAGTTGATCGCGTTCAGGTCGTCTTCGTGGACGCCGTCGCCGTCGCGCGAGCCGGGCAGCGGAACATGGAGGCCGAAATGCGCGAGATCGAGGCCCATCGCGACGGCATCGCGAACCGTGTGGCGAAACGCGTCGTCGGTGTCGCCGGGGAGCCCCGCGATGAAAAGGCCCTGCACCTCGAGCCCGGCCTTTTTCGCCATGGAGACGACGGAGCGGACACGTTCGTTCGGCAGGTACTTGCGTTCCGTGGGCATCAGATCGGGCGAGGTCGTTTCGATGCCGAGCGAGATCTGATACATGCCCGCGCGCTTCATGAGGTTCAGGAGTTCCTGATCGAGCGTGACGGTCATCAATCCGTTGGGGCACTTGAGATGCAGCCCCGGCTGCTCGCGAATGATCGCCTCGAACAGGCGCACCGCGTGGCCGCGATGCAGCGTCAGGTTGTCGTCCTCGAAGTGCAGTTCGCGGATGCCGAATCGGCGGCGCAAGAAATCGACTTCGGCAATCACGTCGCCCGCGCGGCGGCGGCGAATCTTTTTGCCGAAGACGCGCGTCGTGGCGCAGAACGAACAATTCATCGGGCAGCCGCGTGTCGTCATGATCGGTGCGACCGGAAACGCCTTGACGAAGAGCTGGTGCGGAATCGGCGGGTAGCGATCCGGCGCGAGTTGCTCCCAAGCGGGCCAGGGCAGGGGGTCGATCTCGCCGATGGGCTCCGGCGCAAGCCCCGTCCAACTTTCGCCACGTGTCGCGAAAACGCCGGGCACCCGGCCCACCGGATCGTCACCCCGAGCAAGGTCGTTCAGAAAGCGCGGAAACGCGACCTCGGATTCGTGGACGAACGAGTAATCCGCGCCGAAGTCGCGGACCGTTTTTTCGGGGTAGCAGGTGACGTGGATGCCGCCAACGACAAACGGCACGTCGGGCCGCGCGACGCGAATCCGCTTGGCCGTGAATGCGGCGGTGTGCAGATTCGGCGTCGAGACCGACAGCCCGATCAGGGCGTGACGGCCGCGTCGCAGAAACTCGTCGAACGCGCGCCACGACATGTGGCGGCGGCTCAGGTCGACGATTTCGACCTCGAACCCTTCGCGCATGGCGACGGAGGCGAGGTAGCCGACGCCCAGCGGCGGCATGACCGTGAGGCCGGGCGTGGGCGGATAAACGAGCAGAATCCGCCGATGTTCAATGCGGGGGACGACGCGCAACGTCGGTCGTTTCGACACGGATGGCGCTAAAAACGTCGGTGCGGCGTCGGTGGGCAAAGGGTCCAGCAAACGTCCATCTCCCCGTGGTCCCGGTGCGTCGTCGAGGATACTCTTTTGCCGTCGAAACAAGCTATCGCAAAGCGCCCACGGGCAAAAGACATCCCCATCACAAAAGGAAGACGCACGGTCGCTCGACGGGATTCCGCCGACCCACGTTTCCGAGCTTCGGTCGGTCGTTGTCGCGCACGGCGATCTTGGATAGCGTGAGCGGATCGCGGACGGGAGAAGATTTGACGGGCGAACGACGAGCGCAAGACTACGACCACCGATGGTTCATCGCGCTCGAATCGCGGCGATGGGCGTGGCTCGCCTTGCTCGTCATTTCGGTCGTGCACACGGTGTCGGCGCTGCGGATATTTCAGCCGTTTTCCTCATTCATTCATTCGTCCGACATGCACGCCTTCGACTTTTGCGTGCTGGAGCAGCAGATCGAAACGGCTCGGCTCGCCTTTGACGCGTCGGGCCGTCTTTGGGGCTATGACCCCCGATTTCTCGCCGGTTACGTCGAGACGTTTCTATGGAACAGCAACGTCGCGCTGCAGGTTCTGGGAATCATCCTTTGGCCGCTCTCGGCGGGTCAGGTCGTCAAGTTGGCGACGGTTGCCACGGCAGCCCTTCTTCCCGCGACATTTTATCTTTCGTGGCGCTGGTTCGGAGCGGACAGGCGTGCGTCGCTCGTCGGCGCGCTCGTCGGCGTGATCTGGTTTCGCGCGACCGAGGTCTTCGCGTTCTGGGCCATCGGCATGACGACGGGCTATTTTGTCTTTCCTCTTTCGTTGCTCGGAATCGCCGCGATGTCGTCATTGAAGCGTGGAGAGCGACGATGGGAGCTTGCGGCGATCGTTCCCCTCGCGTGTCTCGTCCACAAGACCGCCCTTGTCACCCTCGGCATTCCGCTCGCCGCGATCGTGCTGGTCAACGCGCGACAGATCACCCGCCGGGGATTTGCGATCCTCGCAACCACGGTCGGGGCCGCGGTGATATTGAACGCGTTCTGGATCGTTCCTCTATTCCAGTCGTTGCCCGATGCGGCCATCGAGGCCGTCGGTCGCTACTGGGCCAATCCCGACCCATGGGCGTTCGTGACAGACCTTGTTTCGCCGGTGGCGCGATGGGGTGTTTTCGACCGCCCGAACTGGGTCAGCGCGATGCTCGCCAAGGATCTGGCCGTCATCGCGCTCGGTCTGGCGGCCGTCCGGCCCAATATGAGGGCGCTGGTGCCCTCGGGATTCCTGACAGGCTGCGTCGCGCTCGGTTTCCTGACGTACGCCGGCAGCTTCGTTCCCGCCCTGCGGGGGCTCGATCCGTCCCGCTACGTGCCGTACGTGACCTTGATGTGCTGGGTTCCCGTCGCCCTCGCATGGAGCCGCGATTTCACGAACGCGCGTTGGACGGCTTTGGCAGCGGTCGCGATGGTGGCGATGTCGATCGCTCCGTCCCCGGTATCCACGTTCCTGAACCGGCCGATTCCGACCTCGGATTCCGACGAGCTCGCACGGGTATCCGCGTGGATCGAGAGTTTGCCCGGACGCGGTCGCGTTCACGTGGAAACGTTCAACTCATTCGAGGACACGCAACCCCCGGGCCCTGAGGAATTCGCGCGATACGCGTACGTTCTGCCGTCCGTCGTGCGTCGCCCGTTGGTCGGCGGCTTCTATTCCGGTATCTACACGCGGTTCGGCCACGCAAACTTCCATTCTGGTCGATGGATGGGGCGTGGGATCTCGGAATTCTCGGAAACCGAATTGCGCGAGGCCCTGCGGGTCTATCACATCGAATTCGTGCTCACGTGGTCCGAGGTCGCAGGTGCGGCGCTGGAACGATTTCCCGACGTGGCGGAGGAGATAGCCGCTCCGGCAGGATATCGGGGTTGGCGCGTTCGTGAGCCCGGGTCCTACGTGATGGAAGGGCCGGGTGCTCTCGTCCTGGCAGAAATGGATCGACTGGAATTCGGCGATCTTGATCCCGGCTCCGGCCGCGTAACGCTCTCGTTCCACTGGTCGCCGGTCCTTCAATCCACCGGCGGAAAGATTGAGCCGGTGCGCGTGCTCGACGACCCAGTTCCGTTCATCGGCCTTCGTCCGAGCGACTCACGGGTCGTCATCACCAACGGCGGTGCGTGGTGAATCGGCGAGACGTCGCTACGGATTTCGGGATCTTCACCCTCGCCGTCGCCGCGCGCTTGGGGATGTACGCGCACTTTCGCCCCGAGGGGCTGGAGCCGGATGGCGTCGGATTCGCCGCGCAATTCTGGCACGCAAGTGAGACGGCGAGTGCAATCCCCGGGTGGTGGAGCGAGGTGATGTCGCGCGTCGCGGGGTACTGGCCACCGCTATACTCTACCCTGATCGGCATCGTCGCCACGTTCACGGGCGATCCGTTTCTTGCGGGGCGCCTCGTCAGTGCCATCGCGGCGGGGATGTGTGCGATTCTGGTCGCGCGACTCGCGTTCGCCCTGACGGAAGACCGCCTCGCCGGCGCGTTCGCCGGTTTGCTGGTCGCCACGACGCCGCTTTCCATCGCGTGGGATGTTCGCGTTCGCCCGGAGAGCCTGTTCCTGGTCTTCGTCGTCGCGACGGTCCTTGCCTTTCGCCGGGTGAACCTGACGCCCACACCGCGCAATTGGTCGATA
This sequence comes from uncultured bacterium, assembly GCA_964586775.1. GTDB lineage: Bacteria > Lernaellota > Lernaellaia > JACKCT01 > JACKCT01 > JADLEX01. The sequence continues at coordinate 23,980 of CAZPJD010000067.1, read as the reverse complement.
ACCATCGCGTTCGCCGGTCTGGCGTTTTTCACCAAGTACGAGGCGATCGCCCTGCTTCCTCCCATCCTTTGGTTCGGGTTCCGCAGGGGAACCACCCTGAAAACCATACATCGCTGGGAGTTATGGGTTTCACTGTCGCCGTGGGTCGCCGGTCTCGCATGGATGCTCACGCATCGCGCGGCGAGGATCGGGGATTATGGGGAACTTCTGACCGCGGACGGTCTCGCGCAGATCCCGGCCTGGAGCTTCTGGACGGTTCTCAACGCACTCGACGTGTTCCTTTGGTTCGTGGCGATCTTGAGCGGTGTCGGGTGGTGGCGATGGTGGCGATCGCGGCGCGAACGTTCGACGGCGCTTTTCGTCCTGTGGATCGGCGTGTGTTTCGTCGTCATGATTGCCGCGGGCTACAACTGGTCGAGTCGCTATCTGCTGCTGCTCGTTCCTTCCGTCGTTATTCCGGCCGCATTTGGGTTGTTGCAGATTCGGCGAAACTCGTGGAGGGCCATCTTGATGGCCCTCGTTACGTTTACGAATCTCTGGGTCGCGGCCACGTGGGTTCGCGCGGAAAAGGACCGCTGGAATGAGACGCACCAGTTGGCTCGCGCCATCGAGCGTGACGTCCCACCTGGCGCCACGATCTGGTCGGACGACCCCTACCTCACGCCATTTTGGGCTAAGCGGGACGTTCTCGCGCTCGTGAGCGACTCCGTCGTGAAACCCGGTGATTACATCGTGCTGCACGACCTCTACGGCGCGCTTCGGCGCGGGCAAACGGTGCGGACGTCGCTCGCGGAATGGGTGAGCCAATCGCCCGAAATCCTGTTCTGGACCTCGACCGAGCACACGCCGCAGAGCGGGGAGGTGATCGACCACAACGATCTGGCGCGCGCGGGCAGCCTGCGAAAACTCGGGCCGCGCGCCTATTGGAAAAAAGACACGCCCATCACGGTCGAGGCCGTGCTGCTCCATCTTCCCGCGCGCTGAACCGTTCGCTCTCTTCGTCCCGACCGCTCGACGTTTCGAGTATCGACGTCCGTTGTCGCGTCGCGTTTGCCATCGACGACAAGAGATGGATCGTCAGCGGGAACCCCGCGGCACACGGAATCAGTACGCCTACCAAAGTGAACGTGATGCCGACGGCGAGCGCCTGCTCGTACGTCGCCGAACCGAGAGGCAACACCAGCGCCAGAAAAGCCCCGTCGCGAACCCCCGTCCCGCCGATCGAAATGGGGAGCCCTCCGAGGATCGACGCGATCGGCCAGAGAGCGAAGAGGGTGGCGAACGGAACCTCGACGCCGGTTGCTCGACACAGCATGGCGACAACCAGAATCTCGGAAAATTCGATGACGACGCCCAGCAGGCCGACTTTCGCGATCGACACCACCGGGAAGTTCGATGCCCGAGAGGAGTAACTCGAAAGATTCGCCCACACGCCCGAAGCGGACTTCGCTCTCGCGCCAAATGACTCGGAGATGAATCGAAGTATCGCCCGGGCGAACAGAACCGTGGCGGTGAGCAGAAGCATCGCGCCGCCGATCCCCACGTTGACGGAATCGACGGTCATCGCGAGAAAACCCGATGCGGCGAGAATCACGAGTGCGCCGAGGCTTGTGGCAATATCGAGCGCAATCGACGACGTGGTGACGAGCACCGGAACGCCGCGCCGCGACGCGAGATGCCAGATTTTCGCGAGTTCGCCCGCGCGCAAGGGAATCACGCGAATGAAGAGATCCGCGGCGGCCTCGAGGTACGCCAGCGCCGTCCAGGGTTGGCGAGACCCGAGTCCTCCCAGGATCTCTCCCCACTTGAGGGCCGAAAGTCCGATATGTGAGGTCACCGACAGCGTGAGGGCGATCCACCACCAAGGGGAGTCAACGGCGGCGTCCAGAGATTGGGCCAACGCGTCCGAATCGACGTCTTTCAGCAGGGCCCAAAGAAGCGCCGCGGTGACGATGGCGGGGACGACGCGGGCCGCAAAACGAAATGGAAACGACGCGAACACCCCGCGTTCGGCATGCTGCCGGTCTGCCGACTTCGGTGACGTCGGTTGCACAACGGAGTCAGTCAAACCACGCCCTCGGATCGAGCGAAAGCATGCGGTCGATTTCGGGGAAGCCCGTGTAGCAGCCGTCGCAGTGGATCTCGGGCATTCGGTTCATGGCATTCACATAACCGATCTCGCGCCCGTTTTGCCATGAAAACCCCGCGCCCATGAGCGGGTTGCACGATGCGACGCGCCCCGACGGCAGGATCGAACAGAACAGCCGCCCCGCCCACCGACAATGCGACATGGTCGGCTTCATTCGCCACATGCGCAGCGCGTGGCGCGTATGGGCCACCGGGCGACCACGCGACTTGGCATCGAGCAGAAACTCCACGAGTCGATCGATCTCCCGCGCATCGAGCTCCAGCGATCGATTCTCCGCGGTGTCGATCTTCGGATGATAGATCTCCACCGGAGAGAACATGGCGGCGCAACGGTACCTTTCCGCGAGTTCGAGCATGACGTCGAGACGATCCATGTTGAGCCGGGTGACGACCGTGTTGGTCACGACCGGCACGGCGGCGTTCACGCACGCCTCGATACCCGCGATGGCCGCGTCGTACGAACCCTCGCCGCGAAGCCGGTCGTGCGCGTCTTTGGGGCCGTCGATGCTGACGACGACGAGATTGAGTCGACGGATTTCATCGATACGTCGCGGCAGAAGATGGCCGGTTGTGATGATATTGCAAAAGACGCCGCGGTCGCGAACGAAGTTGACGATCTCAGGCAGATCGCGCCGGAAGAGCGGATCGCCGCCGGTCAGCGTCAGCTTTCGCATCCCGGCGCGGCAGAGCTCGTGCATCATCGCGAGCACGCCGTCGGTGGACAGTTCGTCCGTCGCCATCCCGGGCACCTCGCAGTACGAACACCGCAGCGCGCACCGCTCGGTCATCAGAAACTGAACGTAGAGGGGATAACGACGATCCGCGAATCTCGCGAGCAGCACGCGGCCGAGGTCCACCGTGCGGCGTCCCAGTTCGCCGACCGAAAAAATCTCGCCCCAATGCGGCCTAACGCGCATGTGCCGCGGCCTCCACGGCTTCGCGAACGACCGCGCGGGCGTCCGTGTCGAGGTTCGCGTGAATCGGGACGAGAATATAATCCGAGTCCGATTGTCGCGTTCCCGTGTATTCGCCATGCCCAAACGCGGCGAACGCGGCCACGTCGCTGCACACGGTCAGCGCGTTCTTCGAGACCTCGACGCCATATCGGGCGAATTCGGATTTCGCCGCGTCGACATCGGCGACACGAATCGGAAATCGCCAATAGACGTTGTGCGTTTCGGGGTGCGTTCGCGGCGTTCGCGCCGACACCCCGTCGACGGCCAGTAGGTCCGCGGCTTGTCTGCGCAGTTCTTCGTTGACGTCCTCGACGCGCTCCAGTTGGCGCATCGCGATCCGAGCCTGAAAGTCGGTGTACCAAAAAAGCAGTTCGTCGCGCATACGGGTGAACAGCGCCGTCTTTTCGAATCCCATAATCCGACTGATGTTGCCGGTCAGAAATCGCTCGTACGCGCCGGGGCTCAGGCGACGCACGAATCCAAATACCCGAAACGTTAATGCGGAGAACACCGGCTCGCGTGTCAGCACCCGGTGGACCGCGATCTTGAGCAGGATCCATAAAAACGGCCCGCGCGGCGGGCGACGCAATGCCGACGCGGCCAAATCTCGCGCACGCTCCACCAGCCGCGTGTCGTTCGATGCCAATACGCCGCCGTAGAGCGAACTGCACGTCTTGAAGGAGCTGAGACTGTAGACCATCGCGTCGCCGAGCATCCCGATGCGTTCGTCGCGAAGCCGCGCGCCGAGGCACTGCGAGATATCCTCGATTACCGCCGCGCCCGCGTTTCTCGCGATTCGAATCACGTCCTCGATATTGTCAGGCACGATCCCGTAGAGATACGTGACGAGCACCACGCGGACGGAATCGTCTATCGCGCCCGCGAGAGCCTCTGTGTCGAACCCCAGCGACTGGGCGTCGATATCGACGAATCGAGGAACGAGTCCCGCGCAGCGAATGACGCTGACGAAATCGGGGATGGCGATCGGGGTCATGAGCACGGTCGAACCGGGACGCAGATCGAGCGCGCGAAGCGCGTAATAAAACGCGACGCGCGCACTGGGAAAGGTCGCGGCGCTTTTCGCACCGATGTCATCGCGAAACGCCGCCTCGAATCGCGCGACGTCTTCGCCGCGTCCAAAGTCGCCGCGAATGACCGCCGAAAACGCTTCGCGGATGTCGCGCGCGTCATAGTAGGTCTGCACGGCTGGGACCCGGCGACGCCGATGTCCCTTTTCCTCCGGTCCGGTCGGCATGGGGTCACGATAGCCGTCATTGGCGTTCCGGGAAACCGGCGCGGATCACGAAACCTGTCCGCGTGCGAGCGCTCCGCGTTCGTTGACACCCTTCGCACGGCTCACTTACCCTCGACTCATCGAAGACGGACAAACGCGCGAGGCGGCCTGCCGTGGCGGAATCGGACCGGGATCGAACTGAAAGAAATCGAGCGCTTCGCCGCCGCGCGCGCGCGATCCCACTGCGGTACAAGGTTCTCCTTTCGTTGGTTAGCCTCGTGCTGTTTCTCGTGTTGCTCGAACTGGGACTGCGTTTCGCGGGTTACCTGTACGTCTACAACCACATCTACGACGCCATCCCGCTCGGTGGGCCCTACGACGACGGCCGAGGCGACGCGCGGCTCGATTCGACTCGTTCGGGACGCCCCACGCGAACCATTCTGTGCGTGGGCGACTCGTTCACGGTTGGCTCCAAGGTCGAAAAAACGCAGACCTACCCCGCGCTGCTCCAGTCGCGCCTCACGGCTTTGTGGCCGGACGTGGACGTGCGGGTTCACAACAAGGGCATCTGCGAAGCGACCACGGGCGTCGTGAATAACCATCTCGCGACATGGATTCGCGAATACCGGCCCGACGCGGTGATTCTGCTCGTCGGTTCGGCCAATCGTTTCAATCCGATCGATTACGAGCTCTGGGCCGACGCGAACGCGTGGACGATGATAAAAAGCTCCTTCACGCACCTGCGCGTATTCAAGGTGCTGCGCGCGATCTGGCTGAACGAATCTCGACACCGCGTCTTGCAGACGGTCTATCCCGGATACATGCGCCACGACGCGTGCATCTACCACCAGATGGTCGACGTCGCGCTGGCATCGAACGAAAACGCCCGCCGTTATTGGTTGGAGTACAAGGCGGGCAACCTTCCGGGTGCGATTGTTTCCGCGGAAACCGCCTCGCGAGACGGCGCGGGCGAGTCGGACCGTGCCGAGGCGCTGTACGCGCTGACGCGGTTTCGCATCGAGAATGGCGATCTGGAGCAGGCAGCGACCCTGCTGGCGGGGCCTCTCGCCGAACTGCCCGAGAGCGACGAAAACACGAACTGCCGCGCGTATTATTACGCGCTGATGTGCGGGGGATACTTTTCGACGAAGCACTACGATCCCGATCGGATGATCGACTACTGCCTCGCCGCGACGGACCTGGACCCGTTCAACTCGATGTACTTCTACGGCGTCGCCAAGGCATTCGACGTCCAGAGCCGTTACGACGCCCGGGCGATCCACGACCGATGGGCCGGACTCGCAAAAAAGTTCCCCGATCTCGCCGAGTTCGAGTGGTATCGCGATTACCTGCGATTGTTCGAGGACAAGACCGCGTGGGATGCGGGCATCTCGGATTGGATTCGCCGCGACCTGAGCGAGATCGTCGGCGAGCTGCGCCAAGCCGATGCTCGCATCATCATGCCGAACTATCCCGTCGATTATGCCGTCGCGAACTCGGCGATCGCCGATCTGGCGACGACATACTCGCTTCCGCTCGTGGACCTGCGATCACGATTCGCGGCGCTGGAACCTCGTGCGGACTATTTGTTCGACGACGACCACACGACCGCCCGCGGCAATGAGGAGATCGTCAATTTGATCGTCGAGACGCTGGCCCGGGAGGATTGGCCGAGCGAGCCTTCGAAGTATTGAGACCGCGTGTCCGAGCGGTCCGAAGAGCCCCAACCGGACGGATCAAAACGCAAGATCGACGCGAATCGATGTTGACACCTTGCGGCAATTGGGGAATAGACGGCATCATGTAATGGGTTCTTGCGCGGCGACGGAGTGCTTTTGGACGGCGAGAGAAAAACGCAGATCGACGAGGTGTGTCGACTTCTGGGCGTCAAGTTCCAGAACAAGCGACTGCTCGACCACGCCCTGACGCACCGGTCTTTCGTCCACGAGACCGGCGGCGAGAACGTTTCGGACTACGAACGACTCGAATTCCTGGGCGATGCCGTGCTCGAGCTTGCGCTTTCGCACCTGCTCATGGAACGTTTCGCGCGGCTCAACGCGGGGGATCTGTCCAAGATCCGGGCGGCGGCGGTGAATAAAAAGTCGCTCGCGCTGCTGGCCCGCGACTTGGGGCTCGGTCGTTACATCCGGCTTTCACGCGGCGAAACGCTGACGGCCGGTCGAGAAAAAAACAGCATTCTGTCCGACGTGTTCGAGAGCGTCATCGGCGCGATGTATCTGGATCTGGGGTTCGAGGCCGCGCTCCAGTTCGTCAAGGAGCAGTTCCACGACCTGTTCAAGGGACGCACCGATCGCATATTGACGTTTGACTACAAGACCCGCCTTCAGGAACTGACGCAGGCCGAGTACCGAACCGCACCCACATACCGGCTCGTTTCCGCCACCGGCCCCGATCATGACAAGCAGTTCGAGGTCGAGCTTTCCATCGCCGGACGCACCGTGGCGAACGGGCAGGGGCGCACGAAAAAGGACGCGGAGCAGATTGCCGCGCAGCAGGCATTCATCACGCTCTCCGGCGCGGACCCCGCGCTGGAATCGTCGCTCGCCGGCGAAGAACACTGACCGCGAATCCATCATGACCACATCGCCTTCGTTTCGTTCCGGCTACGCGGCCGTGGCCGGGTTGCCCAACGTCGGGAAGTCCACGTTTGTGAACGCCGCGATCGGCGAACGCATTGCCATCGTGACGTCGAAGCCACAGACCACCCGGCGACGTCTCATGGGCATCCTGCATCGCGACGACGCGCAGATCATCTTTACGGATACGCCGGGGCTTTGCGTGGACGCCAAGGCGCTGCACCGGTTTCTGAATCTCGAAATCGATCGGGCGTTCGCCGATGCCGACGTGGTGATCGCCATCTTCGAGTCCTGTGTATCCGACGCCGAGCAGGAATCGCGCGTGGTGGAAAAGATCCGGCTCGCGTCCAAGCCGGCGCTGCTGGTTGTCAACAAGATCGACACCGCGCGGAACAAAGCGCTTCTGCTCCCGCGTATCGCGGATCTGTCCGCCGCGGCGAAATTCGACGAGGTGTTCTGCGTGTCGGCCTTGAAAGGCGAGGGCGTGGCCCAGGTGATCGAGGCGGCGATCGCGCGTCTGCCCATAGGCCCCGCGTATTATCCCGAGGACGACCTCACGACGGCGGATATGCGTTTTCTGGCGGCCGAGATGATCCGCGAGCAGATCTTCTTGCAGACCGGCAAAGAGATTCCTTACTCCACGGCCGTGGTGGTCAACACCTACCGCGAGCCCGCAGGCGACCGGCCGATCTACATCGAGGCCGAGATCGTGGTGGAGCGCGAAGGACAAAAAGGCATCGTCATCGGCGCGAAGGGCTCGAAGCTGCGCGACATCGGCACGGCGGCGCGCGAAAACCTTGAGGCGTTCGTCGGCCATCCGATCTATCTGGAACTTTTCGTCAAGGTTCGGGCCAATTGGAGCCGGGACGAGCGGATGCTCCAAAGGCTCGGCTATGTATGAATTGCGGGGGAGTGCGTCGTGACACTGGTGGCGATCGTCGGGCGGCCGAATACGGGAAAGAGCACGCTATTTAACCGGCTCGCGGGCGCGCGGCGGGCGTTGGTGGACGACCTGCCCGGCGTCACGCGCGACCTGCATTTCGCGACGGTCACGTGGCACGGGCGCACATTTTCGCTCGTCGATTCCGGCGGCATCTCGACCGAAACCGGCGACCAGCTCATCGAGCGCGTCGTGGAGCAGGTCGATTTCGCCATCGCCGAAGCGTCCGCCATTGTGTTTTTGCTCGACGGCCGCGAAGGACTCACCTCGGAAGACGAGGAGATCGCCGATCGCCTGCGACGCACGCGAAAGCCGGTCTTTTTTGCCGTCAACAAGACGGAAAGCTCCAAAGTGCGCGACAACGCGACAGATTTCTATCGCTTGGGTGCCTTGCACCTCCACTTCGTCTCGGCCAAGGAAAATCTGGGCGTTCAGGATCTCTTCCACGCGGTGCTGGACGCCGTGCCGGCCGACCTCGACGACCCGATCCCCGACGATGACGGGCGCGTCCGCGTCGCCATCGTCGGCAAGCCGAATGTCGGCAAAAGCTCGCTCATCAATCGCCTGATCGGGTCATCGCGCCTGATTGTGGCCGACCTGCCGGGCACGACGCGCGACGCCATCGACGTACCGGTGGACATCGGTGATCGACGCTACGTTTTTGTCGATACCGCGGGAATCCGGCGCAAGGCCAAGGTCACGTATCGGCTCGAAAAGTTCAGTGTCGTCAAGGCGCTCGAGGCCCTCGACCGATGCCACGTCGCCATCGTGCTGGGCGACGCGACCGAGTGGTTCTCCGACCAAATGCTGCGCATCACGGGTTACGCCATCGAGCGCGGTCGCGCCGTGATCTGGGCGTTCAACAAGATCGATCTGGTGGAAGACATCGACGCGTGGCGAAAGGAGCTTCGCCGTCAGATCGACTTTCGTCTGGAACACCTGGCGTTCGTGCCGATTCTCGAGGTCTCCGCTCGCACGGGCCGTGGTGTGAAAAAGCTCTACCCCATGATCGACCGCGTCGATGCCGCGCACAATCGCCGACTCGACACGGGCCCCCTGAACCGCATTTTCGAGGAAGCCATCGCGCGCCATTCGCCGCCGATCGTGAAAAACCGCCCGCTCAAGTTCTACTTCGCGACGCAGCCACGCACGCGTCCGCCGTCGTTCGTCGCGTTCACCAACGCACCCGAGGCGGTTCACTTCAGTTACGAGCGGTTCCTGCTCCGCCAGATCCGCGAGTCGGGGGATTTCACGGGAACGCCGATCAGGCTCGAATTCCGGGCGCGCACCCGTCGGGACTTTGCGGCGGGCGAGCGCGATGCGAAGAAGAAGAGCCGCTCGTGAGGTCAGTCGCGCGCGCGGGGTGAACGGCGCGGGGGCAGACTGCTCCGCGCGCCTTTCCATCGTCGGAAAATCGACTATATTGTCGAAGTTGCCGCGACGCGTTATCGGCTTTCGGATCATCTTTGCAGCGAGGTGTGCGTGCCGTTTTTCAGCATGACCGGCTTCGGCCGCGGCGAGGCCAACGACGCCGGGGCCCGGGTCGTCTGCGAGATCAAGTCGGTGAACAACCGGCACCTCGACGTCAACGTGCGACTTCCCCGGGCGTTTTGGGCGGTGGAGCCACGCGTGCGGGAGGCCGTCGCAAAAGCGGTTTCTCGGGGCCGCGTCGATCTATTTCTCTCGGTCGAAGAGACGCACGTCGGCGAAGAGGCCGTGCGCCTCGACGACGAACTGGCGGCTACGTATTTTGCTCGGCTGCGCGCGCTTCAAACCCGGCTGGGATTGTCGGACGAGATTCGGGTGACCGACCTCGCCCGGTTCGACGGGGTGCTGCGTGTGGGCGACAGCGAGGCCGATGTCGAGCGAAACTGGCCGGTCGTCGAAAAAGCCTTGGCTCGGGCGGTCGAAGGATTGATCGCCATGCGCCGGAACGAGGGCGAAGCGCTGCGTCGAGAGTTGGTGAAGATCGAGCAGGCGCTTTCGGGGATAGCGGGAGAGATGCGCGAGGCGGTCGGTCCAGCCTGCGCGGAACTGGAACGACGTCTAACGGAGAAGATCGAAGCCCTGACGCAGACGCCCGGGGTCGACCCCATTCGTCTGCATCAAGAGGTGGCGGTGCTGCTGGCCAAGGCCGACGTTGCCGAAGAGGTCACGCGCCTTCACGGGCACCTCGAGGCGTTTCGGGCGGCGCTCGCGGAGTCGTCGCCGATCGGCAAGCGACTCGACTTTCTGGTTCAGGAAATCAACCGGGAAATCACGACCTTCGGAAACAAGCTTCAGGCGCGGGAGATTTCGGCACTGGTCGTTCGTGCCAAGACCGAGGCCGAGAAGCTGCGGGAGCAGATCCAGAACATCGAGTGACGCGAATCGGGGGAGACGCGGATGCGCAAGGGAGCGGGGCATTTGTTCGTGATCACCGCGCCGTCGGGGGCGGGCAAGACCAGCATCGGGCGCGAGCTCGAGGCGCAGATTGAGGACATTCGCTATTCGGTGAGCCACACGACGCGTCCCGTGCGCCCCGGCGAGGTCTCCGGCGAGGACTATCATTTCGTCGATGAGGCAACCTTTCGCGCGATGATCGACCGGGGCGAGTTCGTCGAGTGGGCGCGGATTCACGGTCACTACTACGGCACCAGCATTTTCGAGCTGGAGCGTGCCAAGACCGAGCGCGTGGACCTGCTTCTGGACATCGAGGGCGAGGGCGCGCGACAGATCAAGTCGAAATTCCCCGAAGCGGTGCTGGTCTTTATCCTCGCGCCCAGTTACGAGGAACTCAAATCGCGCCTGCACGAGCGGGGTCAGGACTCGCTGGAGGAGATCGATCGGCGCATGGCCAACGCGCGCCGCGAGATTTCGTACCTGCCCGAATACGATTTCATCATCGTCAACGACGACTTCGACGTGGCGCTGTTGCGCCTCATGTCGGTCGTTTTTGCCAAGCGGAGCGAGCGGAAGGCCATGTGGCCCCATTTGCCCGACGAGTTTCGCCGATAAATGATTCGCCTGAACGACATTCTGGAAGAAGTCCAGAATAACATCGCCAGCCCGAACCTCGACCTCATCAAGCGCGCGTATGTGTTCTCGGCCAAAGCGCACGCCGGGCAGATTCGCATGAGCGGCGAGCCCTACCTGGCGCATCCGCTCGCGGTCGCGCACGTCCTCGCCAAAATGCGGATGGACGAGCTGACCGTGGCGACGGGGCTGATGCACGACACGGTCGAGGACAACAAGGACATCACGATCGAGCAGCTCGCCCGCATGTTCGGGCCGGAATGCGCGGCACTGGTCGACGGCGTGACCAAGATCGGCCAGATGACATTCTCCAGCCGCGAGCACCAGCAGGCGGAGAACTTCAAGAAGATCCTGATCGCCACGAGCAAGGACATCCGCGTCATCCTCATCAAGCTCGCGGATCGCCTGCACAACATGCGCACCCTCGAGCACATGCCGGCGGAAAAACGTCGGCGCATCTCGCAGGAGACGCTCGACATCTACGCGCCGCTCGCGCACCGGCTCGGTATCCAGTGGGTGCGCAACGAACTCGAGGACCTCGCGTTCCGGTTTATCAACCCGAAGGCGTACTACGACATCGTCTATCAGCTCTCGAAGGACCGGAAGGAGCGCGACAAGTTCGTGCGCGAGGTGATCGAGGTGCTGCGCGCGCTGGTCGCCGAGCACGGCATCGAGGCCGACGTCAAGGGTCGTCACAAGAACGTTCACTCGATCTACCGCAAGATGATCGCGCAGGCGATCGAGTTCGATCAGGTCTACGACCTCATCGCGTTTCGCATCATCGTCGAGACCGTGGCCGAGTGTTACGAGACGCTGGGCTACATCCACGCGCGCTGGAAGCCCGTGCCGGGGCGGTTCAAAGACTACATCGCCCTGCCCAAAAACAACATGTACCAGAGCCTGCACACGACCGTGATCGGCCCACAGGGCCAGCGCATGGAGGTGCAGATCCGCACCGGCGATATGAACCGCATTGCCGAGGAGGGTGTCGCCGCGCACTGGCAGTACAAGGAAGGCGTGCGCGCGCAGCTCGACGACGCGCAGAAGTTCAACTGGCTGCGCAAGCTCGTCGAATCGTATCAGGATGAAACGCCCCGCGAATACCTGAACATGGTCAAGACGGACCTCTTCACCGAAGAGATCTACGTCTTCACTCCCCGCGGCGACGTGATGAGCCTGCCCGCCGGGGCGACCCCCATCGACTTCGCGTATCGCATCCACACCGAGATCGGCCACACGTGCGTGGGAGCGCGCATCAACGGCAAGATGGTTCCGCTGGCGCATCGCCTCGTCAGCGGCGACCGGGTCGAGATCGTCACCCGCAAGGACCACGGCCCGAGCCGCGACTGGTTGAAGGTCGCCAAGACCAACACCGCGCGCGCAAAGATCCGCGACTGGCTGCGCAAAGAGGAGATGGAGCGGTCGATCGAACTCGGCAAGACGCTCGCAGAAAAGGAACTTCGCAAGCACAAGATCAGCCTGTCGCGCGTCGAGAAGTCGGGCAAGCTCAGCGAGGCCGCCACGCGCCTCGGTTACAACGACGTCGACAAGATGCTGGCCAACCTGGGCTTCGGCAAACTCTCTTCCGTCACCTTCGTGAAGCAGTTTTTGGAGGACGAGGACGCCGCCGAGTTGCAGGAAGGCACGATCGAAAAGATCCTGCGCCCGCTGCAAAAGAAAAAGGGCGGGATCAAGATTCAGGGCATCGACGACGTGCTCTTCAGCCTCGCCAAATGCTGCCATCCCCTGCCGGGCGAGGAGGTGCGCGGATACGTCACGCGCGGGCGCGGCATCCGCATCCATTCCATCGACTGTCTGGAACTGGAGGGCGCGGACCCCGATCGGCTGGTCGAGGTCGAGTGGGATCTCGGCAAGGACGTGGGCCCGTTCTCGGCGCGCCTCGATATCGATTCCATCGACGAACCGATGATCCTGTCCAACGTCAGCAAGGTCATTGGAGGCCACGGCGTCAACATCGCCGAGGTCCGGTCGTCACGCGGGTCGAATGGGCACGCGGTCATTCACTTCGAGGTGCTCGTGAAGAAACTCGAGGAGCTCGACACGCTGACCCGCGAGATCATGAAGATCCGGGGCGTGACGCAGGTCACCCGCGTTCGCGGCTGACCTCCCACATAAATTCCGGGCGAAATACAAAGCGGGCAACCCGAAGGCGCCCGCTCGTGGGATCGGATTTGGGGGAGATCAGGCGGCGGGCTTGCGCACGTTTCCGCGGGTGATGCACTGCGTGCAAAGGACCATTCGCTTGCGCGCGCCGTTTTCGGCGACGACGCGAACGCGCTGAAGGTTCGGATTCCAGACCTTCTTCGTCCGGTTGTGGGCGTGGCTCACGTTCATCCCCACCTGCCGGCGCTTTCCGCAAACTTCACATATCCGGGCCATGACGATTCTCCTCGGTTCTCATCAGCGACGGGGCGTTTAACACAGTTGACGAACCAGTGCAACCCTGCGTATTTCCTAAAGGCTGCCGAGGAACAGCAACACCGCGGCCCGCTCGTCGGCATCAAGATTCCGGAAACGCGACTTCGCGTTTTCGGCCTCGCCGCCGTGCCACAGGATGGCCTCCTCGACGGTGCGTGCGCGGCCGTCGTGCAGGAATCCGGCTTCCGGCAAAACGGTTTGCACGAGACCGAGACCCCACAGCGGCGCGGTGCGCCACTCGTTTCCGGTGGCGGCGAAGTCTTCGCGGTTGTCCGCGAGACCGGGCCCCATGTCGTGAATCAACAGATCGGTGTAGGGGTGGATGGTCTGGTTCGACAGTTCAGCCATCGCGTGCTCGCCGGTTTTCACCGTACCGACGTGGCACGACATGCAGCCGATCGACTCGAAGAGCCGCTCGCCGTGGATCACGGTGGGATTGTCCCAATCCGCGCGCGCGGGAACGCCGAGCGTCTGCGTGTAGAATGCGGCCGCTTCCAGCACGATTTCCTCGATGTCGGTGCTTCCGTCGGACTCCGGGAACAGGGCGTTGGTGACGCCGATGTCGTTGACGTAGGCCGCCGCCGCCTGCTGCAGCAGATGCGGCTGATTGGCCTTCTGCCCGAATCGCCCGACCACGTGTTCGGCGAGGGCCGCGTCCCAGACGTAGTTGATACGCCCCGATATGCCGTCGCCGTTCGAATCGTCCTCGTCGGTGAGCGACTCCAGTGTTTCCTCCGCGATGGCTTCGAGCAACCCCAGGCCGAAGACCGGCGGCGGAATACGTAGCGAGGTTTGCGTCCCGGGCGCAAGCCCCGCGCCATCCGGCGTTTCAATGGTCAGAACCGGCGCACGCAGAGTGTACGCCGTCCCGTCGGGATAGCTCGCGTCGTAGTGCGTCCATGCGATTGCCACGGTCGCCTCGGGATCATAACCGTAGATGGCGTGGTCCTGTATCTGCGTCCCCATGCCGGGCACGGGCACCGCACCGCCGGGCACCTCGGGCGAACCGCTGCCGGGCGGCAGGCTGACGCGCACCAACGCCGGCGAGCCGACGCCTCCAGTGCCCATGACCGGCAAGCCGCGCCCATTGCGCACGTGGCAGTTCACGCACGCGGTGTTGTTGAAAACGGGACCGAGCCCGGGATTCACGATGGCTGGCGATGTGACGAACACGGCGTCGAACGCCAAGTCGCCCTCCAAGTGAAACTCGAAGTTGGCGTCGGTCAGATTCGGTGCGGGTTTGAGATAGGCGTTCGACGTGCGATCGAAGACCGTGGTGTCGCCGCCCGCGAGCGGTTGCTCGCGGGGGTCCTCGCCGTCGGAGAGTTCGTCGGGCTCACAAGACGCCGCCTGCAAGCCCCAGCAAACGAGGGATAGAACCAGAAAGAAGCGTGCGAATTTCACGGCGGCCTCCTATTCGAGCACGAGCGCGATCAGGTCGTCTTCGAGCACGACGCGCAGTTCGTTGATGACGGCCTGCGCGGCGACGATCGCATCCTCGGCCGCGGGGTCGAGGATCGCGTCGCGGAACGGATGCGGGATCTCGCCGAGCGCCGCGATCGTTTCGTCGAGCAGGTCGTTGATTCGCGCCGCGAGGTCCGCGTCGCGCGACTCCACCCACGACGCGAGCCCGGTTCCCGCGGTTTCGGCGTCGGGCACGGAGCCGTTGAACGCGTTTTTCACGCTGCGCATGTTGTCGGTGAAGTCGGCCAGCGAGTTGAAGCTGAACTGGCTCTCGACGAGGTTGGGATCCTGATTGTCGAAGGGGTCCGCGATCTTGCCGTTCGCCACCTCGTCGCAGATGCCGATCATGCCCTCGACGATCTCCTGCGCCGCGGACGCGAGAGAGGGGTAAGCGCTGTTCGCGCCCGCGCCGCGAAAAACGTCGCCATAGGGCTCGCCGCCGTCGATGCCGTCGGTCCAGGACGCCGCCAGCGTGTTCGCATTCGTCGCCAGCTCGCCGGTAAGGGCGACCAGATACTCGAACTCGCGCGCGGTGAATCCGTCCACCGCCTTCGCGCTGTCCTCGCCGAAGAGCAGGTATTCGATGCTGTGAAAGCCTTTGAGCGACGGGTCGAGATTCGCGACGTAATCCACCGTCAGGGAGTCGGGCCCCGAAAGAACGGCGTCGAGGTCGGTCTTGTTGACGGGCCACGTGTCGAGCGCGGGATCGAGCCCGTAGGTGTCGACCGGCCCGAACAGGAATCCCTCGCTCTGCTCCCACGGCGACCGGGTGGCGACCCACGCGGCCTTCGCCGCTTCGTGCGCCGAGTCGGTGGGCGACGCGGCCAGCGCGACCACTTCGTCATTGAGGTCGGCGGCGGCGTCGGCCAACCACGAGTACGTGGGAATGACGACCTGATCGGCGAAGTCCTCGATCACCGCCGCGTCGTCGAACCCGGCGGACGCGGACTCGTCATCCTCGTTGGGCGCGCAGCCGACGGCGAACAACGCGAAGGCCACCAACGATAACAGGGCTCGTCGGAACGGGAATTTCAGGCGCAACATGGAATCCTCCTCGAGGTTTGGTGATTGGTTAAAACTCGAATCCGGCGGAAAGGTTCACGCCGGTTTCGGGACGGAAATCATCGGAGCCGAAGGTGCGCCTGAGGAAGTCGCTCTTCACAACGACGGCGTCTTCGTAACGGTATGACAGACCCGCCGAGGCGACCTGCTTCTCGAAGCGCGGATTGTCGAACAGATCGGCTCGGGTCTCGTACATCGTGTCGTACGTCTCAAAGCGCACGAACGGCGACAGGGCGTTCGTCACGCCCAGGCGAGACCAATGCAGGACGTTGAAGCCCACTTCGGCCCACGCCGCGAACGCCTCTTCCGCGACCGGTGTGCGAAGGACGCCGAGCAGATTCGAGAGCCGGGCGTTGCGTTCGGAGATGTCGTCCGCGTTGTCGAGCCGCCCCCACAGGACGACGCCCTGCGCGAGGACGGGATCGAGATCGATGCGCGCGTGGACATCGACGATCGTGACCGGCGCTTCGACGTATCCGCACGGGGCGACCTCGTCCTCGGATTCGTTTTCGCACTGTTGAACGAGATCGGGTTTGGGCCGGTTGCGCGACGTGCCGCCGCGATACGCGGACACACCGATCAGCACATCGGAGACGGGGCGCACGTCGACGCGGCCGACAACGGCGAGGTCCGTCGCGCGAATCTCCTCGAACCGCCCCTGATGGCCGGAAGCAACCCAGTACTGTGAACTGAAGCCCGTGGAGTCGAGACCGTTGACGACCTGCGCGCGCACGCGCAGCCAGCGGTTGTGGTATTCGCCTTCGAGCCCCATCTCATCCCACACGCCTGGGACGACGGTGGTCTCCGATTCGGGGCGAGTCGGCGAGAGGAAGCGTGTCGGCATGTGCTCGTCCGAGAGAAGTCCCATCGCCAGGTAGAATCGGCCTCCCTTGATGGCGAAGTGGTCGCCGAGCGTCTTGCGCAGGTACATCTCCTCGACGATGACCTCGCCGCCCTTGCCGACCTCCTGCTCGAATTCACCGAATTCCTCGTACTCGAGCTCCATCTCCGCGCCGGTGCCGCCATGCTCGAATTCGACCTCGGTCTCGAACTCGAGCCCCGCATCGGGAATCTCGCCCTCGACTTCCAAAACGAAGCGCGTGAGATCGAAGACGACCCGCGAGTCCTTCTGCGAGCCTCCTTCGCGATTCTGATTGGGTCCGTAATCGAGCCATGCGAAGCCCATCTCGCCATATCCCTCGATCTCGACATTCCAGGCAGACTCGTGAGCGTAAACGTCCGGTGATGTGATGAAGGCGAGCGCGAACAGCGCGAAAGTCGCGGCGATCGCCCAGCGGAACGGCGGGCGGGCGAGAATGTGGATTGAAGCGCGAACCGTGATAAGCGTCAGCGGCACGGGACATCCCCAAAGCGACATCGTGTCGTCGCATCGGGGCTCCGCGTTCGGGACGTCCGGCCTCAGATGGATTCGGATCGCCGCGAGGGTCGCGGCGGATCGAATACAGGACTGATTTCGTCCTCTTTATATTCGCCCTCGGACTCGAAATCAAGCCCTCCTTCACGAGGATGATTTTTCCGCGTGAACCGGGCTACGATCAGTGGCCACCGACCGGGAGGGTCGATGATCGAAATCGAATTCGCGTCACGGCTGCGTTCGCCGCGCGAGCGGGTGTTGGCGGCGGTGACGATGATGCGCGGCGTCAATGCCGAGCTCATGCCGCTCGTCAAGATGACCTACCCGCGCGAGGCGCGTACGCTGTCCATCGCCGACGCTCCCGTCGGCGAGTTCCTCTTCTGGAGCTGGATACTGGCGTTCGGGTTCATCCCGATCGACCGACATCATCTTCGCCTGGTCGAGATCCGCCCGGGCGAAGGGTTCGTCGAGGAGTCGGTGAGCTGGCTTCAGCGCCGTTGGCGGCACGAGCGGACGGTCGTCGAACTGCCGAATGGGTGCGTCGTGAGTGATCGGCTCACCTTTGAGCCACGCCTTCGAGCGTTGGAACCGATCGTCGCGCGCATCGTCGGCGCGTTGTTCCGGCATCGTCATCGCAGGATGCGCCGTCGATACGGCGAAATCGCCTCCTGATCGTTTGCCCGAATCCGAAATCGTTCACACCAGTCAAAAAACGATGCGAAATTCGATGGACGATCACGCCGCTTCGTGATAGGTAGTGGCCCGCCGGTCGTTCGCCTTCGGAACTCGCAAGAGTCCGGAAAACAAGGGGAATTTATCCCGTTGGGCGCACGGATTCGGTCGTGGTTTGATTTCATGCGTCACGACGCGTGCCATGTTCTCGGCGGCGATGACGTGAAGGAGCCCCCGCGGATGCCCACGAACGGAAATGGACACGCGATGCGCATCGACAACCTCGCGTACGCAGAGCAGATGTACCAGCACTGGCTCGACGACGCGGCCTCGGTGCCCGAAGAATGGCGCGAATATTTTTCCTCCGACGTCACCGAAGCCCGCGAGCGCGTACCGATCGGTCCGCGCTTTCAGACGCGCAGCATCTTCAACCCCGCCACGACGGTCGCCGCGCGCGAGTTCCACCAGTGCGGCGGCGTTCATTGCGATCGTCACATGGGGGTGCTGCGTCTCATCGATGCTTATCGACGCAACGGCCACCATGGCGCCAACCTCGACCCGCTCGGCCTCAATCTGATTCCCCCGATTCCCGAGCCGAAGCTCGCCGATTTCGGCCTTTCCGACGCGGACCTGGACACGCGCTACCTCGCCGGCGACTTCATCCCCGGAGCGGTGTTGACGCTGCGCGACCTGCGCGAGCGTCTGCGCACGTGTTACGCCAACACGGTCGGCGTGGAATACGCGCACATGAACGACCCCGCGCAGGTCGAGTGGGTGCGCACGCTCATGGAATCGGGGCGGTTCCTGGATCGCGTGACGCCCGCGATCGAGCGCGTGGCGGCGGATTTCGTGATTCGAGCCGAGTCGTTCGAGCAGTTCCTTCATCGCAAGTTCGTCGGCACCAAGCGGTTCTCGCTCGAAGGCGCCGAAGCGCTGATCCCCGCGCTGCACCTGATGGTCGAGGCGGCCGCCGAGAAGGACGTGGAGACGGTCATTTTCGGCATGGCGCACCGGGGGCGCATCAACGTCCTCGCGAATATCCTGCACAAGAAATTCGAGATGATCTTCAACGAGTTCGAGGACATCGTCGATCCGCACCTGTCGTTCGGATCGGGCGACGTGAAGTATCACCTCGGCTACAACGACATGCACCGCACGGCGGCGGGCCGCGAAATCTGGCTGTCGCTCACGCCGAATCCCAGCCACTTGGAAGCCGTGAACCCAGTGGTCGAGGGCCGCTGCCGCGCGCGTCAGGACCGGCTCGGCCGCGAAAACCGGCACAAGGTGCTGCCCGTGCTCATCCACGGCGACGCGGCGTTCGCGGGGCAGGGGCTCGTGCCCGAAACGCTCAATCTGGGGATGCTGACGGGATACGGCACCGGCGGCACGGTGCACATCGTCATCAACAACCAGCTCGGATTCACCACGCCGCCCAAGTACGCGCGATCGACGATCTACTGCACCGACGTGGCGAAGATGCTCGGCGTACCGATCTTCCACGTGAACGGCGACGACGTGCGTTCGTTCGTCGGCGTCGTGCTCGCGGCGCTGGAGTTCCGGCAGCGGTTCGGGATCGACGCCGTGGTGGACATGTACTGCTTCCGCCGCTACGGCCACAACGAGACCGACGAGCCCAGTTTCACGCAGCCCCGCATGTACAAAAAAATCGCCGAACACCCCGGAGTGCGCAGCCTTTACGCACGCGACATGGTTTCGCGCGGCGTCACGACCGAGGCCGACCTCGAGGGAATCCGTCAGGAATATCTCGATCGGCTCGAAGCGGCGTATCGCAAGACCAGCGAGGCCGCGCCGCGCCCCGTCGAGGTGTCGTCGCTCAAGGGGCCGTGGTCGGGCATCCGCGTGGGTACCCTGGCCGATTTCGCCGAGCCGTTCCGCGAGACGGCGATTTCGCGGGAAACGCTCGAACACATTGCGCGGCGGGTGACGCACCTGCCCGAAACCTTCCGCCCGCACCGCAAGCTGCGCAAACTGCTCGACGATCGCCTGAAGATGGGCCTGGGCGAATTGCCCGTCGACTGGGGCATGGGCGAGATGCTGGCCTACGGCAGTCTCGTCGGCGACCGCATTCCCGTGCGTCTTTCGGGTCAGGACTGCCGACGCGGCACGTTCAGCCATCGCCACGTCGTCTTCGTCGACATGGAGAACGAAGACGAATACACCCCGCTCGCGAATATCCGCGACGATCAGGCGGCATTCAACGCCCACGACAGCCTGCTTTCCGAAGCCGCGGTGCTGGGTTTCGAATACGGCTACGCGTTCGAATCGCCCTACGCCCTCGTCATTTGGGAGGCGCAGTTCGGCGACTTCGTCAACGGCGCGCAGGTGGTCGTCGATCAGTTCATCACGTCGGCCGAGATGAAGTGGAAGCGCCACTCGGGGCTGGTGATGCTGCTGCCGCACGGCTACGAAGGGCAGGGTCCCGAGCATTCTTCGGCGCGGCCCGAACGTTTTTTGGCGCTCGCCGCCGAGGGAAACATCCAGGTCTGCAATGTCACGACGCCGGCGCAGTTCTTCCACATGATCCGTCGGCAGGTGCTGCGCGAGTTCCGCAAGCCGCTCGTCGTCATGACCCCCAAGAGCCTGCTGAGGCACCGGTCGGCGGTGTCGAATGTCGAGGAGTTCACGAATGGGCACTTCCGCGACGTGATCCCCGATCCCGCGTGCCCGGCGCCCGAAAACGTCGATCGTGTGCTGCTGTGCACCGGCAAAATCTACTTCGACCTCGCCGAGGCGCGCGACGCGAAGAAACTCGCGAACGTGGCCATCCACCGCATCGAGCAGCTCTATCCCTTCCCCAAGACGCGCGTGCTGGAACTGCTGGAAATGCATCCTGGCGCCGAGGTGTATTGGGTGCAGGAAGAACCCGCGAATCAAGGCGGCTGGTACTACATGCTCGAGCAGTTTGACGTGGCGTATGAAGGACGCTATAGCCTTCATCGCGTGTCCCGAAAGGCTTCGGCCAGTCCCGCGACGGGCAGCGTGCGAAAGCACCTCGACCAGCAGCGGGCCATCCTCGCCGAAGCTCTGGGCATCGAGGCCTGATGTGCGCCAACCCTGCAAATTCCCTTACGAAGGTTTGATGTCATGAAGATCGAGATTGTCGTCCCGGCGATGGGCGAATCGGTGAGCGAAGGCGAGATTTCCGACTGGCTGAAGAAAGAGGGCGACCACGTCGCGGCCGATGAACCCATCGTGGTGATCGAGACCGACAAGATCACCGTCGATCTTCCGTCTCCCGCGGCGGGAGTATTGGCAAAGATCCTGAAGCCGTCGGGCTCCGTCGTCGCGATCGGCGAGGTGCTCGGCGTCATCGAGTCCGAAGGAACGGTCGTCGCCGAAAAACCCGCCGAGGTCGGCCCCGTCGAGCCCGAGTCGCCGCGCGACGAATCCGCGGAAGCTGGTGACGCGACGACGCTCTCGCCCGCCGTTCGCCGAATGGTCGAGGAGTCGGGCGTCGATCCGGCGAAGATCGCGGGCACCGGCAAGGGTGGACGGATTCTGAAATCCGATGTGATCGATCATCTCGAAGCGGCGGCTGTGAAAATAGAATCCGCCGGCCCCGTCGCCCGCGCCGCCGAGGCCGTCGCAAAGGAAAAGCCCGCGCCGCAACCGCCGCGCGCCGCAATGCCGCCCGCGAGCGATCGGCCCGAGGAACGCGTACGCATGACGAAGATCCGCCGCCGCACGGCGGAGCGTCTGCTCGCGGCGCAGTCCACCACGGCGTCGCTCACGACGTTCAACGACGTCGACCTGTCGGCGGTGATGGCGCTTCGCGACCGCTACAAGGACGATTTCAAGAAGAAGTACGGCATCAACCTCGGCTTCATGTCGTTCTTCATCAAGGCGGCAATCGAGGCGCTCAAGGCGTTCCCGGCGGTCAACGCGATGATCGACGGCGACGACATCGTCTATCACAACTACTACGACGTCGGCGTCGCGGTGAGCACCGATCGCGGTCTCGTGGTGCCCGTCATGCGCGGGGCCGAGCGCCTGAGCTTCGCGCAGACCGAACAGGCGGTTGCCGATCTCGCGTCGCGGGCGCGCGACGGCCGCCTCACGATGGAAGAGCTGTCGGGCGGCACGTTCTCGATCACCAACGGCGGGGTTTTCGGATCGCTGGTCTCGACGCCGATTCTCAACCCGCCGCAATCGGGCATCCTGGGCATGCACCGCATCGAAAAACGTCCGATCGTCGACCGGAACGACCAGATCGTCGTCCGACCGATGATGTATCTCGCGCTCACCTACGATCACCGGATCATCGACGGACGCGAGGCGGTCAGCTTTCTCGTGCGCATCAAGCAATGCCTCGAGGACCCGTCGCGCATCCTGCTCGAAATCTGATCGGAGTCGTACATGGCCATCTTTGACGTCCTCGTGATCGGCTCGGGGCCGGGCGGATACGTCGCCGCGCTGCGTGGCGCGCAACTGGGTCTTTCGGTCGCCATCGCCGAGAAGGACCCGAGCTTCGGCGGCACGTGCCTCAACGTCGGGTGCATCCCCAGCAAGGCGCTGCTCGAATCGAGCGAACTCGTCTTCAAGGCGAAAAAGGAATTCGCGCAGCACGGCATCGCGGTCTCGCCCGCGGTCGATCTCGCGAAGATGCAGGCGCGCAAGGACAGCATCGTCTCGCAGCTCACCAAGGGCGTCGCGGGCCTCTTGAAAAAGGCCAAGGTCGAGACCTTCGCGGGCGCGGCCAAATTCGTCGCGCCGGGCAAGGTCGAAGTGGGCGGGCAAATCGTCGAGGCGAAAAACGTGATCGTCGCGACGGGCTCGGTACCGTCATCCCTGCCGGGCATCGCGTTCGACGGCGAGCGCATCGTCGATTCCACCGGCGCGCTCGCGTTCGCCGAGGTCCCGGAGACGCTCGTCGTCATCGGCGCCGGCGCGATCGGGCTCGAGCTCGGCTCGGTGTGGTCGCGTCTCGGATCGAAGGTGACGGTGCTTGAGTTTCTGCCGCGCATCCTGCCTGGCATCGACGGCGAGGCGGCGGCGCTGGCCGCGCGCATCTTCGCGCGCCAGGGCATGGCGATCGAGACGGGCGTGCGCGTTCGCGGCGCGCGGGTGGATGGCGGCAAGGTGGTCGTCACGGCCGACGGCGCGAAGGACGGCGACGCGCCGCGCGAGTGGACGTGCGACAACCTGCTCGTTGCCACGGGGCGCAAACCCTACACCGAGGGGCTCGATCTCGCGGCGGCGGGGCTCGCAACGGACGAGCGCGGACGCATCCCGGTGGACGAACACCTGCGCACGAAGGTCCCCGGCATCTGGGCGATTGGCGACGTGGTGGCCGGGCCGATGCTCGCGCACAAGGCGTCGGAAGAGGGCGTCGCGGTCGTCGAGCGTATCGCGGGGCGCGCGGGGCACGTGAACTATTCCGCAATCCCGGGCATCGTCTACACCGAGCCCGAGATCGCCGGTGTGGGAAAAACCGAAGAGGATCTGCGCGCCGCGGGCGTCGAATTCAAGAAGGGTTCGTTCCCCTTCGCGCCGAATGGCCGGGCCAAGGCGCTGGGGGCGAAAGAGGGCTTCGTCAAGATCCTCACCGACGCGCGCAGCGACCGCATCCTCGGGGCGCACGTGATCGGGCCGCGCGCGGGCGACCTGATCGCCGAGCTCGCATTGGCGATGGAGTTTGGCGCGTCGGCCGAGGACGTGGGCCGGTCGGTCCATGCGCACCCGACGCTCGCCGAGGTCATCAAGGAAGCGGCGCTCGCGGCGGGCGAGGGCGCGCTGCACGTCTGACGGGCCGTCAGGTCGAAACACGAAGGGCGGGTTCGCACCCGCCCTTTTCACGCTCTCGATTTCGCTCTCGATTTCGCGTCAGTGAACGTCGGCAACCGTCGGGTCGGGTTCCTTTGCCGCTGCGACGCGCCCGCCGTCGCCCTTTTGCGCCCGGACGAGATCGCGCAGCACCTCGCGGATCGAACCGACGACGTCGGGGCTGCCGACGTAGAGAGCGCTGCGTTGGTGGCGTTTCTTGGGCTGAATCTCGAGGATGTCGTCGCCCGCCTCGTTCACCGCCATGCCGCCCGCTTCGTGCGCGATGAAGGCGAC
>CAZPJD010000066.1:0-22236 GCA_964586775.1 uncultured bacterium | reverse complement strand
CTCCCATACGATGGGAGAGGGGTCGGGGTTGAGGGGATCACTCCCCCACCAACTCGTCCAGCTTCTCTTCGACGAACGCGGTCGTGTACGTGCCCGACGCGAAGGTCGGGTGACGCAGCACGTGGATCAGGAAATCGCGGTTCGTCACGATGCCCTCGATGCGCGTGTTCGCGAGCGCGTCGCCGAGCCGGTCGATCGCGTGCTCTCGGGTGTCGCCGTGGGCGATCACCTTGGCGATCATCGGGTCGTAAAACGGCGTGATCGCGCTGCCCGACGCGACGCCGGTGTCCACGCGCAGGCCCTCCATCTCGGGCCACTCCAGGTGCGTGATCGTGCCCGGCTGCGGCAGGAACTTTCGCGCCGGGTTCTCGGCGTACAGCCGCGCCTCGATCGCGTGGCCGGTCTGCTTCGCGCCCAGAACCTCGGGCGCGAGCGGCTCGCCGGCCGCCACGCGGATCTGATGCTCGACGAGGTCGAGCCCGGTGACCATCTCGGTGACGGGATGCTCGACCTGCAAACGCTTGTTGACCTCGAGAAAATACCAGTGCCGCTCGCCGTCCATCAGGCACTCGAAAGTGCCCGCGTTGCGATAGCCCACGCGCGCCGCCGAGGCGGCGATGCGCTCGGCCATGTCGGCGCGCACGGCGGCGGTGATGAAGGGCGACGGCGATTCCTCGATGATCTTCTGTTGGCGGCGCTGCACCGAGCACTCGCGCTCGAAGAGCGTCGCCACGCCGCCGTGGTGATCGGCCAGCACCTGGAATTCGATGTGGTGCGTGTCGGGCACGACCTTTTCGACGTAGATCTCGTTTCGGCCGAACGCCCGCCCGGCGCGATCCGACGCTTTTTGCAGCGCCTTGGCGAGTTTGTCGGAGTCCTCCACCATCGTCATGCCGATGCCGCCGCCGCCGAAACTCGCCTTGACCATCACCGGATAGCCGATGCGTTCCGCCACCGCGAGGGCCTCGTCGGTGCCCGCCACGTTGCCGTCGCTGCCGGGGATGATCGGCAGACCCGCCTCACCCATGCGTTCGCGCGCGCCCTGCTTGTCGCGCAGCGTCGTCATCGCGTTCGCGTCGGGACCGATGAAAACAAGCCCGGCCGCTTCGCACGCGATCACGAAATCGGCGCTCTCGGACAAAAATCCGTAACCGGGATGAATCGCCCTAGCGCCGGTGAATTTGGCGGCCGCGATGATCTTGTCGGCGACCAGATAGCTCTCGGTGGGCGCCGGCGGCCCGATGGCGACGGCTTCGTCGGCGGCGCGCACGAAGGGCGCGTCGGCGTCGGCCTCGGAATACACCGCCACGGTCGCGATGCCCATGCGCCGGCACGTGCGGATCACGCGCGCGGCGATCTCCCCCCGGTTGGCGATCAGGATTTTTTCGAACACGTCCCCACCCGTCCCTTGCCGATTCGCGACGCTTTTACGCGTCGCCTTCGGGATACATCCGTTCGATCACATCGGCGAAGCGCGACGCGATGGCCTTGCGCTTCAGCTTCATCGTCGGCGTCAGCTCGCCGTCGTCGATCGTGAAATCGCGATCGAGCAATCGCCAGAATTTCAGCGTTTCGTACGACGCGAGTTCGCCGTTCACCGCGTTCACCGCCCTCTCGGCCAATCGGGCCGCCTCGGCGTCGGTCGAGATGTCGTCGGGCAGCGGCGGCCCGCCATCGGCCGCGCGCTTCTGGCCGAGCGCCTCGCGGTCGATGGTGACGAGCGCCACCAGGTACTTGCGCCGGTCGCCGATGACCATCGCCTGGCTGACGAAGGGCTGCGCCTTGAGCTTGTTCTCGATGTTTTGCGGCGCGATGTTCTTTCCGCCCGACGTGATGATGAGATCCTTCTTGCGATCGGTGATGTAGAGGAAACCGTCCTCGTCGACGCGACCGATGTCGCCCGTGTGCATCCAGCCTTCTTCGAGCGCCTCCATCGTGTCGGTGGGACGCTTCCAGTAGCCGACGAACACGGACGGCGCTTTGACGAGAATCTCGCCGTCGGGCGCGATGCGCTCCTGCACGCCGGGCAGCGCGCGGCCCACCGAGCCGAGTTTCACCGCGTCGGGCAAATTGATGTGCGACGGCGCGGAGAGCTCGGTCATGCCGTAGCCTTCGAGGATCAGCACATCCATCGCGAAGAAGAACTCGGCGATCTCCTTGGAAAGCGGCGCTCCCGCCGAAACGATGTAACGCAGTCGCCCGCCGAAGCGTTGCTTGACCTGCGCGTACACGAGTTTTTCGGCCAGCCGGTGCTGGAGTTCGAGAAAGGCGGGCATCGATTTTTTTTGCAGGCGATACGGCGTCGTCTTCCGGCCGACTTCGAGCGCCCAGTTGAAAAGCGACTTCTTGGCCGTGCCCGAGGCCGCGATGCGCGCCGTCGTGCGCGCGTATGCCTTTTCCAGCATGCGCGGCACGGAGAGAAAGATCGTGGGGCGCACCTCGGCGAGGTCGTCGAGAATCGTGTTCAGGTTCTGCGCGAAGTTGATGGTCGCGCCCATGAAAATCGAACCAAACAGGCCGCCGATGCGCTCGTAGGCGTGGCACAGCGGCAGGAAGCTGAGCGACTCGTCGTCGGGCGTCACGAACGCCACGGTATGCGCCGACGCGAGGATCCACAGGATGTTGCCGTGCGTGATCATCACGCCCTTGGGCGGACCCGTGGTGCCCGAGGTATAGATCATCGTCGCCACATCGCCCTCGCCGAGGTTTTCGTAGCGCGGGCGCAGCGATTCGGGCGTGGCGTCGTCGCCCAGGCGCAGCACGTCGTCGTACGACATGACCTGCGGGTCGTCGGGCGGCGTGCCGTCGATCAGCACGATCTTGAACAGCTTGGGAAGCCGGTCGCGGACCGCGAGGACTTTTTGCAGTTGCTCGTCGTTTTCGACGATCATCACGCGCGTTTCGGCGTGATCGAGGATGTAGTGGATGTCGTTCGGCAGCAGCGTCACGTAGACGGGCACGAGCACGCACCCCGCCGCCAGCGTGCCCATGTCGGCGACAACCCACTCGGGCCGGTTGTTCGCGACGATCGAAACGACCTCGCGCGGCGCGAGGCCGAGCTTCACGAGCCCTCCCGCGAATCGCCGTGCGTCGCGAGCCCAGTCGGCCCACGAAATGCCCACCCATCGGCCGCCCGCCTTTTTGCGCAGCGCCATTCGCTCGCTGAGGCGATCGGCCTGATCGAAGAACATCGCCGCCAGATTCGGCCAGGGCGCGCGGATCGACTCCGCGGGAACTGCGGACGTCATCCCACGTCCCCGAATCGCGCGATGGTGTCCTGCGCGAGCATCACGCGGTGGATCTCGGTGGTGCCGAAGAGCAACTCGCCGAGCTTGGCGTCGCGATAGAGGCGCTCGATCGGGTGCCCCGCGGTATAGCCCGCGCCCGCGAAGATCTGCATCGCGAAGTTTGCGATCTTCGTCGCCGCCTCGGTCGTGTGGATCTTGGCCGCGCTCACCATGGCGGACGCCTCGGGGCTGCCCGTGTCGATGCACCACGCGGCGTATTGTGTGAGCAGGCGTCCGGAGTCGGTCAGCATCTTCATCTGGGAGAGTTTGAACGCGACCTCCTGATGCTTGATGATCTTCGCGCCCGCCGCGCGCCGCGTGAGCGCGTGCTGGAGCGAGAGCGCCATCGCCGTCTCGCCGATTCCCAGCGCGCCGCAGCACGCCGACAGCCGCCCGAGTTGCATCCCGTGCATCGCGAGGCCGAATCCCGCGTTCTCGGCGCCGACGAGCGCATCGGCGCCGACGCGGCAGCGGTTCAATCGAAGCGGTCCGACGAGCGCGCCGCGATGCCCCATCGTCGCCACACGCGCGCCGCGCTCGAATCCCGGCGCGTCGGCGGGAACGACAAAGAGCGACAGGCCGTTCGGCCCGCCCTCGGGTTTGGTCGCGGCGAGCACGAGCGCGAAGTCGCAAATCGGCCCGTTGGTCGCCCACACCTTCTCGCCGTCCAGCACCCAGCCGTCGCCGTCGCGCGTCGCCGCGAGCTTCACCGCCAACGGATCGGAGCCCGATTCGGCCTCGGTCACCGCAAACGCGCCGATCGATTCGCCGCCGAGCGCCGGGCGCACGTAGCGCTCGATCTGCGCCGCCGTGCCGAACCTCGCGATCGGCCACGCCGTCGCGCCGCACGCGCTCGTCGCCGACAGAAACGTCGCCGGCGCGAGGCCCCCCAGCGCCTCGGCGTGAAGCGTCCACTCCAGGTGTGTCATCCCCGCGCCACCGATCGACGGATCGAAGAGCCGGCCGTGCCAACCCAAATCGCCCAGCGTCTTCATGTGCGCGCGGATGATGGATTCCGACGCCGAGGGATCGGCGTCGAGGCGATCGGCGTCGCACGCGATGCGTTCGCGCACCGCGTCGGCGAAGGATTTGGCGGCCGCGAGCTGATCCGATGTGAATTCGAAATTCATGGCCGTCTCCCTACCGGGCTTCCTGCGTGAGCAGTCGCGCGATGATCATCTGCTGAATTTCCGACGTGCCGCCGCCGATCTGCCCGAGTTTCGCGTCGCGCAGGGCGCGCTCGACGGGGTACTCGTGGATGTAGCCGTATCCGCCGTGAATCTGCACGGCCTCGCTTGAGATCTGGAACCCCATGTCCGCGCCATAGAGTTTGGCGATCGACGCCTCGAGGTGGTTGAGCGGGCGACCCTGATCCTTGTTCCACGCCACGCGGTAGACCAGGAGCCGGAACGCGTTGATGAATACGCGCATGTCGGCCAACTTGTGCTGCACCGCCTGGAACTCGGCGATCGGCTTGTCGAATTGGCGCCGTTCCAGCGAATACTTCACGCACATGCGCAGGCCGTATTCGGCGGAGCCGATGAAGGGCGCGAGCAGCGCCGAGCGGTCCCACTCCAGCGTTTGCAGGGCCATGAGGAACCCCATGCCCTCCATGCCCAGCAGGTTTTCCTCGGGAATCCAGCAATCCTCGAAGACGAGTTCCGACGTCTGCGACGAACGCACCCCCATCTTGTGCAGCGGCTTGCCGGGGAAGAACCCCTTGGTTCCCGCCTCGACGATGAAGGCGCTGATGCCACCGTGGCCCGCGCTCTTGTCGGTGACCGCGTTCACCACGCACACCTTGCAGATGGGGCCGTTGGTGATGAACATCTTGGCGCCGTTCAACACCCACCCGCCGTCGCGACGCACCGCCGTGGTGGTGATCGACGCGGCGTCCGATCCCGCGCCCGGCTCGGTGAGCGCCCAGCACCCGATCCACTCGCCCGTCGCGATCTTGGGCAGATACCTGCGCTTTTGTTCCTCGCTGCCGTGCTTGAGAATCGTGTCGCCGCACAAATAGGTGTGCGCGCCCCACGCCAGCAGAAGGCCCGCGTCCGCGCCGCCCAGCCCCATCGCCTCGCCCCCGACGATGGACGTGAGCACGTCCGCGCCCTGGCCGCCGTATTCCTCGGGGTAGTGCATGCCCAAAAGTCCGAACTCGCCCATGCGCCGCCAAGCTTCGTAAGAGAACTCGGCCTTGAGATCGGCCTCCTCGGCGAATGGCGCGATCCGCTCGCGGCAAAAACGTTCCACCGTGTCGCGAAACGCCAATTGCTCGGCGCTCAGAATGAAATCCATGCTGTTTGATCTCCTGCCCAATGAAGGAAGGCGAATCCACATTCACCATGGGCGACGCATCGTGTCAAGAAGCACGGCGCATGGCGTCGCGACCACGGACACACACTGGACGGTCTGCTCCGCGTCCTTCGATCCGGTGAGCGAGGAAATTGTAAAGAGACGGTAAATGGACTACACATCCTCAAATGAATCTGCAAAACCCCGAAACCATGAAGGGCGACGCCGACATCCGACCGGGGTACGGGTTCTATCTGCGCCGATCGCGCTGGGCGGTCTTTCTCGGCCTCGCATCCCTGATCGTCTTCACCTCGACGCAGTACCTTTCGTTCCGCTTTCTCGGCGACGAAACCGTGCTCACGCCCTGGGCGGCTAAGGCGTCGGTCATCCTCAACCTCGCGGCCATCGCCGCCGTTGTCCTATATTACCTCCTGAACTTCGTGATCGCCCCCCGCACGGGTTGCGACCGTGAACGGTTGTTTCGCACGACCATTCACGGCGTTTCGATCACGATTCTCGTCATCACGCTCGGCCATCTGCACATCGCGGGCAGCGCCACCAGCATCTTGCCCCTGCAGTTCCTGAGCGTGTGCATGGTGGTGGCGTGGCTGATCGGCCTCAAGGAATCGTGGTGGTATTTCCTCGCGGGCATCGTCGGCTGGGGCGCGATCATGCTCCTCGAAAAATGGGGGCTGCTGACCTACCTGCCCCTGCACCCCGATCATGCGAGCGTGCCCACCCGGATCTTTCTCGAATCGCGCTACATGGGCATGATCTTGACGCTGTTCGTGTTCAACGCCGTCTTTATTCTGGGGATGATGACCTATTACGCGCACCAACTGCACACGACGAACACGGATCTGGAGCGCAGCCGCCGCGAGATCGAGCGCAGCTACAATCAGCTCCGGCAGCTCGAGGCTCTGCGCGACAGCCTGACGCACATGATCGTGCACGACCTGCGTTCGCCGCTTGCGGGCGTGCAGCTCAACCTGCAGGCCGCAAAACTGAAGCTCGAACCGGGGCATCCGTCCCTCGCGCGCATCGACAAGTCCGTCGCCGGCATCGGCTCGCAGCTCGAACTCATCAACTGCCTGCTCGACGTCAACAAGTTCGAAGCCGGGCACATGACCATCGAGGCGCGCGAATCGGACCTGCGCGAGGCCATCGCGCGGGGCGTCGATCTGCTGGGCGCGCTCGCCGAGGACCGGCGCATCACCATCGACGCGACAGACGCCCCGCCGCCCTTCGCATTCGATCCCGACCTCATCGCGCGGGTCGTCGCCAACCTCGTTGGCAACGCCGTGAAATTCACGCCGCGCGGCGGCGAGATCCGCATCGCGCTGCGCCGCGAGGGCCAAGCCGCGCGCGCGTGCGTGTCGGACGACGGGCCGGGCATCGCGGTCGAGGACCAAAAGAAGATCTTCGAGAAATTCGGCCAGGCCGAGTTGCGCGGGCAGATGCGCGGTCATTCCACCGGGCTCGGCCTCGCGTTTTGCCGCCTCGCCGTCGAGGCGCATCGAGGACGCATCTGGGTCGACAGCGAAGTCGGCCGAGGCAGCACGTTTTGTTTTGAACTGCCGATCGGTCTCGGGCTTGCGACCGATGGCGTGGGGGGCATCGCATGAACCGGCACCTAATCCTGCTCGCCGACGACGACATCGAGTACCGCGACACGCTGGAAAGCGTTCTCGAAGAGGTGGACCATTACGTGGTCAAGACCGCGGGCAACGGCGAGGAAGCGCTCGCGATCCTCAAGCGGCTCGGCGAGGACGTGAATCTCGTCATCAGCGACATCGAGATGCCCGGCATGCACGGCATCCGCTTCGTCGAATCCGTCGGGACAATAGGGCTCGACGTGCCAATCATGATGGCCACGTCGAAAGCGGGCATGAAAGACGATTTCTCGCTCAAGCTCTCGCCACTCGTGAAATACTTTCTCACCAAGCCCTTCGACCTCGACCACCTGCGTCGGCTGATTCCGCCGCTGATGCGCACCGACGCCGACGCGCGCCGCCGGCCCATCGTGCTCGTCGCCGAGGAGGTGCCGGAGACGCGCGCGCAGATGGAGACGTCGCTCGAAAGCGCGGGTTACTGCGTCAAGGCGTGCGGCGAACGCATCATGGCGCTCGAGGCGATCCGTCGTCTTGGCCGCGACATCGACATGATTTTCTTTGCGTTCGAGATGATGGGCGGCAATCACCAGACGCGCATGGAGTTCTTCGACCTGGTCGCCGGCACCGCGCGCGACGTGCCCGTCGGCATGATGTTCTCGCGCGAGGAGTTCAAGGAATTTGCGGAAGAAGCCGCGCGCAACCGCGTGAAGGAAACCCTGCTCAAACCCATCGACATGGGCGAACTCGCGAAGGTGGTGAAAAAGTACGTGCGCTGAGCCGCGCCGATCAGATCCCGCGGACGAGCAGCACGCCGAGGCCGACGAGCACGAGGCCGAGCGCCGAATTGATTTTGATGATTCGATTCATCCGCGCGCGCACCGCGCCGGCCTGCGCCGCATCGCCGCCCGCCATGGCGCGACCGAGCGCGGGCGAAACGACGTAATCGACGTACGCCATCACGCCGAGCACGACGGCGAAGACGACGAGCTTGCACGCGAGGGTGTGGCCCCACGCGCCCTTCCACGCGTCCGCCCCCGCGAGGGCGAGCGGGCTCAGACCCCGCTGCCACAGCGCGTAGAAGCCGGTGACCATCAGCACCGCGATCGAGTGCCAGCGGATTTTTTTGAAACGCATCGCCAGCCACGGCGCGACGGACGGCGCCGCCGCGCGCACATCGGCGTGTGCGCCCATCACGCTCACGTTGAAGAGCATGAACAGGCTGCCCCCGATCAGCACGCACGCCGCCAGTACGTGGGCATAGACCATCAGCAGGTAAATCGCGCGCATCGCCGTGCATCCTTTCCGAAGCCGGGCTGATTGTCGAAACGAAAACCGGAGCGGGAATCTTAGCGATTCCGGCTCCGGCGTTGAACGTCCGGGAGCGTGGGAGAACCCACGTTCCCGCGCGGTTTTTCAGCGTTTGAGGAAACGGTCGAACAGGCCCTTTTTCTTACGGTTCGCCTGCGACTCGCGCAGCTTGATGAGACGCAGTTCTCGCAGCGCCTCGATGGAGTTCGGGTTGCACATGAGCGCCTTTTCGTACTGTTTCTCCGCGAACTCCACGAAGCCCTGATCCTTGTAGATCGCGCCTAGGAACAGGTAAGCCTTTTCGGTGCGCGGATTGATCTCGAGCGCGCGGGTGAGCGCCTCGCGGGCCTCGAACTGCATGTCGGCGATCGACTCCTTGGGACGCAGCGAAAGCTCTTCCTGATCGGGGTCCTTTTCGTTGGCGATGTTGTAGAGCGACCAGCCGTAGTAGGCGATGTACTCGGCCTCGTTGGGCGCGATGTCGAGCGCCTGACGCAGCGCGTGGGCCGCGCGCGAAAAGCGCTTTTCCTTCAGGAAGGTCAGGCCGTTCTGATATCGCTGCTCGGCGATGATGACCTTCTTCACGCCCTCGATCCGGTTCGCCGACTCGTCGTCGAGCTCCGCGCCTTCGAGGTACTTCTGGTACTGGTTGATCTTGTCCTGCGTGTTGAGCCGGTCGTAGGCGTCGTTCACCGCGGCGAAGATCTCCTCGACCTTCATCTTCACCTCGCGGCTGGCGCGGCCGAAGAAACGGTCGGGGTGGAATTCCTTGGCGAGGCGGTGATACGCGATGCGCACCTCCTGCTCCGTGGGATTCGCGCCCACGCCGAGCAGGTGAAAGAGGTTTTCGTCGGCGAGCTTCTTGTACATGCCGAGCACGGCCTGACGGACCTCGGCATCGTCGGAGGGCATCTCGTCGTCGGCGGGCATCGGCACGGCGGCGGGGTGCGGGGTCGGCGCGGCGGGCTCGAATCCGCCGCCGAACATCTCGTCGTCGGTTTCGCCGGCCCAGCCCGAGGGCTTTTCGGCGAGCGCCTTCTTGTCGGTTTCCGACTCGGCGATGGCCCCGGCCTTGCGACGCACCTCGGCCACGTCCTCCGCCGCGGTGAAGCGCGTCTGCGGATCGTCGCGCGAGTCGATGATCGTCTCGACCATGCCGCTGATGATGAGCGTGAAGAGCACCTGCAGAGTGCGTTCGCGGGAGACGGGCGACGCCGAGACGATCTCGTCGAAGGTCTTGGTGCCGTCGATCATCTCGTGGATCTTCGCCTCGCCGGGCGTGAGCTTGATGTCCTGGAAGCGATAGCGCCGGTCGGAGCCGAGTTGCAGGAAGTGCTCCCAGTACCCCGCGAGCTGCTTTTCCAGGCGCTCGAAGGTGTAGTGGGCGCGCACGCCTTCCTGGATGATATTGGCGACCGACATGTCGACGTTCTGCAAGTCGCCGGCGACCGCCGCATCCGCGGTGAATCGATACGTGCCCGAGGTCCACGAAAAGATCTCGAAGAGCTTTTCGCGGATCTGGAGCTTCAGGTAGTTCACCACCTGCTGCGGGGTGAGGATGCCCATCTCGATGAGCACCGTTCCCTGCAGGCGGCCGGATTCCTTCATGCGCGTGACGGATTCGTCGCGCTGCTCGGTGGTCAGGATGCCGTTGCGCACGAGGAAATTGCCGAAATACTCCTCTTCCACATTGGTGGAGACGACGACGGGGTAGCCGTCCATGACGTCGATGGTTTTTTCTTTGGGTCCGTTCTTGACCGCGAGATGCCCCGACTTGCCCATGACATAGAGGTCGTGCAGCAGTTCGGGGAAGGACACGGTGGAGAAGTCGCCCTCGAGCAGAACGCTGGGATCGCGCGGCGAGATATCCGACGACGGGGGCGTCTCGCCCGTGGCGCGGTCTTTGTCTTCGGGTTCGGGCGTGGGCTCGGGCGCGGCGTCGGATGCGGGCTCGGCGGCCTCGTCCACGGCGTCGGGCGGCAACGCCTCGGGCCCGTCGGTCGCGAGCTTCGCGCCGTTTTCGGTCATCATCAGCTCGGCATTTTCGGGAACGCCCAGCAGCGTGGTCACCATGGTCAACAGACGCGAGAGCTGGAACGGTTTTTCGAGGAACTGATCGGCCTTGAACTTCTCGCGCGCGTCGCGCTGCATCTTGGGGGTCTTGTAGACAGCGCTCATCAGAACGACAGGGGTCTTTCGTCCCTCGGGCGTGTTCTTGATGTTCTTGCAGACATCCCAGCCGTTGACCTTGGGAAGCAGCACGTCGAGCAGCACCAGATCGGGCGTGGCGGTCTTGAACTGGGCGAGGCCCTCCTCGCCGTTGCGCGCCACGTAGACCTCGAATCCCATCGCCGACAGCGAGGCGTGAAGGATCTGGTCGATATTTTTGTCGTCATCCACGACCAGGATGCGCTTGGCCATTCGACCTCCGGATTAAACCGCGCACGGACCGAACGAGTCGGCCCGGACGGAGGATGTGCCCGTGAAAACATACGTCATGGAACTTGGAATTATAGAAGTGCCATGCGCGACGTGGCAAGGGACGCGCGGCGCTTTTTGCCAAATCGACCGTCGCGAACGGCTCATGGCGAACCCGCGCTTTGCTGAAGTTTTTCGCGGGCATCGCGGGCGGCCTGCGCGCGGCGTTCTTCCTCGACCCGCCGGGCGTCATACGCCTCTTTATCCAGCGGAATCTGCTCGTAGTAGGTGATTCGCCACTCGCCGTCGACCTTCGCGAGTTCCATCTTGATCGACGCCCATTCGCTGATGTTGCGATCCTTGCGGTACAGCAGAATCGGGAACGAACACGAACCCCGTTCGCCGCTCGCGATCTCGGCCTTGCAGTAAGGACGATTCAGGTGTTCCTCGATCTCGAACGCCGCGATGGGGTTGCCCATCTTGGCGACGCGGCGAAGGTTCTCGCTCCACTGCTTTCGTTTATCGTCGTCGCGGAACATCGACGACGCCTCGTCGTACCGGCGATCGGCGATGTGCTGAAAAAACGTCATCGCGGTGAGGATGAGCGTGCGCTCGGGGTTCGGATCGGGTGTCGGCGGCGGCGTGGGAACGGGCGTCGGCGCGTTCGCGACCTCTTCACCCTTCTCAGCGGGTTGCGCGACGACCGGCGCTTCGGGCTCGGGCTCGCGCGTGCGGCACGCCCGATATGTGAGCGTGGCGTTCACGACGAAGAGCACCGCGAGCACGAGTTCCAGAATGCGGCGGAGCTGAATCGGGCCGATCATTCGCCGCCCCCGCCTTTATCCGATTTCGCCTTGGCGTCCTCGCCCTCGGCGTCGCCAGTCTCGGCGGCTTCGTCCGCCGGCGCTTCGGCCTGCTCCTCGTCGCCCGAGATGCTCTCCTCCACGGCGCGCACGGATGCGCCGCAGTCGGGGTCGCACACGGCGAACACGAACAGGTAGATCAGCATCGCAATCGTCGCGATCGCGCGGGCGACGAGACCTTTGTCCGACAGATACGTCCCCGCGCCGGTTTCGGCCCTCATGAGCGAGCGCGTGATGTTGTCGATGGGGTTGTACGCCTCGACCCTGCGTCCGCCGCCTTGGTCGCCGAAGCGGATCGCCTGCACCGCGAGGATGTCCTCGGGATCGCCGCCCGCGTCCACCGCCATCTGCACGATCGCGTGGCACGCGTCGAGCAGCTCGCCCTCGACGATGGCGTTGCCGATGTCCGAATCCGCGAGCCGCCGCGTGATCCCCGCGCTGCACAGCACGTAATAGTCGCCGTTCTTGGCGGGAACGGGGCCCTGAACGGGCACGTCGATCATGGGTTTGCGGCCCAGCGAGCGCAGAATCTCGCGCGAGAACGGATGATTGCGCGCTTCCTCGGGCTTGAGCAGCGCCTGATCGACCATCGCCTGGGCTTGCGTGTGATCCTGGGTGACGGGCCGGATCACGCCATCGCGGAGTTGGTAGAGCCGCGCGTTGCCGACGTGCGCGTAGGCGACCTCGATCCCGTTCGTCCACAGCGCGACGACGGACAGCGGCAGCGAGCCCGGCTCGCCGTCGGAATTCGCCGCCGAAAAGAGCGTCGCGTTGGCGTCGCCGATGGCCCGCGTCAGAAAACGCCGCGAGTTGTCCTGCGGCACCTCGCGGGTCGTCCACTCGATACGCTCACGCAGCGCCCGATTGGCGCGGGCGGCGCGCGACGCGTCGCACAGGGGGCTCGTGAGCACGAGCAGGAGATGAGGCCCGGTTTCAAAGCGCGAAACCGTCTCTTCCCACGGCGTGGCCCACGCGGCCGCATGTTGTCGAGGCAGGGATTTCGGCACGAACCCAATCGCCCTCGGCGTGCATTCGGTTTTCGATCAAATCAGACGCGTTGCGAAGAGCCCGACGGCGCGGGCGGGTTTTTATAGCATAGCGATGGGGGTCGGTCTACGCGGGGTGGCGGTGGGCTACGACGCCGCCTTGGTCTCGCCATAGATGGATCGGTCGCGAAGGACGTTGGCGATAGAACCCGAGGGCCTTCGGCCCTGATCGAGCGAAAGGTCGCCCTTGCCGCAGTTTTCGGACACGCCTGCGTCGTAGAGCAGCGGATCGCAGGCGGTGATGAAGCCGATGAGGATGTTGCGGCTCGGGATGCGCGAGAGATCGAAACCGAAATACAGCAGCATCTTGAGTACGAAGGCGTCGAACGCGAAACCGATGCCCCGGCGCGTCAAAAAGTGCGGGATCATGCCGAAGACGAGGCGCAGCCCGGGCCCGAGGCGCTTGCCGGTTTCGCCCGTTTCCTTGTGGTAGCGGTCGAGCTTGGCTTCCAAGCCCTTCATGCGGATGACCTGGGAGAGCGGCACCCACCCGCCCTTTTCGCGGCGGACGATGTAATGCTGATTGTAGAAACACTTGCGCACGCGGAACATGTGCAGGAACGCGAAGTAGAGCTTCTGAAAGACGTGGATGTCCGCCCGGCTGATGCGCCCGCCGGTCTGCGTTTCCAGTTTGTCGATCAGTTCGTCGGGCACCATGATCTTTGGGTCGTCCATCAGCCGCGCCGCGCCGAGCATCCGCAGTGTCAGATAGAACACCTCGCGCACGTTTCGGCGTTTCGCGGCGAAGTCGAGGACCGTGCCCATCTCCTGATCGTTCAGCCCCGGCGACACCGTCATCTTGAGGTCCACGGCGATGCCGGCCTCCTCCAATTGGCGGATCGTCTTCGCCTTCGTTTCGGCCAGCGCCTCGCCGCGCAGGGACTGATACGTTGTGTCCGAGAACCCGTCGAACTGCAGGTGCACCTCGCGCAGGCCGGCGTTCTTGAGCTTTTTCGCATAGCCGGGAACGGCCAGCGCGATCCCGTTGGTGTGCAGCGCGCTGCGGTTGCCGGTCGATTCCACCAGGCGGATCAGATCGGGCAAATCTTTGCGCATCGTGGGCTCGGCGCCCATCAGGTCGATCTTGAAGCCCTTCTTGCCTTCGAGAAACTTTTCGAGCTTTTCGATGGGATAGTCGGGGAGCTGGCGCTGGTTGGCCGACGCCAGGCAGATCGGGCAATCCAGGTTGCAGCGGTCCGTCGTGCGGAGGATGTAGTCTTTCTGCTTGTACGCGTCGCGGATCAGGCTGAAGTAGTAGTCGTGGAGATTCCCGTACTGGTCGGGGTGCTTCGAGAGCCGATGCCGCGTCTCGCCGTGGTCGCGGCAGGTGCGCGCGAGCCACACCCCCGCGTCGTCGCGTTCCACGCGGCCGGGAACGAGCTTCAGGCACTCGGGGCAGATCGAGTGCGTCTCGCGGAGAATCTCCATGGAGCGTCAGAATAGCACGAACGACGCGCCGGACAATGAAAGGCGCATCACCCTCCGGGCGCTCGGCGTGTTCGGCCTTTGGGCGATTTCCCATCCGCTCTGAAAAGATCCCTTAGACGCACCCGCGCCAAGTCGCCCGAAGACGCCATCTGGAGTTTGCGCAACCGCTCCTCGGTTTCGCCGAGCGTGAAGCAATCGTCGGATGCGATCTCCTCGATCGGTTCGTCGGTTTCGTTGAGCGGGCAGATGTCGCGAAACTCGACGAGCTCCCCCGCGTCGGTCTCGCCGATCCACCGAAACGGCAGGCCCTGCGTGCGGCAGACGAAGGGCCGCGCGGTGTAGATCCGGCACGCGCCGCGCTCGTCGAGAAACGCGCACGCGCCCTCGGCGTGGGGTGTTTCGCGAAGCACATTGGGAAACTCGGCTCGGATGCGTACGGCCTCGACCTCGAAGACCGTCAGATCGTCTTCGCAGCACGACGCGCACCCCACACCGCAGCGCAGGCGCCCACGATGTCGCGTCGCCAACGCCTTGGCCCGTCGATCGACGGCGGCGTGCAGTCTGTGCAGCGCCGCCAAAGGCGAATCCGAATTTGTCATCCGGGCGGCCGCCCGACAATGCGGCGAAAGCACGACTTTCTAAGCGGCATCATGGTTCCCTTACACATTTTCGGTTAAGAGCCTCCGTTTTCCAAACCGGGAGAGGAGTCGATGGGCGATACGCGGAGCCATCTGGATACCCATGTGGAAAGCCATGTTGATCGATTCGACGCGGCGTATCAAGGCGACCAGCCGGCCCCGTGGGACATCGGACGCCCGCAGCCCGCGATCGTACGCCTCTGCGCCGAGGGCGAGATTCGCGGGCGCGTGCTGGATATCGGCTGCGGCACCGGCGAAAACGCCCTGTACCTCGCCGCGCGCGGGCACGACGTGACGGGGATCGTCTTCGTCGAGGTCGCCGTCGAACGGGCGCGCGGGAAGTCGGCAGAGCGTGGTGTCAATGCGACCTTTCACGTCACGTCGGCCATGCGCGCCCCGGACCTCGGCCAGTTCGACACGATCGTCGATTGCGGCTTGTTCCACACGTTTTCCGATGAGCAGCGGACCGAATATGTCCAAGCCCTCGCGGGCGCGATGCGTCCGGGCGGGTCGATGATTCTGATGTGCTTTTCGGAACTCGAAACGCGCCCGGGCGGACCGCGCCGCGTGACGGCGGTCGAGATTCGCGAGTCCTTCGCCGAGGGATTCGCGGTGGAGTCGATCGAGCCCGAGCGGTTCGCCAATCACTGGCACGGCGAGGGCGCGGCGGCGTGGCTCGCTAGGATTCGGCGCGACGCGTAGCCGGGGCTCGATTGACGGTTGTCGCCGCACGTCGTTCAATGACCGCGATGCGGCAGGTGACTCCGATTCGGAATTTCACGCTTCTTCTTTCGGCGATGTATCTGCTGATCGCCGGGACGTCCTGCGGTTACGAAGCCGGCGATGACGTGTCGGCGGCGGAACCCGCGGGCGATGTTGAAGTCGTTGACGACGACGCGGATGACGCCCCGGACGACGTCGGCGAGCCCTCTTTCGCCTGTTGGGAGATTCCGGGCGACGACGCCTCGTCGGAGTTTTCGTCGCCCAGGTTCGAGCCCGCGTACTACGTGGAGCAAAGCCTCCGGTATTTCGACACGCTCGACTCCCTCGCCGATCCGCGATCGATCCCGAACTATTCCGACCTGGTGGCGCGGTGGGAATGGCCGCCGTGGCTGCTGCTGACGGGCCTCGGCGACGAGGCGATGATCGCGATCGACCTCGCGCTGCGCCTGTACCCGACGCGCGTGGTGGAGCGCGATTGCCGCGCGTTCGCGTTTCAGCCCTTCGGCAGATGCCGGGTCGTCTTCGAGTACAACGGACGCCTCTCGTGTCCGATCTACGAGGAGTTCACGTTCAACGATTCGGGCGAGATGACCTTTATCGAGGCGTGGTCCGATCTGCCCGGATTCATGCCGGTCGTCGACGCGGACGACGCCTGGGCCGAGGGACCGGACGTGCGTCGCCTCTCGACGAAGATCCCCGGTCTTGGAAGCGACACGGGGCGTATCGACCTTTCGGGAGAGTGCATGGGCGAGGCGGCGGGCGAGGACGAAGACGTTGCCGAGTTCCTGCGTCGCGCGCGGGTGCCCGTTGCGACTTGGTTGCTGGAATTTCTGACCGCCCCGGACGGATTCGAGATCGGTTGTCCTTGAATGGGCCCGGCGCGGCGCCCGGTGCCGCCTCCGCGGTTGGCTTGGGCTCCCTTCGTAATTCGAATCGGCGATATCCCTTACGTCTTCCACGTTCGTGCCGTATAAGGGGCTCGCACGTGGGTCACTCCCGAAGGGACAAGTGATGAAAGAGCTTCACTGGCGACTGTTGTTGCTCGGTTCGTTGCTGTGCGCGTTCGCCGCGGCGGCGACGCCGTATGTCACGTTGAAGCTCGGAATGAGCGTGGACCTGACGTATGGCGGCATGTTCATCGCTGCGGCGCTGCTCGCGCGCCACGCGACCGACAAGAAGCACCTCGCCATCGAGCTGAACATCATCCAGACGATGATCAACACCGTCTCGGGCATCGGCTTCATGGTCGTCATCCTGTCGGCGTTCTTTTACATCCAGGTCGTCTTCGGGCGCGACATCGGCTTTGCCCCCACGTGGTGGCAGACGTTCATCTGGCTTGCGGTGTCCGCCATCCTCGGCATCTTCATGGGCGTCTGGCCCCGGCGCATGATCCTGCGGGACAAGATGCTACCGTGGCCGACGGCGAAGGCGGTGTTGAGCGTCGCCCAAACGCTGACGGATCCCGAGGTGACGGCACTGACCGAGCGCCGCCGCGATGTGCTGAAGGTCAGCACGGCGGTGGCCGGATTCTTCACGCTGCTCAAGGACGGCCTCGGCGTCATCACGCCGATGGTCGGCAACGCGGCGCTCAAGATGTCGTTTGGTCTGGAATTCGCGGCCATCGGCATCGGCATGCTGGTGCCGCTCTCCGTGGGTCTCTCGGGCCTCATCGGTGTATGGGTCATCAACACCTTCGGCGAGACCTTCGCCAAACTGGTCGCGCTCGGCGGCACGAGCGCGGCGA
Organism: uncultured bacterium; assembly: GCA_964586775.1. Lineage (GTDB taxonomy): Bacteria > Lernaellota > Lernaellaia > JACKCT01 > JACKCT01 > JADLEX01. The sequence goes on along the minus strand of CAZPJD010000066.1, from coordinate 4,873 downwards.
ACTGGGACCAATGCGCCTCGACACTCGGCTCGGTCTCGGAATTGGCCGATCCCGAAAAGGCCCAGGCTCTGGCGTTTCTCGCTGGTTCGTGCGGCGGCGCGATGGAGTACGTCGAGTCGGCATCGCATTTCAAACTCGTCGTCCAATGGCTGATGTGGCCCGCCACCGCGATGATGCTGGCTGCCGCGCTCACGAGCGTCATCATCCCCGTGATCCGCTCCATGACCGCGGGAAAGAAGGAATCCGACGACGCCCACGTGTCTCTGGCCGACGAGAGCGTCCCGACCTCGTGGGTGCTCGCGGGCACGCTGCTTTCCATCGCCGTTCTGGTCTGGATCACGTCGGCCTGGTTCCACATGCCGTGGGTCGAGGTCCTGCTCGCCGTCGCCATCCAGCCGATTCTTATCATCGCGGGGCTTCGCGTTCTGGGCATCACCGGGCAAGGCCCTGTCTCCCTGATGGCCAACGCCACGCAGTTCCTCTTCGGCTTGCTGTGGCCCGCGCAGATTCGCAGCAATCTGGTGGCGGCGTACGTCAGCGCCAATCCGCAGGCGAGCAGCGAGACCGTCGTGCCGTCGTTCTGGGTCGCGCAGCGGCTTGGCGGCAAATTCAAGACGCTCATCATCGCCGGGCTCATCATGATCCCCATCGGATCGATCCTGACCCCGCTGATGTTCAACCTGCTCGAAAAGACATACGGCATCGGGCTGGACCCGGGACAGCTCGCCGCGCCGACCGGCCTCAAGATCGCGTCGCTGGCCATCGTGATGGAAAAGGGTCTCACGGCGCTGCCGCGCGGCGCGCTCACCGCGTCGATCTTCGCGATCATCATTGGTGTTTTCTTCGAGATTCTTCTGGCCGTGCCCAAGCGGGGCGAAAACGGCGAGGAAAAGTCGCGCTACTGGTGGGTGCCCATCCCCTCCGCCGTCGGCTTCGCGCTGATCCTGCCGCCCGTCCTGACTATCGGAACCGCGGTGGGAAGCGTCATCACGGCGGTGTGGCGCAAGTTCGCACCGGGCGAAAACGGCAGTTGCGAGCGCTACGGCGCGCCGCTCGCCTCGGGGCTCATCGCCGGCGAGGCCATCGTGGGAGCCATCCTGCTCCCGATTCTCGCCATGCTGGTCGAGGCGCTGCGCCCGTACCTGTGACGGGGTTTGTCGGTCGAAGAGCCGCCGTGGTGGGCACCGATTCACCGATGGTGATAAGGATCACCTAGCCATCCGCTCAAAAACGTCTATGCTTGCGTTTCTTCCGTTTCTTCTCGAAGGAGACATCCGATGCGCAATTCTCTACGCCTCGCCGCCCGAGTGGTTGGACTCGCCGCGTGCGTGGCGATTTTGTCCACGACCGCGTTCGCGCAGACCGCGCCGAGCACCGAGGTCGTTCCCGATCAATACATCATCACCCTGCGCCCGCAGGTGAAGGATTCGCTGGACTTCGCCCTCGCGCGGGGCCTCTCGCCGAAAAACGCGTACAATCATGCGCTCAAGGGCTTCGCCGCACGACTCAAACCGGCGCAGCTTCGCGCACTGCAACGCGACAAGGACGTGATCGCGATCGAGCCCGACACGGTCGTGCGCGCGAACGCGCAGACGATTCCCACGGGCATCGCGCGCAGCGAGTTCGACGTGGTGCTGAACGGCACGTCGGTGAATGTGGACATCGCGATCATCGACTCCGGCATCCAGCTCAACCACCCAGACCTTTACGTGGTGAAGGGCGTCGATTGCCGCACCCTCGACCGCAAGACGCGCGACTGCAAGACCGGCGGCGCGGACGACAACGGCCACGGCACGCACGTCGCGGGCTCGGCGGCGGCGATCGACAACGGCATCGGCGTGGTCGGCACCGCGCCGGGTGCGCGGCTTCACGCGGTGAAGGTGCTCGACCGCAACGGCTCGGGCACCACCTCGGGCGTCATTCAGGGCATCGACTGGGTGAAGCGCAACGCGGCCACGATCGAGGTCGCCAATATGAGTCTCGGTGGGTCCGGTTCCGACGACAAAGACGGCCAGAGCTGCTCGACCTCGACGAATTCGTATCACAAGGCGATCTGCTCGGCGGTGGGAGCGGGTGTGACGTTCGTCGTCGCCGCGGGCAACGAAAAGAAGGATGCGGGCCTGTCGCTTCCCGCCGCGTATGACGAGGTCATCACGGTGTCGGCGCTCGCCGACTTCGACGGTCTGCCGGGGCGCCTGGGCACGGGCAGTTTCGCGTTCAGTTCGTGCACGGAGAATGTGGACGACTCGTTCGCGTGCTTCTCGAACTACGGGCACGACGTGGACATTATCGCCCCCGGCGTCGGCATCTATTCGACTTACAAAGGCAGCGTCTACGCCACGATGAGCGGAACCAGCATGGCGAGCCCGCACGTGGCCGGCGCGGCGGCGCGCATCAAGGCCGCGAATCCGTCGTACACGCCCACGCAGGTCAAGGCGGCGCTGCTGGCCGTGGGCGATCCGCTGCCGTGCGACAGCGCGGGATCGACCTGCTCGGACGATCCGGACGGCGTACAGGAGCCGCTGCTGCTTCCGTAATCCAAAGGCCGAAGTGCTCGAAAAACCGCCGTGACATCACGGCGGTTTTTCTTTGGCGGCGCGCACGAGGTTTGCCGCCCGCCGCGAACTTCGGTAGCGTGAACGCGAGCGTGATGAACGGATTGACCGCGCAACGGGGCGTTCCATGAAATTCCCTTTCAGAGTCCTTTTCGTGATTGCAGTACTCACTCTCTCGGCCGGCTGCGGAGGCGACGACGACGACTCCGGTTCGCCTACGCCCGACGATGACTCCGACGACGATTCCGCGGACGATGACTCGAGCGACGACGACACGGATGACGACTCCGGCGACGACGACACCTGGCCGCCGCTGCCCGATGACGACACCGACGGGCCCGATCCCCTCGCGATCGTCCACGAGTTCCCGCCGGTCGCCGAGCCAGGCGAGGCTTACACCTACACCTTCGCGGCGCAGGGAGGGGTTGAGCCCTACCTCGGCTGGGCGGTCGTCGACGGCGAGCTGCCCGAGGGGTTGTCGCTCGATGCCGCCACTGGTGTGCTCACAGGCACTCCGCTCGACGACGACGAGACGCTCTACCTGTTCGTCGTCGAGGCGACGGATTCCTCAACCGAGCCGCAAACGGCGCGAGAGGCGTTCGGCATCCGCGTGGGCGACCCGACCGAGGACGGACCGCTGCTGAAACGCGCCCGCGCGTATCAGGAGGTCTATCTCGCCCGCCACAACAGCGACGGGCTCACCGTCACGGCCGACAACCCCGACGACGTGGGCGGAGACTATTGGTTTTCGGACCTCGGTGACGCGTGCTTCATCCACGGCAATGCCTCGGCGGGCGCGGCATTTCGCTACGCCGTCGAGCAGACCGAAGACGCGCTCGACAACGTGCGCACGCACGTGCGCGGGCTGGATCTGCTCAACCGCGTCAACGGCGTGCCGGGGCTGCTGTCGCGCAGCTACATGCCCAAAGACGCGCCGATGGCGCCGAACGAGTTCACGCAGTTCTGGCCCGTGAACGACGACCATGAGGGCGAGGGAGAGTTCGCCGACTACTACTGGAAGGGCGATGTGAGCATCGACCAGTATTCGGGCGAGCTGGTGGGGCTTGCGACAACGTATGATCTCGTCCCCGACGAGGATGTGCGAGCCGACATCCGCCGCACGGTGGAAGAAGTCGCCGATCACATGTGGGACAACGATTTTCGCATCATCGACGCCGACGGCGCGCCGACGCAATTCGGCGATTTCCGTTGTTTCTCGCTCGAAGGCTGGCCCGTGCCCAATGGCCTGACGTCCGCCGCGAGCCTTGCGTGGATGCGCCTCGCCGGGCGCGTGTCCGACGAGCCGCGCTTCGGCGAGTACTATCAGGATCTCGTCGCGCGCGGTTGCCCGAACAACGTCGAGCGGTTCCTGTGGGTGTACCTCGGTTACGAGACCAAGCACTACAACGTGTACATGGGCTTCGAGAACATGTACGTGCTCACGAGTCTCGAAGACGGCCCGGCGCTGCGCGAGCAGTACATCGCGGGATTCCGCAACCTGCTGTGGGAATCGGGCGACGGCCTCGCGTGGCGGCGCGGCGGCGTCGAGGAGAACCCCACCTTCACGTCGTGGTATCTGTCATCGACGGGCGAGCGCGACCCCGGCGCGGTGATCCGCGCGATCCGCCAGATGGATGTCTTCGTCGATGCGCCTCTGCGCGACCGGTACATCCAGAACAGCGCGAACCCCGACATCGAGGTGAATCCCGAAAAGACCGACTGGGCGCTCGACCCGCTACCCGCGAATCTGCGCATCCCCGACATGTGCATCTGGCACCGTAGCCCCTATGGCCTCGATGGCGGCGACGACAACGGCCGCGAACGCAGCGGGCACGACTACATGCTGCCCTATTGGATGATGCGTCACCTGGGGTGGATCGGTCCCGAGTGGTGAGAAGCAGCGACGAGATCAGGGGCCGGTGAAGTTCCAGTCGGGACTCGGGGTGCCGGGGAAGACGGTCTTTTGCGTCGCCATACCCGCGCCCTCGCGACGCAGCGACAGCGACACCACGCCGAAGTGCGCCGACGCCTTGAGCGAGAACTTCGACGCGCCGCCCGGCACGCGCCCGGCGAGCCGAAACGAGCGCGGCGGAATCGTCGTCTGCGTCCAGTAGCCGATGTCGTTTTTCGTGAGCGAGACGAACTCCACGTCGATCTTCGCGGGCTTGCCGTCGAAATTCGCGACGAACTGATCGCGCAGAAAATCGCGCAGTTCCTGCTCGGTCGGCAGTCGTTTGTTCTTCGCTTCCGCGGCCGTCATGGTGGGGATGACCAGCGCCTCGTACGGAATCTGAAGCAGCATGTCCACGTCGAGCAGC
>CAZPJD010000065.1:0-14594 GCA_964586775.1 uncultured bacterium | reverse complement strand
CGCCACCTCGTCGGGAAGCCGCACGACATCCGCGCCGCACACGGGGCAATGATTCGCAACCATGTCGGGAATCGAAAACGCGGACGTGTCGACCGGACGCGCGTCGAAATCGACGGAGACGACCTCGGGGATCACGTCCCCCGCGCGCTGGATCACCACCGTGTCGCCGACACGCACGCCGAGCCGATCGATCTCGTCCTGATTGTGCAGCGACGCATTCGACACGGTCACGCCACCGACCAGGACCGGCTTGAGACGCGCGACCGGCGTGAGCGCCCCGGTGCGTCCCACTTGAATGTCGATCGCCTCGACGACGGTGCGCACCTGCTGCGCGGGGAACTTCGCGGCAACGGCCCAGCGCGGGCTCCGCGACAAAATCCCCAGCCGGTCCTGAAGGTCGAGCCGGTTCACCTTGACGACCACGCCGTCGATGTCGAATGGCAAATCCCCGCGAATCGAGGGGATCGACTCGTAATATTCGACCGCCGCGTCGATGTCCGCGCAAAGTCGCCGCTCGGCGTTGACGGGAAAACCCCATCCCGCGAGCCGCCTCAGCCAGTCTTCGTGCGTTTCGATGCGCAAATCGCCCGTGCGGCCGAGCCCGTAGAGAAAAATCGAAAGCGGCCTCGACGCGGTCACCCCCGGATCCAACTGACGCAGCGATCCGGCGGCCGCGTTTCGCGGATTCGCAAAGGTCGGCTCGCCCTCTTCCTCACGGCGGACGTTGAGCGCGGCGAAATCGCTCTTTTTCATGTAGACCTCGCCGCGCACGTCGAGCGTTTCCGGCGCATCCGGCCCAAGCTCGCGCGGGATCGCCGCGATGGTCAGCAGGTTGCGCGTAATGAGCTCGCCCACCGAGCCGTCGCCGCGCGTCGAACCGGCGACGAGCCGGCGGTTCTCGTAAACGAGTTCCACGGCCAACCCGTCGATCTTGAGCTCGGCGACGTATTCGACCGGCTGTTCGGGCGGCCACTCCAACTGGCGACGGACGCGGGCGTCGAACTCACGCAGTTCCCCCGCGTTCATGGCATTGGCCAGCGAGAGCATCGGCGTCGCGTGGGCGTGCTTCTCGAACTTCTCCGCGGGCTTCGCGCCGACCGTTTTTGTCGGCGAATCGGGCGCGGCGATCTCGGGGAATCGGGTTTCGAGATCGGCGAGCTCGCGCATGAGCGCGTCGTAATCCGCGTCGCTGATTTGGGGCGCGTCCTGGCGATAGTACAGGTCGTTGTGGTGCGCGATCGCCGCTCGAAGTTCGTTCGCGCGCTCGCGCGCTTGCCGCGTTTCCATTTGCATCCCCGTGCCGCGAAACTAGCACGCGCGTCGCGTGGTCTTCAACGTCGTGTGAGGTTCGCGGCCATTCGGTTTGACTTTGGAACATCCGGCCTTATCTTTATGTCTGACGGTTCGGGATATCCGGGCCCCAGGAGTGAAACGTGTTCTACGATCCGACGTTTGTTCTGCTGATCCCCGCGATTTTGCTGGGCATTTGGGCCCAGTGGAGCGTGAATTCGAGTTTCAAGAAGTGGTCGAAGGTTCCGTCGGCCCGCGGGCTCACGGGTGCGCAGGCCGCGCGCATGGTGCTCGACCGCGCCGGGCTTCACGATGTGCGTATCGAGGGCATCCACGGCAAGCTCTCGGACCACTATGACCCGCGCGACCGCGTGCTGCGCCTATCGCCCGAGGTCGGCAACAGCCATTCGCTGGCCGCCGTCGGCGTGGCTGCGCACGAGGCCGGTCATGCGCTCCAGCACGCGCAGGGTTACACACCGCTCGCCATTCGCGCGAAGCTCGTGCCCGTGGCGAATCTCGGCAGCACGTTGCTGTGGCCGCTCGTGATCGGCGGATTCCTGTTCCAGATCCCGATCCTGCTCAAGATCGGCATCGTGCTCTACGCCTTCGCCGTACTCTTCCACCTCGTTACGTTGCCCGTCGAATTCAACGCCAGCTCGCGCGCGATTCGCGTCCTTTCCGACACCGGCATTCTGGTGGAAAGCGAGATCGGCGGCGCGAAGAAGGTGCTATCCGCCGCGGCGATGACTTACGTGGCGGCCACGCTGGTGGCGATCATCGAACTGGTGCGTCTGGTGCTGCTGTCGGGTATGGGTCGCGACGACTGATTGCGGCTCACCACTCGTCCGAATCGACGGGCCGCGGGCGCGAGATCGCCAGGCACGTCGGTTCGAGACGAACGACGGACAATTCTTCGTAGAGCGCCGTCCATTCGCCGACAAGATCGCCGAGCGTCGCGATCGCGGGCGACATCTGGGCCGCGATCGGCAGGGATCCAAACGACATCCACGGTTCGCGCACGTAGTGGACGTGTTCGACGAGGGCGATCGGCCCCGACTTGGCGCGGAGAATCGCCTCGTCGATCGCGTCGCGCAGCCCGCCAACCCGATCGGCCAAATGTCGCTCGACGGCCGCCGCGCCGCTCCACACGCGCCCCTGCGCGCGCTCTTCCACGTCGTCGGCCGACATCTGGCGCGACGACGCGACTCGCGACTTGAACAGTTCGTAGAACTCGCGATTCAGCGCCTTCATGCGCTTTCGTTCGCCGTCCGAAAACGTCCCGTAATCCGACATGATCGCGGCGTTCGCGCCCCCGCGATACACGGTCTTCTTCACGCCGATCCGGTCGTAGAGGCCGCGCAACGAGACCTTTCCCGAGATCACGCCGATCGAGCCCGTGAGCGTGGCCGACTCGGTGAAGACCACGTCGCCCGCCATGGCGAGGTAGTATCCGCCCGACGCCGCCACGTCGCCCATCGAGACGACGAGCGGCTTCTTTTTCTTCAGACGCATCAGCTCGCGATGGATCAGGTCGCTCGCCGATCCCGATCCGCCCGGCGACGCCACGCGCAGAACCACCGCCTTGACCTCGTTGTCGCGGCGCAGCGCACGCAGCACGCGGCCCAGCGCCTTGGGCGTGATTTGCGCGCCGCTCTGTCGCCCCGAGCGATCGACGATCGGACCCGCCGCCGTGACGATGGCGACGACCGGCGCGGACTTGGCCAGAGCCGTGTGGCGCTCGATGTGGGTGTGGATGCGATGATGCCGATGCGCGGCGACGAAGCGCCGTTTGCCGTTGTCGAAACCGAGGCCGGAGCGCACCTCGTCCCAATACGCCACGTCGTCCACGAGCCCCGCGACCTTTGCGTCGGCCGAACCGTAGGGTCCGCCGTCGATCCACTCGCGCACACGCGCGGCATCCACTCCGCGCCCCGAGGCGATCAGGTCGATCAACTCGCGGTGCACGTCGGCGAGCAGTTCTTTCATCATGCGGTCGGCGTCACGCGACGGACCCGAGCGCATCAGCGTTTCCGCCGCACTCTTGTAACGGCCCTCGTGCAGAAGGTCGGGCTCGACGGAGAGATGGTCGAGCAGGTCCTTGACGAAGAGCGACTCGAACGCGAGCCCCGTGACGAAGAGCAGCGCGCCCGGAACGGCCACCACGCGCTCGCACTGGGCCGCGATGGCGTAGTCCGGTGTGTGGGCGGATTCGACGACCGCGATGGTCTTTTTTCCCGCCGCGCGCGCGGCACGCACCAACCGCGCCGCCTCCTGCGTCCGTGCGAGACCCATACGACTGTGGGAAACGACGATGACCAGCGTCTCGATCTTCGGATCGGACGCCACTTGGCGCAGACTCTCGACAAGCCGGGGAAAGTCGCGCCGATCGCGCTTGAAGTATCGCCAGACCGAGAACGGCACGACCTCGGGATACGACCCCTCGATCCGGATCACCACGCTGTTGTGCCGCGCGCGCCGCTCGATGGCGCCATAGAGCGCCGCCCAGAACCCGTGCCAGAGCGCGCGCCAGACTTTTCGAATCCGATCTCTCATCATTGGGTTCCCAAGACGCAAAGACATTTGAGCGTAGTGGGATTCCCGAGCGCGTGCAACGATCTGACGATTCCGATTCGAATGCTCGAGGAATCCGCGGGAGATTCGGTGTGGTCCTTTACAGGGTCACGCCCCGTTGATATTCAGCCCTCTACACCTTGGCGAGTTGGACTTTACGTGATTCGCGACTGGGACAGCGTTCCGACCCTGAACACCGACGTCGACTTCGCCGACCTGAGCGTGACGCTCTCCGCCACGCAGGCGGCGATTCTGGCGCGCGTCAACGGGCTCGCGTCGCTGCGCGTGATCCGCGAATCGCTGCGCATTCCCATCGACGAAATGGAATCGGCCGTCGAGCACCTCGCGGCGCTCGACCTGATTCGTCTGCCGTCGCTGCAACCCATTCCGGCGGAACCGCGCCGGAAGAAGCGCGAGAGCGCCGAGCGCGAGCCGCGACGACCGGCCCGACGCGAAGAGCCTGCCGAGCAGTTGATCGGCAAGCCGTGGAATCCCGATGATGTCGCCAAGATCATCGGAGAGACGCACCGCGAGCGCGGCAGTGGTGTTTTGCGTTTCCTGACCACGGGCGGCCGTTACAAGAGCCTTTACTTCGATCACGGCGACCTGCTCCAGGTCACTTCGCGCCCGTTCAATCCGGGCGAGTGCCTGGGCCGCATCCTGCAGCGCGTCGGACGCATCCAGGAAGACGAGGTGCTTCGTTCGCTCGAAGTGCGCAAGGCGAAGGGAATCCTGCAGGGCGACGCGCTGATCGAGATCGGCGTGCTCGGGCCGCAGGAGGTCAAAAAGTATCTGGGGATCCAGGTCGAGCTCAAGCTCAGCGAACTGCTGCAATGGTCCGGAGGCGTCTGGTCGTTCACCGACGTCGAAAACCTGCGCGAGCACTTCCGGCCGGCCGACGTTCGCCTGCCGAAGCTGATGTTCGACGTGTACTGGAAAAACTACGACTACCTTCCGGCCGAGGAGCGGCGCGAGGACGTGGAGCGAACCTACGTCGGTCTGCCCGACATCCCGTTTTTTCCCGTTCACGAGCTGCGCATCGCGCCGCACGTCGATCGCATCTGGAATCCCATCCGTGTCGCCGACGTGGAATATCGCAACATCGCCGTCACCATGCGCATCACAACGCAGCAGCTTTTCCGCATCGTGTGGACGCTTTACGTCTGCGGATTCATCGACTTCTTCGCGTCGCCCCGGCTTCGTGATTCGGGCGGTGTGATCCGCACCGCTTGATCCGCTCCGCAAAGCCGTGATACCAGACGCGGCTTTTCGACACTTCCTGTGATGGAGATTCGACGATGTCGAAGCCCAAAGGTTATCGTTTCAGCACGACGTGCGTTCACACGGGCGCGAAGAAGGACCCCGCTTGGGGTTCCGTGGCGACGCCGATCTATCCCACGTCCACGTTCGCGTTCGTCGAACCCGGCAAGACGACCGGATACGACTACACGCGCTCGGGCAACCCCACGCGGGCGGCGCTGGAGGAGAATCTGGCCGCGATCGAGGGCGGCGCACTGGCGCGGGCGACCTGCACGGGCATGTCGGCGATCACGACGGTGCTCTTCATGTTCCGCGCGGGGGACCATCTCATCGCGGGCCACGACATCTACGGCGGCACCTTCCGCCTGCTCTCGTCGGTCGCGAGCCGCCATGGCGTCGCCGTCAGCTTCGTCGACATGCGCGATCCGAAAAATGTGACGGACGCGATCCGTCCAAGCACGCGGGGCATCTGGATCGAAACGCCGAGCAATCCGTTGCTCAACATCGTCGACATCGCCGCGATCGTGAACATTGCGAGGAAAAGGAAGCTCGTAACGATCGCCGACAACACGTTTTGCACGCCGGTTTTACAGCGGCCGCTCGATCTGGGCGTCGATGTCGTCGTCCATTCGACCACGAAGTACCTGAACGGCCACAGCGACGTGGTGGGCGGCGCGATCATCGCGCGCGACGCGAAGCGCGGCGAGGACATCGCGTACCTCACCAACGCGCTCGGCACCGCGTGCTCGCCGTTCGACGCGTATCTGGTGCTGCGCGGCATCAAGACGCTTCCGCTGCGCATGGCGGCGCATCAGGAGAATGCTCTGGCCGTGGCCGAGTTCCTCGCGACGCACCGTAAGGTCAAGCACGTGTACTACCCCGGCCTCGAGGATCACCCGCAGTACGACCTCGGGCGGCGCCAGATGGCGGGGCCCGGCGGCATGATGTCGTTCGATATCGCGGGCGGGGCGGCTGCGGCAGACGCGTTCGTGCGCCGGGTGAAGCTCTTCACGCTCGCCGAATCGCTGGGCGGGGTTCATTCGCTTCTCGAAATCCCCGCGACGATGAGCCACGCATCGATGACGGCGGCGGCGCGCAAGGCCGCGGGCATCACGCCCGCCAATATTCGCCTCTCGATCGGCATCGAGGCGAAAGAGGATCTGATCGCCGATCTCGGCGACGCGCTCGCCGCGATCTGACCTTTCGGCGGATCAAGAAAAAGGACGTCGGCGAACCGGCGTCCTTTCGTGTCTCCGACCGTCTGCGATCAGCGGGGGAATGCGTTCAGGCCGATCCAACGCGCGCGTGCGCCGAGTTCCTCTTCGATGCGCAGCAGCTCGTTGTACTTTTCGAGCCGCTCCGATCGCGACAGCGAGCCCGTCTTGATCTGACCCGTGTTGCACGCGACGGCGAGCGAAGCCAGGAAGGTGTCGCACGTTTCGCCCGACCGGTGCGAAACGACCTGCGTGTACGAGTTCTTCGCGGCGAGGCGGATGACGTCCACCGTCTCCGTCACCGTGCCGATCTGGTTGAGCTTGATGAGGATGCTGTTACCGATCTGCTTTTCGATGCCTTCCGCCAACCGTACCGGATTGGTGACGAACAGGTCGTCGCCGACGAGCTGAATCCTCTTGCCGAGGCGATCGGTCAGGAGTTTCCACCCCGCCCAGTCGTCCTCCGACAGTCCGTCCTCGATCGACAGGATCGGGTACTTGTCGACGAGCTGTTCGTAAAACGACACGATCTCTTCCGACGATACGCCCTTCATCCCCTGGGCTTCCATCGTGTACGCGCCGTCGCGACAGAACTCCGACGCCGCCGCGTCGAGCGCAAAAAAGACGTCCTCGCCCGGCCGGAATCCCGCCTTCTCGATCGCCGTCGTGATGAGTTGGAGCGGCTCCTCGTTGCTCTTGCAGTCGGGGGCGAATCCACCTTCGTCGCCGACGCCCGTGCTGTAGCCCTTTTCTACTAGCACCTTCTTGAGCGCGTGAAAGACCTCGGCGCCGTAGCGCAGCGCCTCGCGATAACTCGGCGCGCCCGCCGGCACGATCATGAATTCCTGGATGTCCACGTTGTTTGTCGAGTGCTGCCCGCCGTTCATCACGTTCATCATCGGGACCGGCAGCAGTGTCGCCTCGTCGCTTCGCGCGATCGATCGGAACAGCTCGACGCCCGACGACGCCGCGTGTGCGCGCGCCACGGCCATGCTCACCGCGAGGATCGCGTTCGCGCCGAGCGCGCCCTTGTTGGGCGTGCCGTCGAGCTCGATCATCGTCCGGTCGATCTCTTCCTGCGCCGACGCGTCCATGCCGCGCAGGCGCGGTGCGATCTTGTCGTTGACGTTCGCCACGGCGCCCAGCACGCCCTTGCCCAGATAGCGTTTCTTGTCGCCGTCGCGCAGTTCCACCGCCTCGTGCGTGCCGGTGCTCGCGCCCGACGGCACCATCGCCTCGGCCGAAGCGCCGTCGCTGAGCGTGACGCGCGCGGCCACCGTGGGATTTCCGCGCGAGTCGAGAATCTCCCGCGCCTTGATGGTCTGAATCGTCGCCATGGTTTTTCCCCTATCGATTCGCGATGGCCGCCTGCGCCGCCGCCAGACGCGCAATGGGTAGGCGCGACGGCGAGCAGGACACATAGTCGAGGCCGGTTTTGTGGAAGAAATGCACGCTTCGGGGATCTCCGCCGTGTTCGCCGCAGATTCCCACCTTGAGCTTGCCGTTGACCGACCGGCCCTTCTCGACGCCCATCGCCACGAGCGCGCCGACGCCGTCGACGTCGATCGAGACGAAGGGATCCTCGGGCAGGATGTCGTTCTCGACGTAGAACGGCAGGAACTTGCCGGCGTCGTCGCGCGAGAGCCCGAAGGTGGTCTGCGTCAGGTCGTTGGTGCCGAAGCTGAAGAAGTCGGCCACCGACGCGATGCGATCGGCGGTGACCGCCGCGCGCGGAAGCTCGATCATGGTCCCGATGGGAATTTCGATCTCGGCCCTGGACTTCTTCAGAATGTCGACGGCCAGCGCCTCGCAGCGCTCGCGCAGAATGGCGAGTTCCTTGTAGGTGCCGACGAGCGGGATCATGATTTCGGGCACACACGCCACACGATACTTCTTTCGCACCGCGACGGCGGCCTCGACGATGGCCCGCACCTGCATCAGGTAGATCTCGGGATAGGTGATGCCGAGGCGGCAGCCGCGATGGCCGAGCATCGGGTTCGCTTCGTGCAGCGCCTGCACCTTGGTCGCGACGAGCCTCGCGGGCAGGCCAACGACGCGGGCGAGTTCCTCGACCTCTTTTTTCGTGTGCGGCAGGAACTCGTGCAGCGGCGGATCGAGCAGGCGCACGGTCACCGGGCGCGCACCCATCGCGCGGAAAATGCCGACGAAATCCTTGCGCTGATACGGAAGCAGCTTGGCGAGGGCCTTTTCGCGGCCCTTGAGATCGTCGGCGATGATCATCTCGCGAACGGCGACGATGCGATCGCCGCCGAAGAACATGTGTTCGGTGCGGCACAGTCCGATGCCTTCGGCGCCGTACACGACGGCCTCAGCCGCCTGATCGGGTTGGTCTGCGTTGGTGCGAATGCGTAGGCGGCGATGCCGGTCGGCCCACTTCATGAGCTGATCGTACGCGACGAACGTCACCGACTTGCGCGCCTTGGCGGCCGCCTGCCCTTTCCCGAAGAGTGCCTGTTTGACCTCGGACGGCATGACCTTGACCTGGCCGATCATCACCTCGCCGGTGAATCCGTCGATGCTGATGAAATCGCCGGCGCGTACCATCTTGCCCTTCACGTTCATCTTTCCGGTCGCGTAGTTGATGACAAGCTCGGAGCAACCCGCCACACAGACCTTGCCCATCTGCCGCGCCACCAGCGCCGCGTGCGAGGTCTGCCCGCCGCGCGCGGTGAGAATGCCGAGGGCGGCGTCCATTCCGCGGATGTCCTCCGGGCTCGTCTCCATTCGCACGAGCACCACCGGCTCGCCCTTGGCCGCGAGTGCCACCGCGTCTTCCGCGTGAAACGCGATGCGTCCGCAGGCCGCGCCGGGTCCGGCGGCGAGTCCCTTGGCGACGAGCCGGCCCTCGCCCTTCGCGCGATTCTTGTCCTTGGGATCGAAGACCGGTTTGAGCAACTGATCGAGGGCGTTGGCGTCGGGCACGAGACGCACCAGCGCGTCCTCGGGCGTCGCCAGTCCTTCCTTCACGAGATCGACGGCGATGCGGCACGCGGCGAAACCCGTGCGCTTGCCGACGCGGCACTGGAGCATCCACAACCGCCCGGCCTCGATGGTGAATTCGATGTCCTGAATGTCGCGATAGTGGCGTTCGAGCTTGGTCACGATCGCGTCGAGTTCCTTGTACGCCGCCGGCATCTCCTTCTTGAGTTGCTCGATCGGCTTGGGCGTGCGGATACCCGCGACGACGTCCTCGCCCTGCGCGTTTGTCAGGTACTCTCCGTAGAGCAGCTTCGCGCCGCTGGCGGGATCGCGAGAAAAGCCGACGCCGGTCGCGCAGTCGTCGCCCATATTGCCGTACACCATCGATTGCACGTTGACCGCCGTTCCCCAATCCTCGGGGATGCGGTTCAGCCGTCGATAAACCTTCGCCCGGTCGTTCATCCACGACCCGAACACCGCGCCAATCGCGCCCCAGAGTTGCGCGCGGGGATCCTCGGGAAAATCACGGCCCGTGCGTTTTTTGATCTCGATCTTGAAAAGGCGGACGAGTTCCTGAAGGTCCTCGATGGTCATGTCGAGGTCCTGCGTGATGCGTCGTTTGTGCTTGACGCGCTCGATGATCGCCTCGAAGGGGTCGATCTCGGTCTTCTCCACCGGCCGCAGGCCGAGCACGACATCGCCGTACATCTGCACGAACCGGCGGTAGCAATCCCACGCCGCGCGCTCGTTGCGCTTCGCGAGCCCCTTCACGATGGCGTCGTTGATACCGAGGTTCAGCACCGTGTCCATCATTCCGGGCATCGACGCGCGGGCGCCCGAGCGGACCGACACGAGCAGCGCGTTGTCGGGATCGCCGAATTTGCGCCCCATGATCTTCTCGACGGCGGCCAGCGCGGCGTTGACCTGCGCCTCGATCTCGGCGGGATACGAATTTTTATTTCGGTAATAGTAGGTGCAGACCTCGGTCGTGATCGTGAATCCCGCGGGGACGGGAATGCCGAGATTGCTCATCTCGGCCAGGTTGGCGCCCTTGCCGCCCAGGAGGTTTTTCATCTCGGCCTTGCCGTCGGACCGGCCGCCTCCGAACTGGTAAACGTACTTCGCCATGTGCTCACCCCTTGCGGAAAAACCGCTGCTACTCGAATCACACCACAGCCGCCAAGGAACCGTCCCCACCCACGCCCAAGCATTTTCAACGGGAATTCGTCGGGGTCAAATCCCGACGTCAAAAGACTCCGCGAAACTTCGGATGTACCGGGCCGCATCCACCGTGACCTTGAACATCGCGGTGGTGTTCTCACCGCTGAAAGGCTCCATATCGGGATTTTTTTCCAGATAACGTGCGCGCAACCGGTCGCGCTCGGGGCCGATTTTCAGCTCCCACGCCACGCCATTGATGCGCAGGGCCTCGACGGACCAAATGTCGTCGGCTCCGACGCGCGCGTCGATCATCAGCGAAACGCGGCCGTCGGCCTTCAGATTGCGATAGGTCTGGTGCTCACGGTCGAGAAAAAACACGAGCGTGCGCAGGTCTTCGCCCGACGCGAAAACGATCAACGTCGTGTGCGGATGCCCGGTGTCGCTCGTCGCGAGAACGGCGATTCGCTGCCCGGAAAGGAGTTTCGCGGATGCGTCGATCGCCTGGGATTCGTCGATTTCCAAGTGAGCCTCGACCCGGAGGGAGCGAATGGACACAGCGCGGGAATTCCACGAATTCCTTGATTTTTCTTAAGGATTTCCACGTTTCGTGTCAATCCCGCGGGCAAGCTTCATCCCAATTGAGGGACGGAAATATTCGGTGTCGCGAAAAAAGTGAATCCCGGGGGTGGGAATGGTCGGGATTCGGTTGCCCGATGGAAATCGTTCGGGAGAAACTCGATGTGGATCCCGCGCGAAAAAAGCGGGGGTACGTCTCGCGGTGATCACAAGTTGGGCTCAGGGCGGCCCGGCATCGGCTGCGGGTGCGTGCACGGTCACGCCGATCCGCGCGGCTTCGACACCATCCTCGCCGAAGCCGATCGCATCTTCGCATCGGTCCAGACGAACTGAACTTCGACCGGATCAAACTTGCACTTTCGCGTGGCGCGACTATCGTACCGGCGGGCGCGCGATCGATTTTTCCAATGAAATCCGAGGTGACGTGGTGCATCCCCTGTTGAAACTTTCGGGTCTCGAACTCGCGAGAAAAATCCGCGAGCGGGAGGCGACCTCCGCCGAGGTCGTCGCGACGCACATCGATCTCGTCCGGCAGGTCAATCCCGTCCTCAACGCCGTTGTAAAGGATCGTTTCGACGCCGCCATGGATGAGGCGCGCGAGGCGGATCGCACGCTCGCCAAGGTCGGACCCGAGCGAGTGCCGACCTATCACGGCGTTCCGTGCACCATCAAAGAGGCGTTTTGGCTCACGGGCATGCCGAATACGTCGGGTCTCGCTCGGCGGCGCGGCATCGTCGCCGACCGCGACGCCATCACGGTGCGTCGCATGCGCGAGGCCGGCGCGATCCCGATGGGCGTGACGAACATCCCCGAACTGTGCATGTGGATGGAGACCCACAACACGGTCTACGGACGCACACGCAACCCCTACAACGCTGCGCACATCGTCGGCGGCAGCTCCGGCGGCGAGGGCGCGATCATCGGCTCGGGCGCGTCGCCCTTCGGCCTCGGCGCGGACATCGGCGGCTCGATCCGCATGCCGTCGTTTTTCAACGGCGTCTTCGGTCACAAGTGTAGCGGTGGACTGATCCCCAACATCGGCCAGCACCCGGTGCCCAAAGGCATCTCCAACATGTATCTGTCCACGGGCCCCATCTGCCGCCGCGCCGAAGACCTGTGGCCCCTCGTGAACATCATGAAGGGTCCCGCCGAGGGCGACGCCTGGTGCCGCGAAATGCCGCTCGGCGATCCGCAAAGCGTCGATTGGAAATCCGTGCGCATCCTGAACGTGCCCGACAACTCGGGCATCCGCGTGAGCATGGATCTGCAGGTCGTCCAGAAAAAAGCCGCCGAACACTTTGAGCGCCTCGGCGCGACGATCAAGACGATGCGTTTTCATCGGATGAAGCAGGCATTCATGATCTGGTCGTCGATGCTCGCGGCGTCGGGCGAGCAGAGTTTCTGCGCCTCGATGGGCGAAGGTCGCGAGATCCCCCGCCTGTGGGAACTGATGAAGTGGTGCGTCGGCGCGAGCGATCACACGATCCCGGCGCTCGTACTGGCGATCATGGAGGTCTTCCCGAAATTCACGCCGAAACGCGCCGAACGATTCGTCGAGGAAGGCCGCATCCTGCGCGAGGAACTGGAAGAGGCGATCGGGCCGAACGGGCTGATGTTCTTCCCGTCCCACGCCTATCCCGCGCCGAGGCACAACATGCCGCTCTTGCGTCCGTTCAACTGGGTCTACACGGCTGTCTTAAACGTGATGACCTTCCCCGTCACGCAGGTCCCGCTCGGCCTGAACCACCACCACCTGCCACTGGGGATGCAGGTCGCATCGGTTCCCGGCAACGACCACTTGACGGTCGCCGCCGCGCTGGAACTCGAACGAGCGTTCGGCGGCTGGGTGCCGCCGGACGAGGCGTAGCGAAGCCGCCGTCGTTCAGCGCGAAGCGATGCGGGACTCGCCCTAGATCCACGATGCCGGAAGAGCGCGGACCGTCGGCGTTAGCGGCCAGTCCTGCTGGACGAGGCAGATCACTGCGCCGGCGCCCACCTTGAGGCCGAGCTTGTCCAGACACTCGAAGTTGCGCACGTCCCCCCGGTCCGGTGACGCGGTCTTCTTGATCTCGACCGGATGGACGATCCCGTCCCTCACGATCAGGAGATCGATCTCCTTCCGATCCTTGTCGCGGTAGTGATATAGCGGCGCGCGAAGCCCCGCGTGGGCGTAGCTTTTCAGGATTTCCGCGACCACCCAGGTTTCGAGAATGGCGCCGGACATGGCGCCCGCCTCCAGCGTCTCGGGGCTCGACCACTCGGTCAGGTAGGCGCACAGGCCGGTATCGGAGAAATAGAGTTTGGGCGTCTTGACCAGACGCTTGGTCACGTTCGTGAGATACGGCTCGAGCCCGAACACCAGCCCCGAGCTTTCGAGAACCGACAGCCAGGTCTTCGCGGTGTTGGGAGCCACGTCCGCGTCGCGCGCCAGTTCGGCGAGATTCAGGAGTTGCCCGGTCCGCGCGGCGCATGCGCGGACGAATCGGAGAAACGCGCGCTCGTCGCCGACGCGCGCCAGATCCCGCACGTCCCGTTGCAGATAGGACTGGATGTAGGACCCGTAGAACAGATCCCGATCGATGGCCCCGTTCGCGATCACGGCCGGAAACGATCCGCGCCAGATCTGGCGGTAGAGGTCGCGCAGGCCCAGCGGCTCGGGCAAGGCGTGACGACGCTTTGATCGGTCGCCCGGCAGAAATGGCGCCGCGCGCGTTCCCCGTCCGGTCGCCTCGGCATGCGAGAACCCCATCAAACGCACCACGGCGACGCGCCCGGCGAGGGACTCGGAGACGCCGCGCATCAACGGAAAGGGCTGGGACCCCGTGAGCCAGAACAAGCCCCTGCCGCCGCTCAGATCGGACTCCATCTTGATGAGGGGCATCAGGTTCGGGGCATACTGGATTTCGTCGATGAGCAGCGGAGGCCGAAAGCGTTGGAGGAACAGAGCCGGGTCGTCGCGGGCGAGCGCGAGGGCCAAGGGATCGTCCAGCGTCACGTACCGGCGCCGTTTCTCGCACAGCCGGCGCAGCAGTGTCGTCCTACCCACTTGCCTCGCCCCCGTCACGAGCACGACGGGGAACTGTCGGGAGGCACGTTTGACGAATCCTTCGATGGAGCGCGCGAGGTAAGTCATCGACAAATCCGGACTCGGCTAATGTGCATTACCACTGCATAATAGCCGAAGTCGGCGATCGATCAAGCGCGTCCGTCCCCGGCAACGACCACTTGACGGTCGCCGCCGCGCTGGAACTCGAACGCGCGTTCGGCGGCTGGGTGCCGCCGGACGAGGCGTAGGCGACGTGACGCGACACGGCGAGTGACGAGTGATGAATGACGAATATTGAATGATGAGGGATGAATTGAACGGATATTTCGCAGTTGATGCCTCACCTGGACGAGCTGGACGAATCGGTGGTGCGTTGTGACGGTCAAATCGAGGAGTTGATGCGCCCTTTCGAGGAAGCGGCCCGCCGTCTTC
This sequence comes from uncultured bacterium, assembly GCA_964586775.1. Taxonomy (GTDB): domain Bacteria; phylum Lernaellota; class Lernaellaia; order JACKCT01; family JACKCT01; genus JADLEX01. The sequence goes on along the minus strand of CAZPJD010000065.1, from coordinate 104 downwards.
AGACGATTCCGGGAGTGTCCGCGACCGCCGCCGCCTCGATCATCGCGGAGATCGGTGCGGACATGAGCCGTTTCCCGTCGCATCGCCACCTGGCGTCGTGGGCG
>CAZPJD010000064.1:0-8209 GCA_964586775.1 uncultured bacterium | reverse complement strand
GTTGCCGTAGCTCTTGCTCATCTTGCGGCCATCTGTGCCGGGGATCTTGGGCACCTCGGTCAGCTTGGGCGCGGGCTGCACCAGCACTTCGCCGAAGAAGTTGTTGAATCGCCGGGCCACGTCGCGCGCGATCTCGATGTGCGGCACTTGATCGATGCCGACGGGCACGAAGTGCGCCTTGTAGATCAGGATGTCCGCGGCCTGCAGGATCGGGTAACCGAGGAACCCGAGGGTGTTCAGGTCTTTGTCGGTAATCTGCTCCTGCTGCTCCTTGAAGGTCGGGCAGCCCGTCGCCCACGGCAGGGGCGTATACATCGTCAATATCAGGTACAGCTCGGCGTGCTCCTTCACCTGACTCTGGACGAATATCGTGCATTTGTCGGGGTCGAGCCCGGCGGAGAGCCAGTCCATCACCATCTCGCGGGTGTTCGCCGCGATGCGCGAGGTGTCGGCATAGTCGGACGTGAGCGCGTGCCAATCGGCGGAAAAGAAAAAGCACTCGTATTCGTGCGACAGCGCGAGCCAGTTCGCCAGCGCGCCGTGCAGGTGGCCGAGGTGGAGCCGTCCCGTGGGACGCATGCCGGAAAGAACGCGCTTGATCGCCATGAAATCTCCTTCGCCGTGACGCGCCGGACTACAGCCCGGCGAGACGAAACGACCACGTCACGAGCTTCGTCGTCACGGGACCGAGCGTCTTATGAAAGATGCCCCATCGCATCGGATCGGCGATGAGAAGAATGAGAATGAAAGATCCATACTGACCGATCGCGAGATAGCGCTCGGCCCATTCGTCGGGCATGAGCGACGCGGCCACCCAGCTTCCATCGAGTGGGGGCAGGGGAAACATGTTGAAGACCGCGAGGGCGATGTTGACCCAGATGAGTCCCGCGCACAGCGTGAATAGCGGTTCGAGAAGGAACGTGGCGTGGGGAAACGCGGGCATCCACACGCGAACCATCAGCGCCGCACCCAGCGCGAACAGCAGGTTCGAGGCCGGCCCCGCCGCCGCCACCAGCGCCGCGTCGCGCTTGACGTGCCCGAGGTTGTCATGGTTCACGGGCACCGGTTTCGCCCACCCGAACGCGAATCCCGCCGTCATCACCAGCACCAGCGGCACCAGCACCGAGCCGATCGGATCGATATGACGCAGCGGATTCATCGTCACGCGTCCCATCATCCGCCCGGTCGGATCGCCAAGCCGGTCCGCGCTCCAGGCGTGGGCCGATTCGTGAAACGACACGGCCAGCACCAGGGCGGGCACCTGAATCAAAATGCGCAGGAGCAGATCGGCGTCCAACGGGCGGGGTCCTCGTCCAGTCCAAATAGGGGCGTAGGGTTAGCAGCGGTCCCCGGGGCTGTCAACGGCGAATCCGCGCGCCCGAGGCGAAGGAAAAACAGCGAAAAACCGGTTCGGCGACGATTCGGCGTATCGCGAGGTCTGGTCATTCCCAAGGAAAATTGTTGACAATCGTCCGGACGTTACTCAGCATGCGGTCACGGTGTCACGAAAGCGATCGAATCGGTCGACGAAATCCGTCGACCGCGCGCCGCCGGTGCGGGGGCAGCTCATGGCGAAGATTTTGGTCATCGACGACGACACGGAAATCCGACGCGTCATCCGCCGCGAACTCGAACACCACGGGCACGAGGTTTCCGAGGCCGACGATGGGGCATCTGGAGTGCGCGTTTATCGCAGCGGCCCCGCCGATCTGGTCATCACCGACATCATCATGCCCGAGAAAGACGGGCTGGAATTGATGATCGAGCTGCGTCGCGAGTACCCAGATCTGAAATTCATCGCCATTTCGGGCGGCGGGCGGCACGCATTGCTCGATTTTCTCCCCGCGGCCGAGCGGCTCGGCGCGACACGCTGCGTGAAAAAGCCCATCTCCGCCGTCGATTTCATCGGCATCGTCGACGAGGTGCTCGCGGGCGAAGCTCCGCCGCCGTTCCCCGCCGGTTAGGCATCCGAAGCAAATTCCATGTTGCCCGCGCTACCCGCGTCGCCTATCATCGGCGCGGTCAGGGCAAATTTCCGGCGATCGCCGGATCTTGGAGGTGATGCGTGGGCAAGATCGACTTCGGCAAGGCATTCGAGCAGGGCTGGGCGGGATTCTCGAAGAACATCGTGGCGCTCATCGTCGCGACGCTGATTTCAGGCGTGATCTCCCTGACGATCATCCTCGCACCGCCCATGTTCGCGGGGCTGGCCCTGATGGGGCTTCGCGCGGCGCGCGGCGAGCAGGTCGAGATCAACGACGTCTTCGCGGGATTCCAGAAGTTCGGTCGCTATTGGGGCGCGATACTGTTGATCGGTCTGATCGCCATTCCCGTCGTACTGCTCACCTGCGGGCTCGGCGCGTTTGCGATCGGCGGCGTTTTTCTATTCTCGATTTTGCTGATCGCCGACCGCGATCAGTCCATCGGCGAGATGTTTTCCACGAGCTGGGCTTACTTCAAGAGCGACTGGCTGATGGCGGTGGTGCTGGGATTCACGACCGGGCTCATCAACGGCGTGGGCGGTTCGATCGGTGTCGGCGCGCTCGTCACCGCACCCTTCGTCGTGTGCGTGATCGGCGCGGCCTATACGCAGGTCTTCGACGACGTCGTCCCCGCCGCTCGCCCGGTGGCGACGCCCATCTGAAGCCCACGCGCTACGGCGCGACCACCGTTCGCGTCACGAATTCGGGCGGGTCGTTGATCGCCTTTTTCACGGCGCATTGCTCCACCGCGCGCACGAGCGCCGGGTAGTACTTCTCGGGAAAATCCACCGGCACCTGGATGTCGATGAGCACCCGCGCAAGGCGGTGCTTTTCGGCGTCATAGTCGATGTTTTGCACAACGCGGATTCCTTTGGTCGGGATCTTGCGCGTCTGGCAGAAGTTGAGCACGAAAAACCCCGCGCACGCGCCGATCGACGCGAGGAACAGATCGAAGGGCGCGGGGGCCGAACCGTCGCCGCCCGCGCGCGGCGGCTGATCGGTGGCGATCTGAAATCCCTTGTAGTCGGCCACCACCCTTTGGTTGCCGACGAAACTCACGACCATTTCGGGCATCGCGGACTCCTCGTCAAAACGGGCGCCGGCCAACGACCGCGCGCCCGTTCAACATAGCCACGAATCCCGAAGGGGCAAGTGAGACTCCCTCACCCCGCCCCTCGACAGGCTCGGGGCACCCCTCTCCCGCCCGGCGGGAGAGGGGCAGGGGTGAGGGTCACGGTCAGTCGATGACCTCCTGCCACAGGAGGATGTCGATGGGGTCGGAGACGATGTTGTACGCCGACGAGTAGGTGTACCAGAAGTTCGGGTCGTTGTTGTTCGTAAACTCCGACGGGTTCTGGATGATCGCCGTGCCGAAAGCCGTGACGACGCCGGTGTACTTGATCTTGCCGTGCATCTCGTAGTCGCCCTCGGTGTAGGTGAGGCCGTTGAGCTGCGACTGCGCGTTGGTGTCGAAGTTCAGCAACACGTCGTCACGGGCGATGAAGCTGACCGTCGCGCCGCCCGAGTAGAACCCGCCGGTGCCCATGATTTTTCCGGTGGCGATGATCGTGCCGGTGCCCGAGATGGTCCCGTGCAGGGTCACGTCGCCGTCCACGTAAACCGTCCGCTTGCCGTCGGCGTCGGCCGGCACGTTGGCGAAGTTCAGGTCGTTGAAGGTCACGTTCGTGCTCTTGTTGCCGCTGGTGCCGTCGGTGTCGTAGTGATGGGCGCCGGTCGCTTTGTTTTCCAGCAACGCCCAGTCGTCGTCCGAAAGCTTGGCCGCGTTCAGATCGAGCGCGGGCGTCTCGACGCGACTGACCGGATCGGTCTCCGAACCATCCACGTAAGTGAACGAGGACGTGGTTGGCGCGTACATGTTGAGCGCGGGCGTGCCGCTGTCGAGGTCGAAATAGGCGTTTCCATTCAGGCGGATGCCCTCGGTCGAAACGCGCGGCTTGCCGGAGATGTGCAGGTCCCCGCCGAGGTTGATGGCGTGGTCGAAGGCGGAGTCGACGTTGACGATGGCCTCGATGTGCCGACGACTGGAACCCGCGCCGCCGTAACTGTCGAGCTTGAGCAGTTGGGATGTCAGGGACGACACCTGGACCTGATACGTGCTGCCGTTGCTCTGGTCGGTATCCCCGAATCCTTCCATCCACGAGTTGTCCTCACGCAGCTCGGCGATGGCGCGCTGCACGCCGGACTCGGCGGCGAAAAACGCCTGCGCGCTGCGTTTGTAGTTCCACGTGATCTTCATGTCGGTGTTCGACACGACCATGCCCGCGAGGCCGATCAGCAGCGTCGACGCCATGACCATCATCACGATGATCATGACCGCCCCGTGTCGGGCGCTCCGCGTCGTCGCGGACTTTCGGAGGTGGTTTGGAATCACGAACCGCATGGGCACCTCCCGGCGCTGCACAGGTAGACCTGACAGTTGGCGCTCTTGTTGCCGGAAAAGTCCTGCGCCTGGATGTAGTAGCCGTAGCACGTACTTTCCGTGTTCATGCTCGAGAACGTGTCGGTGTAGTCGATCACGTCCGGCGAGGCCGTGTTCTGGTCGGAGATCAACGTGTACTTCTTGGCCCACGAGCCGCAGTTCGACCGCCGGTAGATGTTGTACCCGGCGATGTCGTCCTCGGTGTTCTTGTTCCACTGCAACAGGACCTGCTTCTTCGCCAGAACGGTACCGACAAGTCCCAGCGGGCACGCCGGCGCTGTCGTGTCGTTCGCCAGATCGTAGGTATAGGCGCCCGTATCGGGCTTGCGCGCGGTCGCGCCGTTGCCATCGGTGGCGACGATGTAAACCCACATGCGCGCGTCGGACGAATAGGGGATGGTACCTTCCCAGCGGCTGTCGCCGGAGTCGTAGGCCAGGTTCAACGTCGCGTACCCCGACGACGGCGCGGTGCTGCCCATCGACGTATCGACCTTGTAGTACAGCGTGGTCGACGTGATGCCGGTGCCCGAGTAATCCGTCACCGCCACGTGCACCGGCACGGGGCGATACTCGGGCACCTGGATCGACGAAACGGTCGTCGACATCGCCGTGTCGGTCGCCGGCTTGTCCTGGAACGGCTGCGCGATCAGCGGCGCCGACGAAATCACCCAGCTCATTTCCGAGCTGTCGCAGGTGCGTCCGTAAGACGTGAGCTCGTAGCCGACGGTCGCCGTGATCGTCGCGCCCTTCATGTTCATGTCGGTGTCGGATGTCGTCGTGCCCACGCGCTCGCCCGACGCGCGCGTCGTCGTGAGCGCCGAGGCGAGCGTGATCTGCGTGCCGAGCATCGAGGTGACGGTCGCCGTCGCGGGCGACGAGTTGCCGATATAGAGCACGTCGCCGACCTTGATCCCCGAGGTCGATGCGACGGAGATCGTCGTCGATCCGCTCGGCGCGCTCATCGCAAGCGTCGTGCTCGGGCGGGCGAATTCCAGTTCCACCGCGAGCGTACCGTTCGACGAAATCTGCGGATACAGCGCGTACGGAACCTCGATCTCCACCGGGCCGGCCACCGGGCTCGGCGACGCGGTCCAGATCGTCGTACCCGACGGCGCTTTCACGGTCTTGAGCTTCGCGTCGGCTCGGTCCCACGAGAGGTTGATCGACGTGACCTTGGCCGAGGTCGCGGTCGTGTTCTTGAGCTGGAACGTCACGACCTGGTTGTAGGTCCCGCTCGTCGTGACGCCGTAGCCGTCATCGGCCTCGATGCCGCCGTTCTGGATCGTGATGTGGCTGTAAGGCGACTGCGTGTACTGATACTCGTTGTCGATCGCATAGACCCACAGGTCGTATTCGCCCGAGCACCACTGCGACACATCGCCCACGGGGCAGGGGTTCGAGTCGCCCCCGAATCCGCAGTACTCCTTCGCCATCTCCGACCGAGGGAATTGATACGTGCCCGTATCCGGCGTCACGTGGAAGATCATCGACGTGATGCCTTTGCCGTTGTCCGCAGCCAGGTCCGGCGGGTTGGAGATCGTGGTTTCGTCCGGATCGTATCCCTTCGCCTGGAACACGAGCTGCCCGTTGGTGATGACCGTCCCCTCGGCGGGCGAGGTGATTTCAACGACCGGCGAGCGCGCGTCGGCCTTGGCCGAGGTCGAAACGCGATCGCCGCAGTTGCCGCAACGATCGCAGGCCCACGCCGAATAGAAGTACCACGTCCCGTTCGTCAGATTGTCGTGCGAATAGGCTTTCGTCTCGCCCGGCGCGCCGCCCTCGCTGGTCAGCTCGGCGCCCTGCGTCATGGTCAGGGGCGTTGTGTCGGAGGACCAGCGGATCACGACGTGATCGAAGTCGGTGTCGGCGGGGTTCGTCCACTGGAGCTGGACCTTTTTGTCGCCGCCCGTTGCGCCGAAGGGAGCGACCGCCGCGGGAGGCGTCGGCGTGGACTCGGCCGCGGTGGTGTCGGTAGTTCCGGAAACCGGGGAGTCGGTTTCGCCTCCGGACCCGTCGCCGTAGGCCTCGTCCGACGCCGTTCCCTCGCCCACGCAGTCCACCGTCGTGACCTTGTAATAGTAGGTCGTACAGGGTTGCGCGGTCGTGTCGTCAAACGATGTGTCGCCTTCGCCAAGGGTGTTTTCGTCGGCGAGCATGTTCTGCGAAGAGACCGTGAATCCCGCCGAGGTCCCGCGATAGACGCGGTAACCCATGGCATCGGACGAGGCCGACGCGGTCCACGTCAAACTCACCACGCCGGTTCCCGCCGTGGCGTCGAGCCCGGTGGGTGGATCCGGGCGCGCGTCGTCCGTGAGCGTGAACGAGGTGCCGGTCGAGTCGGTGCTCTCGTTGAAGCTCTGGTCGTAGGCGATCATGCGCACTTCGTAGGTCACGCCGCTCGCGAGGCGGGCGTCCTCGACCACCCACTCGTCGGCGGCGCCGTCGGAGACGTTGTACGCGGGCGTGAAGTCGCCCTGGCCCGACTCGCCGTAAATCACTTTGTAGCCGCCGAGGTCCGTCAGCGAGCTGCCGTCGCACGAGTTGGCCGAGGGCGGATTCCAGCCGATCTTGAACTCGCCGCACACGCCGTCCTCGATGATCGACAGATTCGTCGGCGGATTGGGCGCGCACTGGTCGATCGAGAATCCCCGATTGCCCATGTTGCGCAGATCGACGGCGGACGAATAGGACTTGGTGCGTCCCTCGGAAAGCGCGCTGCGCGTTTCGAGCGAGACCTCGATGCGCCGGATCGACGCGCGTTGGTCCTGCGTCAAACTCGACAGCGAGGCGGGTGTGAGCTGTGTGCCGTTTTCGTCGTAATAGCGAAGCTGGAAATTCGCGATGCTGCTGGCGGTCGCCGTTCCGTTTTTCGAAAGCGTCTGCGTGCCGAAGTTGTAGCCGTAGGACGTGGTCTCGACGGTCTTGACGAGGGTCGTGGCCGTGTCGAAGTCGTTCGCCAGGCCGCGCCCCAGATTGATCTTGTCGGGCTCCGAAGACATGTCGACCGGGTTGTCCTCGTCCACCGGAATCATCTCGACGGTCGATCCGTTGTGCAGGAACACGAAATCGCCTTCTTCCACGGTGTCGGATGCGTCGTCGAGGTTGACGAGGATCTGCGTCGCGCCCGCCGCCGCATTGGCGGACAGAACGGTCGAAACATCGGAGTCGATATCGCCTCGGAACGTGAACGCATCCGCCTTCGCATCGGTGACGGTCTCGAGGCCGACGACGCCGAAGCCCGCCATGCGCATCTCGCGGGTAAGTTGTTCCAGCGAAACGCGGGCGTTTTGCAATGACTGCGCCTGATCGTCCACCGCGATGTAGCTCTTGGACTGCGCGACGTACACGGCGTAAGCCGCACCCATGACGACGAGCGCGACCAGCGTGGTCACCAGAAGTTCGACAACCGTGAATCCGCCGCGCCGTGTCGTCATGTCCGTCATCTCCTCGCAATCAGGCTCGACAGTTCCACCTGCGTGCCCGATGCGGCCTGGACCACCACGCGCACATCCTTGAGCGTATCGTCGGCGTTGGGCGTGACCGTCGTCACCCGCCGATACTTGGCGTGATCGGCGATCGAGCCGAAGTCCTCGGTGGTAGACGCAACGGCGTCGTAGGTGCCGGATTTCAGGTCTTCGATCTTCGTCTGGGCGAGGTTGGTCGCGCTCATCACCGAGCCCGACAGCGTCTGGCGGTGATAGACCGCGATCATCGTCGAGGTCGTCGCGAGCAGACCCACGGTCAGCATGAAGGTCGCCATCAGCACCTCGGTCAGCGTGAAGCCCGA
>CAZPJD010000063.1:0-8374 GCA_964586775.1 uncultured bacterium | reverse complement strand
GGATCTTTCCAGCTGTCTGAGCCAATGCCCGTTTCCTTCCTTGCGCTTTGCGACCGAAGGTTTCTATCAGAACGCGGTTCTCACGTGGGCAGGTTACGAAGCCGCCTACGAACACGTGATTCGACATCTGCGAGATTTGGGCTGCTTCACCTATTCCATTCCGATGCTGCCCATGGCGCTGGTCCTATCCGACGCGCACGACGTCGCCATCCGGGGATGGATCCGATTCTCGGCCACCGTGGCGGCACACAACGCCACGGACATCGTCGCCGCCAGGCGGATTGTGAAGATTCTGAATGCCGGCGATCCTCACGACCGCGTTTCCTTGAAGGACATCAAGTTTTCCCATGGGATACGGGATCTCATTCTCGACCGTCCGGTTGAGGTCGACCTCGTCAAATTCAAACGCCGGCTTTGGAAAGGGTTCGGAACGAATTCACCGCTGAAGACAACGCGGACGATTCTGTGCGCGCAGTTTCGTGGAGGGCCGGACGGAATTCCGCGCGAGCACGCGGAAGAGTCATCGACTCGTCATGTCGGTCCAGCCTCGCCCTTCGCCGTGTTCGATCGGGCCGGAGGCGAGGATTTCACGAAAAAAGTTGAAATTGCGCGGGGATGGCTAAAGAGACAGATCTCGGCCCTGCCCCGGCGCCCGGAGTCAGGGCGAAGCCGCGCGGGTAAAGGCGGGCTGCCGGTCCGCGACCGAATCGCCATTATCGCGTCGCATGAGCTGGAAGAATCCCGCGTTCGTTTTACACCGACCGGCGGCGGGGATGGAAGATTCGATATCCTCTTGGCGTTTCGGGATCTGTCGCACGAGCAATGGGAGCTTCAGGCGTTCGCGGAAATCAACTTTGGGATCAACCGGTTTCGACTGGGCGAGGGTATCCCCCAAGTGCTCTCCGGCAGAGTCTTGGTTGGAAACGAACGGAAACCCGACGAGTTCAAATACCCGCTTCCGTTCGATTCCCTCGTGAAACACGCCGTCAACAACTTCGCCGAGGTCTTCGGTTCCGCACAAGTCCTCCTTGTGGCCGACCATATCGGGATTTTGCCGGGACGCGGCGATGTGCTCCGTCGCTACATCAAAGCGACGTGGTCGCAGACCGACATGGAAAAGGTCGTCGTCGCTCGGCTCATTGCCGGAGAGTTCCTGCGCGGCAAGATCGCGAACGGTGTTCTCCAAGAACCGCCTTCCATGCGGTGGATTCGCGACATCGCCGGCGCTCGCGACACCGTCCTGAGGACCCTCCGAAACACCGCGGATCCGAACGGAACGCCGAGTCGGTCTCTCTGGTCGGAATTCGAACGGCTGTCCGACTTCGATTTGGCCGCGCGGATCCTTCTCGGCACGGAGGTCCCTTTCGAGGCATTCCGTGAACCCGAAAAGATCATGTACGTCTTCGCGTTGATAACGTGCTGGATCGAGTCGATTGCGCTGGGTCGATGGGTCGCAAACACGTGGTGTGGGATATTCGGCAAACCAACGCTGTTTTCCGCGTTCGTGCCCGCGTCGAGCGACGTCGTCGACGGGCTGAGTGACCGGAAGTTCGCACGCTCGCTGTTGATCCGGAACCCGGATTTTCGGGCGCTGGCCGAGAAGGCGGCGAGACTCTCGGAACAAGAAATATCTGTGTTGGACGAATTTCTGGAAGCTCGTGATCGATTGCAGGTCGCTCTTCAGTCCACCGCTCCCGACGAGCCGACGCCCATCGCGTCGGTGTTGGATCGCCGCGACGCCGCGCGCCACCTGAGCGACGAAGAGGTGAAAAAAACGCTGACCGCCGTTCCATGGGATGTCGCAATCCGATTCTCCAACGCGGAACACGAGCTTGCGTCGTTGCGACGGGCCCGGTTCGATCGTTCCACGGTCGCGTTGACCTTCGCTCCGCTTTCCGAGTTGCATCGCTTCCAACTTGTCGGCGACAACAGCGATCTCTCAGACGGGGGTGGCGAGATCCTGGCGGCTTGGAAAGCGAAAACCGAACGCGACAAGGGGCTGTTGGGGATACGATTGGCGGTCCCCCGTTCCGGCGGTGGCACTGTTCCGGAGATTCGGTTTCCGACCGTGCATCTGAACTATGTCGGTGTTCACTTCGGCGACGCGATCACCGGGTACACATGGACGCAATTGGCGAGACGATGGCACCTGGAGCACCTGTGTCTGCAGGGTGTGCAGGACGTCATCCAGCGTCTTCCGCACGTCGGCAGGAAAGGAAATGGAGCCCTCGTCAGCTTCAACATCTCCTCGTGGCTATTCGACGCGCAATACAATCCGTGGTTGGAACGCGGTGGTCGTTCCGAGGTGGCTGGCGAGCTGCTCAACCTGACCGCGAAGATTTGCGACAGCCTGCATCGGAAGGGGTATACGCCCGTCGTGGAGATCGTTGAAGGGGAATTTCCTTTTGGCGAGGGTGCGCCCCTGCGCAAGTTTTTGGAGGTCTTGCGAAGTCGGCATGCCAAACTCGGCGTTGCGGTGGACGACCAGTTCACCAACAAGGCCGGAGTGGACCGACTGAAGAGCATAGCGGACGCGCTCGGCAAACAATTCGATCCATTCGTCGTGAAGATCGACAGCGCCGTCTTGTTTTCGACCCTGAGATTGACGGACTCGGCGCCGTTTTGCCCAGACGACCAGACGGGCAATTTCTGGAAACACGCCGTCACAACGCTTTGCCACATGGCGAGGATCTCCGTGGGAGCGCACGACCTCGGATCGCTTGTGTTTGAAGGATTTTCCGGGCCGTTTCGGTGGGGAAAGGAATTGGGGAAACTGCGGGCTCGCAAGAGTCGGAAGAATTTTCAGAAGGAATTTCTGGCGGCCTTGGTCGCGGCTCGAAACGACCCTTCTTCATCGTTGAACGCCTCCTTTCCCAGTCGGATCTACGTTCAGGGAGACTGACCGACGGCCCGTCACCGCCCACGGATCGTGGTGTCTGCTACGCGAGAACGGCGCGGCGGAAGTGCCGTAAACGAGACGTAGCAAATCCCGCGCGACGGCTAACGCAATCCAATATCCGCGACGACGCCGAAGTGGTCGGATGCCGGACGGCCGTCCTCGACGCGCGTGCCGAAAAGATCGGCGCGACGCACCTCGGCCCAGTCCGCCGCGTCGCGCAGGAAGATGTAATCGAGGCGGCGGATCTCCTGCTCCAGAATCGGCTGGAGCACGTCGTTCACCACCGTCTCGAATTCATAGACCGGCTTGAAGGTCTTGAGGGTGTGCGTGTTGGGGTTGTTCGCGTAATCCCAGGTCATGAGGAGCGAGGCGGGGTCGTCGTCGTTCGTGACCGACGTGAACCGATGCTCGCGACGCAGCCCCGCCAGCTCTTCCGACTCGGGCGATGCGTTGAAGTCCCCCGCGAAGATCACCGGCCCGCGCGCGAAACCCAGTTCGGCCATCCACGCGGTCGCCGCCCGCAGCTCGTCGCGACGGCGCTCGTCCGATCCCGCCATCGTCGCGAAGATCTCGGCGGGGCGCGTCGCGGGGATCTTGCCCGCGCGGGCGAGACCCTCGATCGCGTCGCGGATCTCGGTCGTGATCTCGGGACCGTGGTGCAGGTGCGTGACGACGAGCAGGATCTCGCGATCGTTCACACGCACCGTGGCCGCGCCCGCCGTGCGCACCTCGGAGGTCTGGAAGCACAGCGCGCGCGAAGCGTACCAGAGCGATCCCGAAAGCTGCCGCACGCCCAGATCCACAAGACCCAAGTCGCGCTTCGCCAGAATCGCGAGCCCCGAAAAAAGGTTGGTCGGCACGCCGAAGCCCGCGATCTTGATGCCCGTGTTGTCGAAGACCCACGCGGCGTCCATGTCGAGTTCGCGCGCGATGCGTTTGGTGAGCGCCGGGGCGGGGTTGACCTCCTGCAACAACAGGATGTCGGCGTCCGCCTCGCGGGCCTGCGCCAAAAAGAGCTGCAACCGCCGCTCGCGCTCGGCGGGCGACTCGAATTCGCCGAACTTTAGCATGCTGGTCGGGTTCAGGCCGTGCCAGACGTTGTAGGTGATGACGCGCAGCGAATCGCGTTTTGCGGGCATGTCGTTTCCTCGCCGAGGGGATGAGCAGGAAATCATGAGCAGGACCAGCGCCGCGGCGACGGCGGCGCGAAGGATCGTGCGCGGCGTCATTCGTACACCGGGTCCGCGGCGCAGCGGAATCCGAACATCGGGCCGCCGACCGGTTCGTCGGGCGCTGGAATTCGCCGCGTGGCGCGGTATTGGTCGGCGGGACTCGACTCGTCGCCCACGCCTTCCATCAAATCGTATCCGCCGCCGCGCAGCCACGTGCGCGTGACGCCCTCGGCGTCGGGGCCGATCGTCCATTCCCACACGTTGCCCGCGAGCTGATAGACACCGTAGGGGCTCGCGCCGCCGGCAAACTCCGTCACCGGCGCGAGCGCGGCGAAGCCGTCCACGCTGCCGTCGCATGCACCCGCGTCGCACCAGTTGCAGCACGTGTCGCACCACGCGTCGCCCCACGGGTAACGCAGTCCCTCGACCCCGCGCGCGGCGCGCTCCCATTCGGCGTCGCTCGGCAGCCGCCCGCCGGCGAACGCGCAGTAATCCGCCGCGTCGTCCGCGGTCGCGAAGGTCATGGGGTCTTTTGTGTTCGCCGAGACGGGTCCCGGCAGTTCGTCCGTCGCGCGGCAGGTGCCCGCCTGCGCGCACGCGGCGTATTTTTCGACGCTCGTCTCGCGCTCGTCGATCCAATACATGCCAAGGCTCACCACGCCGATCGGCGCGTCGGCGCCCTTGCAGCCATCGTCGAATTCCGGGTCGCAGCCATAACCGCCGAGGCCCTCGGGAATCAGCTTCATCCCCTCGGGGCGCACCAGAAAACGAACCTCGGCGATGTCGAGATCCTCGCTCGGGCTCGGGACGAAGTCGTCATCCGCCGCGTCGTCGTCCGCATCGCCGAAGCGCGTCTCGTCGTCGTCGTCGCCGCCGCACGCTACGAACGCCGCCGCGACGCACAGCATCGCGACGAGGCCGAAACGGCGGACGAAACGGGCGCGGATCACGATTGCTTTCCCCCGGAACGGGCGCTAGAAAATGCGCCCGACAGCGTGCGGGGCGGATGATAACATTCGCGGCGGATTCGCGAAATCGCCCGCATTCGCCGTGGTCACAGCTCCGAGGCCGCCCTTGTCGATCGCCGGAAAACGCATCCTGCTCACCACCAGCCACGGCCGCATCGGCTCCGGCGGATCGATGCAGCTCTACCTGCTGGCCCGCGCCGCCCGCGCGGCCGGGGCGCACGTGGAGTGCGTGTTCGCCCGAGCGCCCGGCACGCTCGCCGAGCGGCATCTCGATCGCCTCACCGATCTCGGCATCCCCGTGCACGAAATGCGCCCCTCGCGTTGGTACAACCCGGCCGAAATCGCGCGGATGCGCCGCCTGCTGCGGGACGGGCGATTCGATCTCGTTCACACGCACAAAGGCGGCGACCTGTCGCTGGTGCTGCTCGCGTCGGCGGGGCTGCCGCGATTCGCGCTCGTCAACACGCGGGGCGTGAATTTTCCGCTGGGCGCGAACCGCTTCAAGTACAACCTGCGCCGGCTCGACCGTGTGATCGTGGTGAGCGAGGACTCGAAGCGCGTGATGGCGCGAAGCGGCGTGGGGCCGGAAAAGATCACGGTCGTTTACGGCGGCGTCGATGTCGCGCGCTTCGTTCCGCGACCGGAGCTGCGGGCCCAGGTCCGGGGCGAGCTCGGCATCGCGCCGGACGCCTTCGTGTTTTTGATGGTTGCGAATCTGGTGCGTCAAAAGGGCCACGGCGACTACCTCGACGCGGCGGCGCGGCTGGCCACCACGCACCCCGGCGCGGTGCACCTGTTCGCGGGCAAGGGCGACGCATCGGCGTGGTCGGCCCGGGCTCGGGAATTGGGGCTTGGCGACGCGGTGCGTTTTCTGGGATTTCGGTCGGACGTGGAGCGCCTTTTCGCGGCGGCGGACGCCTCGGTCGTGTCGTCCTTCGCGGGGGAGGGCGTCTCGGGCGTGCTGCGCGAGTCGATGGCGTGCGCCGTCCCCGTCATCACCACCGACGTGGGGGGCAACGCCGAACTGGTGGCCGATGGCGCGACGGGTCTCGTCGTCCCGATGCGCGACCCGCCCGCCCTTGCCGCCGCCATGAGCCGGATGTTGGAGGGCGCCCCGCTGCGCGCCGCCCTCGCCGAAAACGCCCTCGCCCTGGTGCGCGAGCGTTTCACCGACGACGCCCGCGCGGCGCGGATCTTCGCCCTCTACGAATCTTTATGAGGGACAGTCACCGGTTTTTCGTGAGGGAGGGTCACGGATTTATTTTCTCGGAAGCCGGTGACTGCTCTGCAAATTCACGACGAATGAGCCTTCGCGTTGCCGGGATCGGCGGCCCGATCAAACACTTCCGCGGGAGCTTCAAGCACCCGCCAAACGCGACCTTGGCTTGCGACGATCATTTCGGCACGCATTTTTGTCGTGCGGCGTGAAGCGCAAATTTATGAAAAACGGTCCTCGCCTTGATCGATTCGAACCGGCGGTTGCGTACCGGTTCGTACGGGCCTAGAATTTTAACGTTTTACGGCGCGAAATGCGCGCGTGACGGGGAGGATGATGTTCATGACATGGCGATTCCTGGCGTTGATGGTGCTGGCGGTGTTTGCTTTTTCGGGCACGCTCGCCTGCGGTGGCGACGACGACGACGACGATGACGACGACACGGGCGGAACGGCGGACGACGATGCGGTCGACGACGACGGTACGACGGACGACGATGCCGCCGATGACGACGCGGCGGACGACGACTCCGCCGACGACGATACGACGGACGACGACACCGCCGACGATGACTCCGACGATGATGCGGACGACGACGCCGACGACGACACGACGGACGATGACACCGACGACGACACCGCCGATGACGACACCGGCGACGACGACTCGGTCGAGATCGGCTACGACGTCGGCGACCAGATGCCCGACTTTACCCTGACCGACAACAACGGTTTGCCGTGGACGCTCTACGATCACGCGGGAAGCATCGTCATGCTCGATTCGTCGGCCATGTGGTGCGTGCCCTGCCAGATGGACACGGGGGACCTGCAGGACCTCGCCGATTCCTACGCGGCAAGCGGCGTGGTGGTGGCGCAACTCATCGCCGAGAACTATCGCGGCTTCACCCCGAACGACACGCAGATCGACAGTTGGGTGAACAAGTACGACCTGACGATCCCGGTGCTCATCGATACGGGTTGGGCGGTCGGCGGCCCGGTGGGCAACGGCTACATTCCGTTCTACTGGGTCATGGATGAAGACGGCGTGATCCGCTACAAGAGCAACTACGTCGAAGACTTCTACGACCACATCGACAACATCATCGGGACTTGATCCCGCGCGCGTACCCATCGCGACGGCGGTCGCGTCGCCCCCGCGGTGCGACCGCCCGTCGTTTTCACGTGGGCGTCCTTCGCGCCTCGCATCACCTCTCAGACTGGCCCCATTGACAATTTTTCGTGGACTTGCATGTCTTCTGGTGGTTGACTTTCCTCGTTCGCTGTGGTCCGCGTTCGGATTAGGAAGCGTCCATGAGAATGACCGATTCGGTTTTCACGTTGCTTTTTGCCATGGTGGCACTCTTGCTCGCGGTGTCCTGCGGCGGCGGGTCGAGCGATAGCGGCGGGCGAGACGACGGCGTCGATGACGACGCGTCGGACGACGATGGGGCGGGCGACGACGATTCCGCCGATGACGACGACGGCGACGACGATGCCGCCGACGATGACACCGGCGACGACGATGCGGACGACGACGCGACGGACGACGACACATCGGTCGATATTGACTGGGTGACGATTCCGGCTGGCGAGTTTGAAATGGGGTGCTCACCTGACGACCACCGGTGCGAAGATTCCGAGGAACCGGTCCGCACGGTCGTCATCTCACAAGATTTCTTGATGGCGGCCACTGAAACGACCCAGGCTAAATATTTTTCTGTCATGGGGGAGAATCCGAGTGAGGAGACCGCCTGCGACAACTGTCCCGTCAAGTACATCGATATTAGTGACGGGGTCTCCTTTTGCGAAGCGGTCGGTGGGCGACTGCCGACAGAGGCCGAATGGGAATATGCGGCGCGCGCGGGCATTACCACGCGTTATCTGTGCGGTAGCGAAGAGACCTGCGTTGACGAATACGGATGGGCGAGCGATCACCTCGGGGAATTGGAAAGCCCGCAACCCGTAGGACAAAAAGAGCCGAACGCTTTTGGCCTTTACGATGTCCACGGCAACGTCATCGAATTCGTTACGGATTGGTATGACGAGGACTACTACGGAAGTCGTCCGGACCCCGATACCGACCCCCAAGGACCTGACGGCGGATACGATTATCCGGCCCG
>CAZPJD010000062.1:0-4220 GCA_964586775.1 uncultured bacterium | reverse complement strand
AGATCTGCGTGATCTCCGCCTTCCGCTCGGTGGTCGTGCCAAAAATCGTGTGCCAGTTGATGAACGTGTAGTCCGCGCCGCTGCGCACGTCGCGCACCTGGACGATCATCGGTTCGCGCTCGAACTTGTCGCCCACGTCGTTCCAGACCCACCAATCTTCCACGTCGGCGCGGTCGGTGCGATACAGCACCGCGTACGATTCCTTGTACGTGGACCGACCGATCGCGGTCGTCACCTCCGCCACCCACGTCACGCCCGAGAGCGACTCGAGTTCCTCGGCGATGCCCTCGGCGGCCTCGGGATACATGACCTCCTGCAAAAAGACGAGGTCGCATCCGTTGGGCGACGACGCCGACGCGCCGAACTGATTCCAGATCTGCGCGGCATCGGCGGCGTAGTTCGTCTCGCCCGACCAACCCTCGTGACGCAGGTTCCAGCTCAGCACGCGCAGGCTCGACGAAGCCGCTATCGCCTGCTCCTCCTCCCACGCTTCCCAACCATCGAATTCCCAGTCGGAATCGGTCTCGTCGCCGCAACCCACGACGAACCCGCCGACGGCGATCGCCGCGCACACCACCACAATCAGGTGAAGCCTTCGCATCTCGTCCTCCGAATTCGGATAGGGACCATTACCAAGGGAACTCCCGGTCCGTCTATGCCCACCATGCAACACCGCGTCCGCCCTACGGTTCGCGCGCAATCGAGTTGACAACCCCGGGCATTTCCAAGATATTTCGCGCGGCCGGGCCGGCTTAGCTCAGGTGGTTAGAGCACACGGCTCATAACCGTGGTGTCCGGGGTTCGACTCCCTGAGCCGGCACATCCCCCGAAAACGAATCCACGACGGACGCGCAAAACACCCGCGCCTGACGTGGATTCCTTTTTCGGACGGGGCGAGTCTGATACGGTTCGAGAAAGCGGGCGCGCGGGAGCGCCGAAAGGAACGACATGCCGGGTATGACCCTCGCCGAAAAAATCCTCGCCGCGCACGCCGGCCGCGACCGCGTGTCGCCGGGCGAATTCGTCACCGCCAAGGTGGATCTCGTCATGGCCAACGACGTGACCGCCCCCGCGGCGATCCGCGTCTTCGAGAAGCAGCTCGGCGCGAAGGACGTTTTCGACCGCGAGCGCGTGGCGCTCGTCTCCAGCCACTTCACGCCGAACAAGGACATCGCCTCGGCCGAGATGGCCAAGGTGATGCGCGACTTCGCCAAGAAATACGCGATCAAGCACTACTTCGAGATCGGCAAGGGCGGCGTCGAGCACGTGGTGCTGCCCGAAAAGGGCATCGCCCTGCCGGGCGACCTGATCGTCGGCGGCGATTCGCACACCTGCACCTACGGCGCGCTCGGCGCGTTCGCCTCGGGCTTCGGCAGCACCGACGTGGGCTGCTCAATGGCCACGGGCGATGTGTGGCTGCGTGTGCCGGAGACGACGCGGGTGCGCGTCACGGGTTCGTTCGGCGACTTCGTCGGCGCCAAAGATCTGGTGCTGCACCTGATCGGCCAAATCGGCGACGACGGTGCGCTGTACGAGGCGCTCCAGTGGGAAGGCGAGACGATCGCGGCGCTCTCGATCGAAGGCCGCCTGACCATCAGCAACATGGCCATCGAGTCCGGCGCAAAGGCCGGTTTGATGCTGGCCGACGAAAAGGTGCAGGCGTACTGCGAAGCGCGCAAGACGCGGGAGTTCCGCGTGTTCGCGCCCGACGCCGACGCCATCTACAAGCGCGCCATCGACATCGACGTGTCGGCCCTCGAGCCCACCGTGGCCTGCCCCATGCTGCCCAGCAACACGCGACCGATCAGCCAGATCGCGGGCCAGGAGGTCGATCAGGTCTACATCGGAAGCTGCACCAACGGCCGCTACGACGACCTCGCCCTCGCCGCGTCCGTGATGCGAGGGCACGAGGTGGCCGTGCGCACCATCGTCGTCCCCGGCAGCCAGGAGGTGTGGATCCGCGCCAATCGCGACGGAATCCTGCAGACGTTTGCCGAAGCCGGATGCGTGGTCTCGACGCCGGGGTGCGGCGCGTGCCTGGGCGGATACATGGGCGTGCTCGGCAAAGACGAGCGGTGCCTTTCCACCACCAACCGCAACTACGTCGGCCGCATGGGGCATCCCGAGGCCAAGGTGTGGCTCGCGAACCCGGCGGTGGCGGCGGCGACGGCGGTCATGGGGCGCATCACGCATCCCGCCGACGTGGCGAATCGCAAGGTGGCCTGACGATACTCCACCCGGCGCACGGCGCGCCGTAAAACGGACGAAGACGATGCAAACCGTGTTCAAGGGCAAGGTCTGGAAGTTCGGGCGCGACATCGACACCGACGTCATCATCGCGGCGCGCTGGCTGACGAGCATCGACCCCAAGGTGCTGGGCGCGAACTGTCTGGAGGTCGCCGATCCGGATTTCCCGACGTCGGTGAAACCCGGCGACATCATCGTCGCGGGCGAAAACTTCGGCTGCGGATCGAGCCGCGAACACGCCCCGCTCGCCATTCAGGGCTGCGAGGTCGGGTGCATCGTCGCCAAGAGCTTCGCGCGAATCTTCTACCGCAACGCGGTCAACCTGGGCCTGCCGGTGGTGATCTGCCCCGAGGCCGTGGACGCCGTTGCAAAGGGCGACACCCTCGAGGTCGATCTGGGCGCGGGCAAGGTGAAAACGGCGTCGGGCCAGGTCTTCGACGCGGTCCCCATGCCCGAGTTCATGGCGAGCCTCTTCGCGGCGGGCGGCCTCGTGCCCTATACCCGCGAGCGGCTGCGCGAAATGGGGAATCTGCGGGACGCGTAGCAGGCTTTGAATAGCTCGACGACCTTCCTCTCCGTCATTCCGACCGTCGCGAGCAAAGCGAGCGGAGTGGAGGAATCCCTTTCAGATCGAACGAGAAAAGCGATTTCTCGACTCAGCATTGCGGCCGCACTCGAAATGACAGCTCGGCCCGAATGAGATCGTTGCCTTGCATCGGGCTGTTAAGGGTCCGGATCGTTCATCGGCGAGCCCTACTTCGGCGTCATGTTTCACCGGCTTTTGGTGTGGATATGCCCGATTCCTGCGGAAACTCACGAGTACATAACCACTATTTCGTTCAGTATTATTATTTAGTTATGGCATTTGTATGGGGCGACGAATTATACGTGAATGAACGAAGCCATAGTAGCATTACCACACTGTTAACCAAGAATCAAACAAGGAAGGTCTTCGAATTGTTCCGACGTTGCAACAGTTCTCCGCGGTCAACGTTGACGACGCATGAATCTAAATACATGAAGCCTTTCTTTAGTATTATAGTCCGTCACGTAGGTTTGTCCTTGTCCTTCGACACGGCCGTGATTCAGCCGTGCGGCGGCTGATATCTCGCGTACTTTAAAGAAATTCGACTTTGAGTTGTGGTCTCCCAAAATTCGCTTTTCCCCGATAAGTGTCCAAAGGATTTCGAGATTCTTGGCATTTAAATATTTGAGAAACTCGTCTTTCCTGACCACAAGCGCACCCGGTCCTTCTTCCTGGATTGAGGGATCGAACGCAAGCAACTCATTCTGTATATTTAAATAATGCCCCTCAACACCACCCCACGTCAAGCGCATCCCTTTCACGATTTCTTGACACGGCAAGGAAATAATTATGGAGTCGTTTATCGAACAATCATAAGTGCTAAATTCTTTTATATATTCGATATCTGTGCACAAAACAGGGAAAGGCAGTTCTGATTCTCGGCCCGTCGACCAGTTTTCTTGTCCAAAATAAGACACGTTGAAATACTTATATGCAGGTGACCAGTAGAACTCTCCAAGAAATACTTGCGTCAAATGTACCGATTCCGGCATCCACCGTCCGTAAAAGTTTTGACGCTTAAACCAAGCCCACATTTTCTTCGCATCGCCCCGTCGAATCAAATAACTATTCAGGTGGTACCATATTTCTCCATGCGGAACTTCATAGCGAGAAATACCTTCCGGCGTCGGTTGGCTCCATTCCGGAGAAGATTTTAACACAAGCCAGACACTCTTGTCGGACGGTCGAACCACTTCAACTAACCCGCCGATTTCCGGCAACTCGGAACTTTCCACCCACTGCGACAATTTGCGACTTGTCGCCCATCTATCAAACGATTCAGGGGCCCACCAGCATTTTCCTGAATTACTCCGGTTTCTCTTTGTTTCCTGAATTATAATCGACGGGTCGAAGTCGCGTAGATTCTGTTGCCATGGCCCTACGTAGA
>CAZPJD010000061.1:0-66412 GCA_964586775.1 uncultured bacterium | reverse complement strand
ACGCGTCGATCACGGAAATATCGTCGGAATCAGAACCGGCGACGTACACGAAACCGTCCTGGTAGACCAGTCCTTCGGGGCTCTTGCCGACCACCACGTGATCGATGACCTGATCGTTCGTCGTGTTGACGATCGTGACCGTCGACGATCCCCAGTTGCTCACGTAGGCCCGCGTTCCCGCGTCGTTCAGCACCACCTCATAAGGGAAGTTCTGGCACCCCCAGGTCCGCGTGGTGAGGCCGGTGGCGAGGTCGATCGCAAAGAGCTTGTTGCCGTAGGACGTCGCGACGTAGAGCGTCGATTCGTCGGGCGAGAGCGCGAGGCCCGTCGGGTTGCCCCAGCGCGAGATCTCGCGATTGAGCGTCAATACGCCGCCCGAAATGTCGAATTCGTACACGACGTTTTCGGTCGCACCCGAAACCCAAAGCTTGGTGCCCGCCGCGTTGAGGGCGAGGCCGTTGAACACCGAGCCGAGCTGGATCTGCTGCGTGAAATCGAGGGTCTGCGTATCGAAGACGGCGATGAGGCGGTCGGCGAGCGAGACCATGTAGATGTACGCGCCGTCGGGCGAGATCCGCATGTTGATGACGAAGCGCGGCCCGGTGATTTGGTTGCCCTGCGGCGAAATGAACCGACCGTTGGGGATGATGATCTTGCCGTCCACCTCGGCGCCCGCGGGCAGATCGGAACCCGGTTCGGCCTGCGGGTCGTCGGCCCGGTCGTCCGCCGTCTCGGACGCGCTCAGCGCATTGGCGGTCACACCGTCGGATTCACCGCCGCGCTCGGAGGCGCAACCCGTGACGAGGAAAAACGCGAACAGGATCGCCGCGAGGGAAAGCGCGCGAAAAACGCCGGTAGACATGAGGAGCCTCGTTCGGAAGTCTTGGGCAGGTTATCAGCGCGGCGCGCCAACGACAAGCGCTTTTCGCCTACTAGTCGCCACCGGGCGGGGCGGCGTCGTGAACGCGCGGCTCGAACCGGTTGAAATCGTCCGCCAGTCCCGCGTCGGTTTCGTATAAGCCCTCGCGCCGGGCCACCACGCCGACCGTGCGAATCAGGATCCACAGGTCGAGCCAGAAGCTTCGATGCCGCGCGTACCACACGTCGAACTCCAACTTCCGCGACCACGAAAGCGCGTTGCGTCCATTCACCTGCGCCCAACCGGTCAGGCCCGGGCGCACTCGCAGGCGCTCTTTCTGCTCGGTCGTGTAACGCTCGGCATGGCCGGGCAGGGCGGGTCGGGGACCCACGAGACGCATTTCGCCGGTCACGACGTTGATGAGCTGCGGGAGTTCGTCGAGCGACCACTTCCTCAGCCACTCGCCGACACGCGTGATGCGCGGGTCGCTCTCGCCGACATTCAGGCCGAGACCCAAGCTTTCCGCGTTGGGCGTCATCGTCCGGAACTTCCACATGCGAAACGGTTGTCCGCCGAGGCCGATGCGCGTCGGGCGATAGAACACCGGACCGCCGTCATCGCGACGGATCATCCATGCGATACCCAGCAGCAGGGGTGAGAGCAGGGCGAGTCCCGCGAGGGCGCAAGTGCGGTCGAAGATGCCCTGCCATGCGACCGATAATCCGCGTACCGGGGATTTTGTTGCGCCTGTCAGGACATTCAGCAGTTCCTTCGCGAGCGCGCCCCGCTCGAAACGCTGAGCGAGCTTCGCGGCGGATTTCGACATAACATTGCGCCAAGGCGCGTCGTCGATAAGCGATTCGATGAGATCCGCGCCGGCGGCTGCGTCGCCCCACGGCCAGAACGCGCCCGCGCCGGACTCTTCGAGCAACTCCCGAAGCCATCCGGGCGAGTTGGTGATTTGCGGAATGCCGCACGCGAGATAATCGAAAAACTTGTTGGGGCTGTTCGTCGCGAGCACGGGCAGCGGGGCAAAACACGTGACCGCAATGTCGGCGGTCGCGAGAAGCTCGCCCACCTCGCGGCGGGGCAGCGAACCCGCGAAACGCACGTTGGCGAGTTCACCGTGTCGCACCAGATCGCGGATCAACGGCTCCTGCGACCCCTCGCCCGCGATGACGATCTCGATGTCCGCCCGCCCGCGTCGGTGCAACTCGCCCGCGACGCGGATGAGATCGCCCAAGTCGTTGGCGGGACCGAGCGCGCCCGCGTAGACGACGCGGTGATTCGCTTCCGGGCGGGGCGTCCGCGGCGCGGCATTCAGGTCGAAGTCGCACGCATTGGAGACGACCGAGACCCGCTCGGGTTCGACGCCGGTGGCGATGATTCCCGTCGCCATGCCCGGCGAGAGCGCGTTGATGGCGTCCGCCCGCCGATAGATCCACCGCTCGACCGCTTCGAGCGCCGGGATGAGATACCGGTTGCGGATCGCGCCGAGCTCGATGGGCGCTCGCGGCCACAAGTCGCGAACCTCGAAGACGAACGGTCGCGTGCGAAGCCAAGCGACGATCGCTCCCGTCACACCCACGGTGAGGGGCGTGCTGCTGGCAAAGACCACGTCGGGCTTCGGGACGAGAAGTCCGATCAGCGTGGACATGACCATGAACGTCGCGAACGACCAGACTCGCCGCGCGTAGCCCATGGATTGCGCGTAGGGGATGCGAAGGCTCCAAACCGTGATGCCCTCGTCGACGCTTCGGCGCAGCCATCGCCGCTGTCCGGCGAGGTGCGAATACGCGCTCGCGGTGGTGACGATCGTCACGTCGTGCCCATCGCGCACCCAACGCCGGGCGAACTCGTGGCTGCGTGTGCCGGAGTTGCCGCGTCGATTCGAGTAGTACTGGTCGATGTAGAGAATCTTCATGACGGCAGCAGTTCCAGCACGGCGCGCAGCACCACATCGACACTCACGTCTTCGAGACACGGGCGAGCCGGATGAATGCATCCGCTCCACGGGCCGAGGTGGTAGCAGGGCACGCACGCGCGATTGGCGTGGATCACGCGGTGACGCCCACCCAAGGGCCTCGTTCGCGCGACCTCGCTCGGACCAAAGATGGCGACGCACGGCACCCCGGCCGCCGCGGCGAGATTCATGAGCCCCGAATCGTTGGAGACGAACACGTCGCAGACAGAAAGCATCCCGAGGGCCTGCGCCAAGCCGCCCCAGCCGTCCATGGCGACGACGGGCGATGCGGCGAGGTGGGCGATGCGTCGGCCGGAACCAAGCTCCGACGGCCCGTCGAAGACGATGGCCGCTCGACCCGTATCTTCATGCAACCCGCGCGCGAGCGCCGCGAACGACGATTCGGGCCAGCGCTTCTCGGCGAAATCGCCGTCGCAGCCCGAGTGAAATCCCACGTACCGGGCGGCGGGGTCGAAACCGAGAGCGGAAAGCCAGGTGCGTGCGCCCTCGACATCTCCCTGCTCAGGACGCAGCGGCGGCCAGTCGCGAGCGAGGTCGATGTGCGCGTCGCACATCTCGGCGAGCCACTGGTTGTGTTCCAGATCGTGCATCCCCTGAACGTACGTCCGACCATGCGTGAGGAAACGCGCTCCACGCGACATGCGCGGGCTCACGATCGCGACGCGCTCGTCGATACGCGCCGCGGCCACGAGGGCGGCGGCGCGCGAACCGGCGGGGTGGGCCAGCACGGCCCGCGTGAACCGTCGCGCGCGCAGTTCGCGCAGCAGTCGAACCGTCCCCGCGACACCGCGAATTCGCTCGTCGTCGAGCGCGATCACGTCGTCGATATCCGACCGAATGCGCAGGAGTTCGCGCACGCGCGGCGAACGCACCAGCATGCAGACGGAGCTTTCGTCGCGACGCGCCAGCGCGGACGCGAGCGGCAACGCGAGCAGGTTGTTGCCGATTCCCTGCAAACTGACGACCAGCGTGCGCGGGGATCTACCGGAGTGCGTCACGGTACGCCTCCAGATGTGCGCGCGCCATTTCGGCGTCGGTCCGCGAAGACGACTGCTCGATTCCCCCGCGCGACAGCCGCTCGTACAGATTGCGGTCGTTCACGAGATTCGCGATGGTGTCACGCATCCCGTCGAGGTTATTCGGATCGACGGCGATGCCGCCAGCGCCCGCGACATCGACAAGGCACGTCCCGCGCGAGACGAGCGCGGGAGTTCCGCACGCCATCGCCTCCTGCACCGGGAGCCCGTAGCCCTCGACGAAACTCGGTAGTGCGAGGCACACCGCGCCACGGTAAAGGTGAACGAGATCGTCGTCGCTCACGGTGCCGAGCATGCTTACGCTCGCCGCGTTGCGAATGGCCGCCCGCGTACCCGCGGCGGCCTGCGAATCGTCACCAGCGAGTGCCAGTCGCATTGTCGCCGGTACCAAATTGCGCTCTTTCGCCGATCGAAACGCGGCCAACAAGCCGTCTTCATTTTTTTGCCGCCCGAGCTGCCCGACAAAAAGCACGTATTCGCCCGCGACGAGCCCGTGACGGGACAACGCAGACGCGTCAGGAACGCCCGGCGTGAACGCGGGATCCGTCGCAATCGGCGACACGCGAATCTTCGCTGCCGGATATGGCAGGTCCGAAGCGATTTCACGCGCCGCATGGGGCGTGGTCGCGATGAGCAGGTCCATTCGCTTGGCGAGGCCATAGCGCAGGTGCGTGCGCATGAGCGCGCGAAGCGATGCGCCCGTTGCGGCGCGAAAGCTCGGCGCACGACGCGCCATGTCGAACAGCGTCAACACGGATCGCACGCCGTCTATCGGCGGCGCGGGATCGAGCGTGTAGTGGACGAGATCGACGCCGCTATGCGCGGCGCGCGAGACGAATCTTCGCCGTGAAGCCTCCCGCGCAACCGGGCCCAAAACGCGCGGGAGATCGAGTCGGGATACGCGCACGTGGTCCGGAAATTCGGCAAAAGCGCGCCGCGAAAAAGTGAAGACGTGAAGATCGATTCCGCGCTCGACCCTTAGCGCGCGGACGAGCGCGATGACGTATCGCGCCGCGCCGGTGAGCGCATCGTCGTTCACGCACGTGGCATCGAGCAGGATGCGCATGGTCATGCGAAACCCGGCAATTGCGTCAACGCGGACATCGCGGCGGCTGGCGTGAGATCGTTCATGCACGGGTGGCCGGGCACAGGGCACGTTTCGAGATGGCATGGGGCGCATGAGACGGGTTTCGACAGCACGACCGCACCGTAAGGGGCCCAGCGCGCGTGCTCGTTGGTTCCGCTGGCGATCGAGACGACCGGCGTGCCGACCAGCGGAGCAATGTGACCCGGCCCTGAGTCCGCGCAAACGAGCGCGTCGGCAGCCGCGATGCAGCAAAGCAATTCGCGCACATCGGTCCGCCCAACGAGGTTCTCGCACAACGGGGAGTCGCATCCGATCCGCTCCGATTCGCCCTCGTGCTCGCGCGCGCCGATCAATCGAACGCCAAGGCCGCGATCGATCGCCATCCGCACAAACGAGTGCGCGTGCTCGATCGGCCACGCCTTGGCCCGCGTGCGCGAGAAAGGATGGAACGCAATCCACCGTCCGTCGCGTCGAAATCGCGCGACGTCGGTAGGCGCGAGCCGGTCTCGGAATTCGCCCGGAACGAAATCGGTCGCGATCCCTAACGCACGCACGAGCGCGAGGTGGTTCAGGAGTTCCGCCCGGTCGCCGGAAGGCGGCGCTGCCGCGAAGGAATGCCGCGAACCGAATCGTCGGTGCGTGTACGTGCAAACTTCCTTTGCACCGATGAGCGCCATCGAAGTAATGTCGCGCGCATCATGCCGGAAATTCACGGCCAGATCGAAACGAACGCGACGGCACGACGCGACAAATCCCGCCGCTCCGCGCCGCTTCCACCAATCGGGACCGGGCAGTTCCAGAATCTCGTCGGCGAGCCGCATCTCCACCAGAAACCGCCCCGGGCCGGACATGGCGGACGCGACGACACGCGCGTTGGGAAATGCGTCGCGCAGACGCCGGATCGCGGGCGCCGCACAAAGCACGTCGCCCAAGTGATCGGGTTTGTGAACGAGAATCGACCGGTTCTCCCGGCTCGCCGAGTTCACGACTTCGCCTCGCCGCGTGCTTGGTTGCGGTCTTCGTCGCGATTTAGCCGCCACAAAGCCGTGCTCATCGCCCAGAGGAGCATCAGGATGAACGAGGTGTGATGCGGTTTGAAAAAGAACGAGTCGAATCCCGATGCTCCAAGAAAGATGCCGAACGCGAGGAAAAGGCCGACCGCGAGCATTTTCATCTCGGGGTCGATCGTTCCACGCAGGTTTTCGACGTGGATTCGCCACAGCCGGTACATCCACGTCGCGAACACCGTAAAACCTACGAGGCCCGTGCCGGTGACGATATCGACGTACATGTTGTGCGGCGACCCGTAGAGACGCGTGATGCCTTCCTCGATGGAATACAGACCGTAAACGTAGGCGTAGTTGTTGTAGCCGACGCCGAGCAGCGGCTGATCGAGGATGACGTTGATCGACGACATCCAGCGCACGAGGCGCGTCGTGCCCGAGGATCGGGAAACCTCGACCAGCACGTTGAGCTTGTTCTCGACCTCGAGCTGGTGGAAGAAATGCGCGCTCGTGATGAGCGCGAGGCCGCCGAGCAGCATCGCGGCCACCACCACGCGACGCCAATTGAGTTGCCCGACCAGCGAGAGCAGGAAATACCCGAAGAGCACGCCGACCCACGTGCCGCGATTGAAGGTCATCGCGAGGCACGAGAGGAGCAGGCCGGCGATGGCGTAGCCCCAGGCGCGGGTGGTGGTGTTGCGGAAGAACGGCAGATGATTCAGCGCGAGCGCGAGGATGACGGCGTAGTAAAGCCCCGTGAAGCTGGTCGATCCCGCGATCGAGATCATGCGCAGGATGTTGCCCTTGTAGTAGATGTACGCGGGCTTCATCGTCAGGATCGTGTAGAAAAAGTCGCTCCTCGTCAGGTAGATGTACCAGGAGACCGCAGCCATGGGCACGGCGAGCGCGATCAGCACGCGTGTGATCGTTCGCAGATGCGCCTTGGTGCGGATCGCATCGACCATGACGGCGAAGAAGAGCATGAGCAGCGAAAGGCGCATCAGGTCCTTCATCACGAGCATCAGGCTCGATCGCGAGATCGTCGCCGTCTTGACGAGCGAGAGCATCGCGATGCCCCAAAAGGCGAACATGGGGCGCATGCCCGGAAGGCCGCGTGGAAAAACCGGACGACCGAGGACGATCCCGCGCGCGACGAGCGCCGCGAAGCACAGCATCACGAACGCGTCTTCGATGGAGATCGCCCACGGCCCAGGGATATCGAGGCCCATATTCGGAACGCACATCGCCGCCGGCGCGAGGAGCAGGAGAGACGCGCGGCGAAAAAAGACGAGGACAAAGATGGCGGCGCCGGCCAGCCCGATCGGAAGGGCGAGATCCTGTTGCGCCACCGACTGACCCACCGCCCAGCACACGAGCAACGCCGCAAAACCCGCGGCCACATCGCGCGCGTTGCGGTGCGTCTGGATCTTGCGAATCAGCGAATCGAGAGTGGTTTCGGTCATGGTGCCGACTCACCGATCCCGTTTTGACTCTTTCGCGAGCGAAGTCCACACGCAACGCAGGGCGTCGGCAACCGCTTCGTCCGTGTACAGGCTCTCCACGCGACGTCGCCCTGCCAGCACGTATTTGTTACGCCCATCCGCGTCGCCGATCAAACGCGCGATTTCCCGCGCCAATGCCGTCGCATCGTTTTCGTCCACCACCACGCCCGCGTCGCCGATCACCTCGGGGATCGCTCCGCATCGCGAGCCAATCACCGGCACGCCGCACGCCATCGCCTCGATCAACACGTGCCCGAATTGCTCGCGCCAACCGGGCGTCGAAACACTCGGCAACACGAGAAGGTCGAAGCCCTTGATGTACGACGCGACAGTATCGTGCGGGACGGGATCGACGAACCGCACTTGGCCCGACAATTCATCCCGTGACGCGCGCTCGCGAAGGATACCGCGTTCTGGCCCGTCGCCGACGAACACCAATCCGATGCGCTGGCCGTCCAGTATTCTTATCGCGTCAAGCAGTACATGGACGCCCTTCTTGGCGTCCATCCGCCCGACGAAGCCGACGACGAAACGATCGTCGTTGAAGACGCGGGTGGCGTTCGTGCGATCCACGGAGGCGACGTCGACGCCCACCTGCGGCACGACGGTCGCCGCACCGCAATATCCGTCCGCACGGGCGGCTGACAGCGCGCCGTTGGAACCGCCAAACAGATGATCGATTCTCGCGTAGTTCCATTTCGCGAGCGCTCGACGCCACGGGGAATCGATGGGGATATTCTCCCACACGAACTGCGTAAAAAGAGCGGACCGGCAGAGCCAAGCCGCCTCCAGCGCGATCGCCGAGCCCGCCTCGGCCTCGACGTGCAAGACGTCGGGACGAAACGCCAAGAGTTCTCCTCGCAGTTTAACGAACGAAAATCGCCAACGACGTGCGTGCCCGGCGTCCCGGGCCGGCAGCGCAACCACGTCGAGGTCCCCGGCCGGTTCGCATTCGCGCGTCCAAAAGTCCCGTTCCGGCCAGACCGACGGCGCGAAAAGGCGCAGCGCCTCGCAACGCGGCGCGAGCGCGCGCCATTTGCCGCGATTCGCGTCCACCACGTAGGTGTGGCCGATCACCGCCACGCGCACGATCGCGCCTCCCGGTACAGATCGAGGTGGCAATCGGCGACGGCGTCCCACGACAGATCGCGACGGACGCGCTCCGACTCGCGAAGTCGCCGCTCGATCGACGCATCATCGCGCGAACGCTGTAGAGCGCGAATCGCCCCCGCGGCGATGGCGTCGGCGGCGGGTTCGACGCACGCGTTTTCGCCGCCCGCGAGCGCGACGACCTCGGGCAGAGACCCGACGCGCGTCGCGAGGACATCGACGCCGCACGCGGCGGCCTCCAGAACGGGCAGGCCGAAGTTTTCCTGCGCACGCGTGGGCACGACGAAAAGATCCGCCTCGCGGTAGAGCGCGGGTAGATCGTCGTCGGTCACGAAACCGCGAAACTCGACTCGGTCGGCGACGCCGGTCTCGCGCGCAAATTCGCGGAGCGTGCCCTCCAGTGGACCACGCCCGCCGATCACAAGGCGCACATCAGGACACTCCCGCGAGATGGCGGGCAGGGCGGCGATCAGGAGATCGACCCCCATCCGGCGAACGAGCCTGCGCACCGTCACGATGGTCGTCGGCCGCGCAACGCCACGGGCCATATCGGTGAGCGAAAAACACAAAGGATCGATTCCGCCGGGAATCCTGCGAAGCTTGTGGCCGATGCCGGGGGCGAGCGAAATGGCTTGCCGGCGGCTGAATTCGGAGAGCGCGACCACGCGATCGGCGCGCGTCAGCAGTCGTCGCTGCATTGCCCGTTGCGCCGCCATCTGCGCGTCGTGATAGATCATCCGCCACGGCGGCGTTGGCACGTCGTCGATCTCCGCTTCGAACTCCCGATCCCACCGACCATAGAAGGACGCGATGAGCGGAATCCCGCGCGGTCGCAGAACCGACAGCGGCCCCTGCGCCGACATCGCGAGATGCATGTGCACGAGATCCGGACGATCGCGCCGCGCGACGTCGAGGAATCGCCTCGCCGCCGAAATGGCGCCGGTCGCCCACACCCATGGCGTCGGGCTTGTTGCCGGAGCGAAACGCACGATTCGAATTCCGTCGATCTCTTCGTCATCCGGACGCCCGCTCGCGCGGCGGGCGATGACCGTCAACCGCAAACCGCGACGCACGAACGCGCGGGCGAGTTCGAGACTCACGCGCTCGACGCCGCCGACTTCGGGCCAGAACGCGTCGGTGACGAAGACGATATGGCCGAATTGGGCGCTCACACGTACCATTCGCGGCAGATGTCGCAGGGATGGATGCGATCCCATTCGCCGGTCATGTGAAGACGGCGATACGCATTCCACTTGGGCGCGTTCCAGATTTCGGCGAGCGACTGCGTATTCGCGTTGCCCGCGGTGAGTTGGTAGTACACGTCTTTGCAGCAGACGGTCACCTGACCATCCCACGCGATCGACATGTCCTTCCACAGCATGCGGCAGGGGATGCGCTGAACGGGTTCCCGTTCGGCATCGAGACGTAGGTCGTCGACGAGGCCGCCGAAGGTGTCGACCTCCTTGATGAGAATCTCATCCCCTTCGCCGAGTTCCGGCTCCCACCGGTTCACAAAGTCGTCGATTTCGTGGCGCGTTTGCGGCATGGTCAGGATTTGCAGCGTCACAACGGGCTTGCGCCGCCCCATCGCGCGCTTGATGCGCAGGACGCGCACGGTGTTTTCCATGACGAGGTCGAACTTGCCGCCGATACGCACCGCCTCGTACGTCTCCTTCGTCGCGCCGTCGAGGCTGATGATGAGGCGGCCCAATGCGCCATCCTCCACCAGCCGCTGCGCGCGCTTTTCGGTGAGCGCGGTGCCGTTGGTGCTGACGTAAAGATTCGGCACGCCGGCCTCGGCGGCGATCGTCACCAGCCGTTCGAAGTCGGTGTGCAGCATCGGCTCGCCGAGGCCCATGATCGCGACGTTTTCGAGCAGCAGCCGGTGCCCGGAAATCTCGTCGACGATCTTGCGGAACAGTTCTTCGCTCATCTGACCCTGCGTGCGTGACATCGTGGGATGAGGACACATCACGCACTTCAGATTGCAGCGGTTCGTGATCTCGATGTGCACCGCCTGCGGGAACGGCAGCATCCGGAACCTGTCGCCGCGTCGCCACACCTTTCGCGCGACCGTCCCAGCAAGCTCGATGGGCTCGCGATGCCGCCAGTCGGCGATGCGTTTGATCTGACCGACCACGCCGGGCTCCGTGGTGTTGGAAAACACCTTCACTTTGCCCTTGGTGACGCGGCGCTCGCTCAAGTCACGACTCCTTCCGCACGCGCAGCGTCGCGATGATATCCCGGGCGGGGGCGAGATACGCCAGAAAGAACTCGTAGAAATCCGGCTTGCGATTCGCGAGCCACTCCACGCCGAGCCAACGGAATACCCGGGCAAAGGTCATGCGGACCTCGCACAGATCGAACATTCCCGGGAGCAGCGGCCGGTAACTGTGGTGGTGCTCGCCGAGATAACTGCGGGCGACGGCAAACCGGTTCGCGGGATACCATGGCGGAACATCGGCGAAAAAATCGACGAAGCGCACCGACAGGTACCGGCGGTGCGTGGGATCGAGATAGGCGCAGCGATTGGTGAAGTGAGGCGTCACGATGCGGATTTCGGCGCCGGGAGCGCAGACGCGGTGCAGTTCGCGGAAAAAGCCGATCAGATCGTCCACATGCTCGACGATATGGCTCGCGTTCACGCGATCGAAGCTGGAATCCGCGATCGGCCACGGCCGCGCGTCGAGATTGTGCACCAGATCGACGCCCGCAAAGGGCTCGTGATCGACCCCGAACGCCCCCGGCTCCTTGTTCGGCCCGCACCCGACGTCAAGCACTCTCAAGGCGATTCTCCGCCGGTCATCGCGGCCCGAAACTCGCGCCAGTCTTCGCGCAGTTGACGTCCCTCCATTGCGAACAAAACCAGGATGTCGGCGATCACGAACACGACGGTCTTCATCGCGAGGACCGCCACCGGGCCGGCGTCGCCGAGAATACGCGCCGCGAACAGCGCGACCGCGACGCCCACCATGGCCGCGACGGTCGCGGGACCGAATGCCCGGGTCGCGGAAAAGTTAACATACCTTGGAACGATCTGGTATGCGCGGACGACGCCGACCGCGAGAGACACCCCCACCGCGATCGCCGCGCCCTTGGCGCCGAAGGCCCACGTCATGGGCGGGCACGCGATCAGCACGGCCACGGCCTGCGCAATCAATATGCGGCTGGCGATTTTGGGCTGGCCGACCGCCGTGAAGAGCTCTCCGCAGTTGTCGTAGACGGGGCGCAGAAACGCGTAGACCACGAGGAGTTGGAGGATGACGATCATCCCCGTCCAGTTCGGCCCGAAGACGAGCGAAACCAGCTCCGGCGCGCAGATGGCGAGCCACAACACACCCGGAGCGGTGAGTGTGATGATGACGCGCACCACCCGCGCGAACGCGTTCGAGAGCGCTTCGCGGTCATTCTGAACGCTCGCGTAGAGCGGAAACGCCACGCGTCCGACGATGTGCGTGACCATCACCGTGGGGAAGCTGGCGAGGGCGTATGCGCGGCCGTAGAAGCCGAGCGCCTCGTTTCCCGAAAAACTGCCGACAAGAAAGTCGTCGAATTGAAGCGAGATGAACGTCGCGATCCCCGCCGACCACATCGGCAGACCGAACCCCCAGTACCACCTGGCCGACCGCAGGCACGGTCGCCAACCGGGTAGCGTCGGATGTAATCGCCAAGTACCGGCGGTCTGAATTGCCCAAGCCGCGATCTGCTTGGCCGCGAGCGCCGTCCACCCCCAGCCCGCGAGCGCGCAGACGATGCCCACGAGGTTCGAGAGCACCGTGTTGACGAGGTCGAGACGAATCAGACGATCGAACCTCAGCTCCTTTTCGAGCAACAAACGCGGCGTGTGCCCGATGTTTTCGAGCAGGCCAAAGATCGCCAGCGCCAGAAGCGCGTTCGCGGTGGCCGCGTCGTAACTGGCGGCGACGATGGGCCGCGCAATCACGGCCGCCGCGGCGACCACACCGCCGAGCCCGACGTTAAGCCACAGATGCGTGGGGACGTGGCGATCCAGGTCCTCCTGTTGATGGACGAGCGCGTGATTGAACCCGAATCCCACGAGCTTGCGCCCGAGCGTCAGAAAGAACATCGCCATCGCGAGGATGCCGAACTGATCCGGCGCGATGAGACGCATGAGAAGAATGTTCGCGAGGAAGTTGACGCCGGTCTTGAGGTAGGTTCCCCCGGCGACCCAGAGCGTCTGACGCACCGCGCGTCGCCCGAGGCTCATCGCATGCCCTCGGCGCGGAAGCGGCGATGAAAGTCGCGCTGCCCGCGCGCGGCGCTCCAGTCGGCCAGCGCGTGCGCGATCGGCGCGGCGAGCAGGGCGTTCCATTCGATCGCGGGAAACATGCGTTTCATCGCGGCGACGCGGGTATAGTCGGCAAGAGCGCGCCGCAGCGGTGAAACCAGCATCGAAAGCAGGTCCCGCACGCCCAATGCGCGGTCGGTCATCGAAAAACGCACGGCCGATCCACGCAGGTAAAAAGTCCGCCGAAAGCTCGCGAGGTTGTCGATCTTGAGGTGCGTCGTGGTGACATCCCGCGTGCGCAGAAGACGGTAGCCGGCACGCAGCAGGCGGCGCGTCAGATCGGCATCGGCGCCGTGCAGATAGCCCTCGTCGAATCCGCCGACGGCGTCGAGCGCCGCCTTTTTGATCGCCATGTTGTTGCCGTTCAGGCACCAGCGCGTGTAGTCGCCGGTCAGCTCGAAGTCGCCCTCGAACTCGTGCAGGTAACGCAGGATCTTCGCGATCTCGACGGCGGTCCACGCGGACGGCAGCAGGTTGCCGCCCACGCCGTCGAATCCCGATGCGAGATACGATTCGAGCCGCTCGGCCCACCCGACGGGTACTACGCAATCGGCGTCGGTGAACATGATCACGTCACCCGTCGCGGCGTCGATTCCGGAATTCAAAGCCGCCGCGCGGCCCCGTCGCGCGAGACGCAGCACCCGCGCGCCCGCGTTCTCAGCGATGCGGGCCGAGTCATCCACGCTCCCGTCATCGGCGACGATCACTTCGAGCGGGTGCGTCGTGGACGCGGCGACCGATCGCAAACACGCGTCGAGCGTCGCGCCGCCGTCGCGACACGCGATGACCAGGGACAACGTCATGACGGTTATCCCGCCTGATCCTCGAGCAGACGAATCGACTGTTGCGCGGCCTTGGCCACGTCGGGATTGGAGTGGTGTACGAATTTTCGGAGCTGATCCTTGATCGACGCATCGCCCAGCCGGCCGAGTGCGCCGATGCACGCGGCCACGATGGAATCGTTCTGCTTGGCGAACATGCCCATCAGGCCACCGCGCTTGAGAAAGCCCTGAAGCGTTTCGACGGCGGAACGATCGCCGATCTCCCCGAGCGCGTGGATCATACCGATCGCCAGACTCTCGTTGGTATCGGCAAAGGTCTTTTCGCGAAGACGCGCGACGAATCGGGGCACCGCGTGAGTGGTTTTTTCCTTGCCGAATAGCCCGACGAGCGCCGACTGCACCTCGATGGGTTGATCGTCGAACGCCTCGGCCAGCACGCGGCCGACCTCCGGTCCGCCGATGCGCGTGAGCGTGCCAATCGCGGCCTTGCGCAACCGATCGTCCTCGTGACGAAGGAACGGCGTGATCGCCGCGACGGAGGTTTCGTCGCCGACGTCGCCGAGAAGCGTGATGAGGTTACGATTGAAATACCACGGGTGCTCGGGTCGAATACGCGTCGTCACGATATCGCGGGCCTTGTCTCCGTAACGCGTGACGAACGAGAGGCACTTTTTGCGCACGCGGCGATCTTCGCTGGCCGCGAGTCGCGTCAACACGCGCTGGATGACGTCGGCGGCGGGGAAGCTCATGAGCAGCCGGATCGCCGTCTCGCTTTCGCGCTCGTCCTCGGACTCCATCGCGTCGAACATCGCGTCGGTCAAAAGATTTGCCGCGGTCAGCTTGGCCAGTGCCTGCTCAAAGATTTGGCGCGCGGCGACACCCTCGGCTTCGTCGCGAGACCGCCCGAGCAGACGCAGGATGTTGTGCGCAAGGGCGTAATCGCCTTCGGCCATCACCTTTTGAAAATCGGCGACGATCGACGCGAGAATCCTCGCGAACACCACCATTTCCTTTTCGACCTTCATCTGTTTGGCGAGCAGCAGGTAGACATCGCCCGCCAGATCGGTGCGACGCAGGTCCAGCAGATCCTGATTGATGCGCACGAAGGCCTGCACCGTGGCGAGCCGCGCGTCCTGCTCTTCGGATGCGAAATTCGCCGCGACGCGCTCGAGGACTTTGCGTACGAGATCGACGCGATTCGTCTCGCACAGGATCTTCGCGAACTCGCCGAAATCGTCGAGAAAGTCGTCCTGCGTGAGAAAGGCGGCCGGACGGCTGAATAGCCGCTTCATTTTGAGAATGAGAATGCCGCCGGGGCTCGCGGTCTCCTTGGTGATAACGCGCGCGAGGCCGATCGCCCGCTGGGCCTTTTCGGCGAGATCGGCGCGATCGGTGCGCTTGGCGAGGACAAAGATCTTTTTCAGCGCGTCCTCGCTCTCGGTCACCTCGTCGGGGTCGACGGCAAAATCCTCGCCGCGAAGCCCGTCGAACACGCGTTGATAACGCTGGAGCAGGTGATCGATGACCGCGGATCGCTTTTTCTGCGACAGGTTCTGAAGAATCTGCGCCTTGAGATCGAGGTCCTCGGACGCGGCGAGGCGAGACGACAGAACCTTCGCGAGCGTCATCTCTTTGAAACCGAGCACCACACGTAAGAAGTCGTTGAGCAGCTTCGCGCGAACCGCGGGCTGTTTGAAATTCAGGATCGAATTGCTGATCTCCTCGAAACTCGAAACGATTTTATCGACCTGTTCGTCGGCGTATCGCTGGGCGCGTCGGGAGTCCTTGGAGTCCGCTTCCGGCGTGCCCGCGTCGGGAACCTTGTCGGCGCCGGTCCACTCCTCCAGCGACTGCGCGATGGCCGATCCGATGTGCGCGAAATCGAGGTCGTCGGAGTTCTTCGCGTTGGCGTAACCGATCTTTTCCTTGAGCTGCTCAATACGCTCCTCGGAGACGTTGAGCGACTGAACCGGGATTTTCGACAGAAGATAGCTGAGAAACAACCCGTCCTTGACCTGCGAGGGGTCGAGCTGGCCCTTGCCGAGCGCCTCGAGCTTTTCGAGATCGGCGATGTCGGCGACCGTTTGACCCTTGATGAGCGCGACGAAAACCTTTTCGTCGATCACGATATTCGCCACGTCGGCGCTGCTGAGCTGCAGGTCGAGCGGCCCGCGCCGGCGCAGTTCCTCGGGCTTTTCGCCCATGACTTTGAGGAACGCGAGAAGCTCCGCGGGCGTCATCTCACGTCGAAACGTGATCGACCGGATACCGCGCGCGATCATCGAATCGACGAAGGTGCGCATGTACGCCCGGTCCTGGATTTTCTCGCCGAGCGGCTCGTTGTCGACGAGAATGCGCCGCTCGCTCTCGGTAAGGGTGAACGATTCGACCTGCCCGAAGATCAGGTCGGAGTTCTGGCGGCACCGATCGAGGGCCATCGTCACGATGGTCGAGCCCTCGGGATACCGTTTAATGTTGATCAGCGTCCCGCCGAATGCCTGAATGAATTCGCATAGCGCGTTCAGCAGATCCGCATTGTCCGCAAACTTCATCATGGATGCCGCATTTCCCGTGTCATCGCGGGACAAGGCCCGCCGCGAGGATAAAGCCGAAAAATATTAGGGAGTCCGCGTGGTTGCGTCAACGTCGTTTCGCGCGCGGGAATCGCCGATCGGGGCCGAAGATCGGGCTGAATCCCGTCGGTCTCGACCACGCGATCGCGGCGGGCGTCCCGCGTTGCGGCATCGCGCCCGCGGCGCTATTCTTCGGTCGCCCGAATGGGGCGAGTTTTCGAGGTTGATGACCATGTTGAAATGGCGTTCCCGGCGATGGATGGCGGTTCTTCTGATCTCCCTGGCGACGATCCTTTCGGCCTGCGCCGGCGGGGACGACGACGATGACGATGACGGCGGCGGTTCCGCAGATGCCTTCTGCGCGCGGGTCGCCGAATGCGGATTCGGCGGCGAACTGGGAATTTCGTCGGTCGCCGATTGTGAAGCGTATGTGGCGTCGGCGGACGCCGGAGTGATCGCCTGCGTCGAGAGTGCCTCATCATGCGATGAGGTCGCCTCCTGCTTGGGACTCGGTTCCGACGACGACACGGATGACGACGTGGATGATGACGCGGATGACGACACGACCTACGAGTGCGCGGACGAGCCGACGCTCGTGGACGTGGAACCCGAAACGCCGGAGATGACGGACGCGGAACTCTACGCCGCCCGTTGCCCCGACGCGGCCGACCCTGAGGCTTTCGAGGAAGTCACGCTCCAATATTCGAGCGACACCCAGACGACCGGCAGCACGGGCTGGGACGATGGATCGATGGAAGGCGTCCGGTTCACGCCGGAGCATCCCTTCCATTTGAAGAGCCTGGAGTTCTATTTCTA
This sequence comes from uncultured bacterium, assembly GCA_964586775.1. Classification (GTDB taxonomy): domain Bacteria; phylum Lernaellota; class Lernaellaia; order JACKCT01; family JACKCT01; genus JADLEX01. The sequence continues at coordinate 49,349 of CAZPJD010000061.1, read as the reverse complement.
CAACGACTGCGGCGACGTCAACGTGCGCATCGTGCCCGACCTGCTGGGCTCGGTGTTCGTGGTCGATGGCGATCTGGCGGATCCCTTCCGCGCCGCGATCCCGGCCGACGCAGAATGGTCGGAGCTGCCGATGCCGCAGTGGGACTTCATCCGCGAACCCGACGAGCCGTTCTGGATCGTCTATGAACACCTCCAGAAGTATCCCTACCTGGGCCAGGACGACCTGACAAACGACTACCGCAGCGCTTTTTGGGATCAGGACTGGGCGATTCAGAACTCCCCGTGGACGCACGGCAACCCGCAGCACAACTACATGGTCCGCGCCCACGGCAACTATTTCTGCCGGCAGGAGGACAAGTGGTTCTCCGACGCCACCGAAGATGTCGATCTCGGTCCCGATCTGCACCGACAACGCACGGTGTGGGCCGACATCAACAACGACGGATGGGACGACGTGGTCGTCTCGACCGGCGGGTACGACCAGAACGGGTTTTCGGTTTTCCTGAACGACGAAGGCACCTTCACCGATATCACGGACGCATCCGGGCTCAACGGCTGGGGCGCGGGCGTGGCGCTGCTGGCGGACTTCGACAACGACGGCAATCTCGACGCCTATCTGGGCGTCAACACGCCGCAGGACGACGTGCTCGACTACTACTCCACGATCCTGCTGGGGGACGGGTTGGGATCGTTCACCGAGGTGCCCGACAACGGCGTGGACGTGCTTTTCGACGTCACGCTTTATAGTGAGGCCGTGACGCGTCGTCCCAGTCATGTGGCGATCACGGCGGCGGACTACGACAAGGACGGCATCGTCGATCTCTACGCGGGCAACTGGGAGGTCGAGTACCCCAACGCGCTGTCATATCCGGACATTCTCTTCCACGGAAACGGCGACGGAACATTCGAGGACGTCTCCGACGGCTCGGGGATCAACCCGTATGCCAGGCCGTCCTACGGGGCGTCGTTCGGTGATTTCAACAACGACGGTTGGGCCGACATCGGCGTGGCCAACTACGGCGGTTCGCCGAATTTCCTGTTCGAGAACCAGGGCGACGGCACGTTCGTCGAGGTCGCGATGGACAAAGGCTTCGCGCGAGGCGGCGACGGCAAGAGCGGAACGTCGTTCGGCATCGACTTCGGCGACATCGACAACGACGGCGACCTCGATGCGTATCAATCGAATATTCAGCACCCGCGCTACGAGGGCGTGACCGGCGGAAGCGTGCTGCACCTGAACGCGGGCGCGCCGGACTTCGCCTTCACCGACATCACGACGTCGGCCGGCATTGCGCGCGACGAGGGCGAGATCGACGGCAGCTTCGCCGACTTCGACAACGATGGCCGCCTCGACCTGTTTGTCTCCGATCTCTACACCGGCCACTATGGCCGCCTCTTCCGGCAGTTGGAGGACGGCAGCTTCGAGGACGTGACCTACGAGTCGGGCGTCTTCATGCACGATTGCACGAATCACGCGTGGGGCGACGCCGACATGGACGGCGACCTCGACCTGCTCGTCACGCGCCGGTCCGACGGCGTGCAGGTGCACCTGTGGCGAAACGAGATCGGCCAGGACAACAACTGGGCGACGTTCCGCCTGGAGGGCGACGGCGTCGGCACCAACACCAGCGCGTGCGGCGCGCGGGTGACGCTCGTCGCGGGATCGCTCACGCAGATCCGCGAGGTCCAGTGCGGGCGCGGCCACGCGAGCGCGGGTCCGTCGCTGCCGGTGGAGTTCGGGCTCGGCTCGATCGATGAGATCGATTCGGTGACCGTCGATTGGCCGGGTGGTTCGGAAGAGACGTGGAACGATCCGCCGATCGAGCGGTTCATCCGGCTGGTGCAGGGGCAACCGACGCTCGAGTACTATGACGAGTGAGCCGGAAGCTCGTGAATCGCTCGCGAGGCCGGTATTCGCCGCGCTGGTGATCGTCGCGACGGCGATTGCCGCGTTTCAGGTGCGTTCGTTCTGGGTTTATGCCCAGGACGACGCGTTTATCACGTTCGCCTACGCGCGGCACTGGGTCGAGACGGGCAGGGCGCTCTATCGCCCCGACGAAACCGTGATCGGCTATTCCAATCCGCTGTGGATGATGGTCAGCGCCGCGATGTATGCGGTGATCGGTGCGGATCGGCTACTCGTCGCGATGAAGGTGGTGTCGTTTTTCGCGCTCGTCAGTCTGTTCATCACGACGCCGCTGGCCGCCCGCCGACTGGGCGCGGGGCGCGTCGGTCAGGGGGTGTGCGTCGTTATGCCCGCCCTCGCGACGATGTTCGCGCTGCACGTCAACTCCGGCCTCGAAACGATGCTCGAAACGGCGCTGGTGACGTTTGCGGCGTGGCGTCTGCTGCCGAACGACGACGGGCGGATCGACGCGCTCGGCGGGCTCGTCGTGCTGGCGCTCACGGCGATCACGCGCTTCGATGGCATGTTTCCGTTCGCGCTGGGACTCGCCTACGTGGCTTGGGACGGTTGGCGGCGACGCGACCGACGCGCGGCTGTGGCGATGCTCGCGTCGCTCGCGATCTACGGTGTGTATGTCGACGCCTCGTTCGCGACCTACGGCACGTGGACGCCAAACACGGTGGTCGCGAAAATGAGCGCCGCGTATCCCTTTTCGATGCGCCTTGCCGAAGGCGTGAAGTACCTGCGCGGCGCGGATAGCGCGCTCGGCTTGAAGTACCTCGCGGTCGGTTGCGCGGCGCTTCTCTACTTTCGTCGCACGCTCGCCGTTGTCTTCGTCGGCGCCCTCGCCGGGCTGTTTCTCGCAAAGAGCGTGGCCGTCGGCGGCGACGCCATGATGGGCTTTCGATTCGTCGCCCCCGCGCTGCCGCTGGTGTTCGCAATGGCGGCCGCGGGATTTTCGCTGTGGTGGGCGAAGACGACCGCGATTTTTCGCGTCGCGATCGTCCTTTGCGCGTTGGCGTGCGTCGTAAGCGTTCAGTGGATTCTGCCGATCGGATCGGACGCGGACGCGCAAGTGAAAAAGGCCCATTTCAACGCCGAACTCGTCGCAGGATATATCGACATGGCCCGCGCTTTCGAGCCTTTGTGCCGCGACAGCGATGAACTTGCGACGGATGTGGCGGGGACGTTTGCGTATTTCACGAACTGCCGCGTACTCGACACCTGGGGCCTCAACAGTGTCGAGATCGCCCGTCGCGGACGCGCGGCAGACCCGGCGCGATTCACCTCGTTCGGCGTCGTCGCGCCCGAGGTCGCGCTCGAGCGAAAGGTCCGATTCATCCTGCCCTATCCGCCGGTGCCCATGCCGCGCGCGTGGCCGCGCGAAAAGGCGCTCGCGTCGATCTTTCCGTCGCCGTACTACGTCGATCGGCCCGAAATGGCCGATTACGACGTCATTGCCCTGAAAACCCCGAAGGGCGAGTTTTCTTTTTTTCAAGCACGACAAACCCCGTAAACGATCGGAAAGGGCGGCGGTATGAGTGAAGAAGTCCGGGCGAGCTGCGAGCGGCGTGGCGATGTGGCCATTGTGTCCTTTCGACAGCCGCGCGTATTCAACGCCTTCGACGAGGCGACCATAACCGAGATGAAAAACATCCTGCGCGCCATTGGGAGGGATCCGACTGTGCGCGCCGTGGTATTGACCGGTGAGGGCAGGGCGTTCTGCGCGGGTGGCAACCTGCGCGCGGTGGTGGCGATGAACCCCGAGCGCCCCGGCGAGGGCTTTTATCAGGTCGCCGCGATCTTTCATCAGTGCGTGCAGGAGATCCGCACGATGGACAAAGCGGTGATCGCCGCGATCAACGGCCCGGCGGCGGGCGGCGGATTCTCGCTCGCGCTCGCCTGCGACCTGCGCGTCATGGCGCAGTCCGCGTTCCTGCAGCAGGCGTATACGTCGAATGGGCTTTGCATCGACGGCGCGGGCACCTTCACGCTGCCGCGCCTGGTCGGTGTGGCGAAGGCGCTGGAGATCGCGATCCTCGACGAACGGATCGGCGCCGACGAGGCCCTTCGCCTGGGGCTCGTCCACCGAATTGCCGAGGACGACGCGGTCATCGATGTGGCATTGGACCTCGCAGAACGCGCCGCGCGGATGCCCGTCGGAGCGATCGGACGCACGAAACGTCTCTTCAACCAGTCGTTTTCGTCCGGCATCGAGGAGCAGATGGAACGCGAGCGCCTGGGGCTCGCCGATGCGGCGAATGGGCCCGAGGGCCGCGAGGGACTGGCCGCTTTTTTGGAAAAGCACCCGGCGAAATACCGCTAAACCCGCGTAAAGATTGACGCCGCATGGGGATTTTGCTACAGAAGCGCCCCTGATACGGTCTTTTGACAATTCGCGCGTCCAAAACGCAAAAGTGTAGGCACGTAGCTCAGTTGGCTAGAGCGCTACCTTGACACGGTAGAGGTCGGCGGTTCGACCCCGTCCGTGCCTACCACCTTCTGAAATGGCGGTCTTCGGATCGCTCCCGACGCGTCCGCGCGGCTTTCCTCGCCGTCGGCCAGGCGTCCCTTGCCACCCGTTCTTGCGGGATTTCAGTCGGTCGAGCGTGCGCGAACGTTAATCGACCTTCGTCGGTCGAACTGTTGCGGATCGCCGCCATCGGCGGTCCTTTGGAGAACGGATGTCGGACATCACCCTCGCGTACGCGGGTGCGTCGTACGTCTTGCCGCAGGGCTCGACGCTGCGCGATCTGCTGCGCGAACTCGGCCCGAACAAGCCCTCGTCCATCATCGCGGCCCGCGTGGGCGGCGAGATTCGCGGCGAAATTCGCGATCTGCACACGCCCCTCACCGAAGGCGGCGACGTGGAGTTTTTCGGCGCGGATACGAAGGACGGACTCGAGGTGCTGCGTCACTCGACCAGCCACATCATGGCCGAGGTCGTGCAAAAGCTCTTCCCCGGCACGCAGGTCACCATCGGACCCGCCATCGAAAACGGGTTCTACTACGATTTCGATTCCGCGCACCCGTTTACCGAGGACGATCTGATCGCCATCGAAAACGAGATGCGCGCCGTGATCGCGAAGAATATTCCGTTTCGCCGGGTCGAGGTCGCCGCGTCCGAGGCGATCGCGATGTTCGAGAAGATGGGCGAGACGTACAAGGTCGAGATCATCCGCGATCTGGGCGACGTGCCGCTCTCGCTCTATTACCACGGCGACTGGGTCGATCTGTGCCGCGGGCCGCATCTGTCGGACACCAAGCCGATCAAGGCCGTCAAGCTGCTGTCGGTCGCCGGCGCGTATTGGCGCGGCGACGAAAAGAATAAGATGCTCCAGCGCATCTACGGCACGGCTTTCCCGACGCAGCAGGCCCTCGACGAGTACCTGCATCTCATCGAAGAGGCGAAAAAGCGCGACCATCGCGTGCTCGGCAAGACGCTGGACCTTTTCTCGTTCAACGAAGAGGCGGGGCCGGGCTTCGTCATCTATCACCCCAAGGGCATGCGCCTGCGCACGCTGATCGAGGATTGGGAGAAGCGCGAGCACTTCCGGCGCGGCTACGAGATCGTGATGGGTCCGCAGATCCTCAAAAAAGACCTATGGGTGCGTTCGGGGCACTTCGACCACTACCGCGACAACATGTACTTCACGAAGATCGACGACCAGGAATTCGGCATCAAGCCGATGAACTGCCTCGCGCACATGCTGATTTACAAGACGAAGCTGCGCTCGTTCCGCGACCTGCCCAAGCGCTATTTCGAGCTCGGCGTTGTGCATCGCCACGAGAAGTCCGGCGTGCTCAACGGCCTGTTCCGCGTGCGGTGCTTCACGCAGGACGACGCGCACATCATCTGCATGCCCGAACAGCTCAACGACGAGGTGCAGGGCGTCGTGCGTTTCGTACAAGATGCGATGAAGGTCTTCGGGTTCGACTACAAACTCGAAATCTCGACGCGGCCCGAAAATTCGATGGGCAGCGACGAGATCTGGGAACTCGCAACGAACGCGCTCAAGTCGGCGCTGGACGGGCTCGGCTTGCCCTACGAGATCAACGAGGGCGATGGCGCGTTCTATGGCCCGAAGATCGACGTCAAGCTGCGCGATTGCCTCGGTCGCTACTGGCAGTGCGCCACGGTGCAGTGCGATTTCACGCTCCCCGAGCGCTTCGAGCTCACCTACGTCGGCAGCGACAACAAGCCGCACCAGCCCGTCATGATCCACCGCGTCATTTTGGGCTCGATGGAGCGCTTTATCGGCGTGCTCACCGAGCAGTACGCGGGGGCGTTCCCGACGTGGATCGCGCCGGTGCAAGCCGTCGTGCTAACGATCAGCGACAAGGCCATCGACTACGCGAAGACCGTGGCGCAGACCTTGCGCGATGCGGATGTGCGCGTCGAAGAGGACTTCCGCAACGAGAAGATCGGCTACAAGATCCGCGAGTGGCAGCAGCAGAAGGTGCCCTACATGCTTGTCATCGGCGAGAAAGAGGCCGAGGCGGGTTTGGTCGCCCCGCGCACGCGCGGCGGCGAGAATCTGGGCGCGATCACGGTCGATGAATTCTTGGCCCGCGTGCGTCGCGAGGTCAGCGAGAAGACGATCAACTGAATTCCAGGGAGGCGGTCATTAAAAAGCCGAATATCAACGATCGGATCACGGCCAGTCAGATCCGCGTGATCGGGCAGGACGGCGAGCAGCTCGGGATCATGTCCCTGCCGCAGGCGCTTCGCGCCTCGCAGGATCAGGGGCTCGACCTCGTCGAAGTGGCGCCCGAGGCGCGGCCCCCCGTTTGCCGCATCATGGACTACGGGAAATACAAGTATCAGCAGGAAAAGCGGCAGCACGAGGGACGCAAGGGCCAGACGACCGTGACGCTCAAGGAGATCAAACTCCGTCCCAAGACCGGCGAGCACGATTATCAGACGAAGCTCAAGCACGTTCGGGAGTTCCTGGGCAAGGGACACAAGGTCAAAGTGACCGTGATGTTCCGTGGTCGCGAGATCGTCCACGCCAATCTGGGCCAGGCGCACCTGGATCGAATCATCCGGGACACGGAGGACGCCGGGCAGCTCGAGAGCTCGGCGCGAATGGAAGGGCGGACGATGCACATGGTGCTCTCGCCCAAGGCGAAGAAGAACTAGACGCGAAACACGGCGCGACGGCGTTGCGGACCCGATGAAGGGCTCGCGGGGCGGTTGCGTGAACGAAACGGAGCACGAAATGCCGAAGGCCAAGACCCACAAGGCGACGAAGAAGCGCTTCAAGCTCAGCGCGACGGGCAAGGTGCTGCACAAGGCCAGCAACGCCCGTCACATCCTGACGAAGAAGACGGCGAAACGAAAGCGACAAATCCGGGGCGTGACGACGCTCGCGAAGGCGGACTCGGCGCGTATTCGAAATCTGCTCGGCTGAACCGTAAGAAAGGAGTCCTCCCATGCCCCGCGCAAAAGGCGGTACGAAGTCCCACGCCCGGCACAAAAAAGTCCTCAAGATGGCCAAGGGCTATCGCGAGGCCCGGTCGAAACATTACAGCGTCGCGAAGGAGACCGTCCGTCGGGCTCTCAAGTTTCAGTATCGTGACCGCAAGGTCAAAAAGCGCGAGTTCCGTCGCCTCTGGATCATCCGCATCAACGCGGCGGCCCAGGAGAACGGCTTGACCTATTCGCGCCTGATCCACGGTCTGAAGAACGCCGGAATGGAGCTCGACCGCAAGATTCTCGCGGAGCTGGCGGTGTCGGACAAAAAGGCGTTTTCGGAGATCGCCGAGGCGGCGAAGCGCGCCCTCTAGCCCAGGAGCGCTCCCGTGGCAGGCGAAATCGACAAACTGGTGGATTCCGCGCTCGGCGCGATCGAGTCGGCCGGCGATCTGGCCGCGCTCGACGCGCTGCGCGTGCAATATTTGGGCAAAAAGGGCGAACTGACCGCCCTGCAAAAGGGTGTGCGCGACGTAGCGCCCGAGGATCGCCCAAAGTTCGGCGCGGCGATCAACGACGCTCGCGCGCGGATCGAGGAGCGCCTCGACGCGCGCCTCGCGGTGTTTCGCGACGCCGAAAAGCGCCGTGCCCTCGAGGCGGCGCGCGTGGACATCACGCTGCCCGGGCGGCGGCGTCCGCGCGGGCACCTTTCGCCGCTCACGCAGGTCTACGACGAGGTGGTGGGCATCTTTCGCGGCATGGGCTTTTCCGTCGAGGACGGGCCCGAGGTCGAGGACGACTACCACAACTTCACGGCGCTGAATTTTCCGCCCGATCACCCGGCGCGGGACATGCAGCAGACGCTCTTCGTCGGCGACGATCTTCTGCTGCGCACGCACACCAGCCCGGTACAGATTCGCGTGATGACCTCGTCGCGTCCGCCGATCCGCATGATATGCCCCGGATGGGTCTATCGATCGGACACCCTCGACGCATCGCATTCGCCGATGTTCTCGCAGGTCGAGGGTCTGCTCGTGGACCGTCGCGTCACGATGGGCGACCTGTTCGGCATTCTCGACGAGTTCGTTCATCGGTTCTTCGGCAAGAACTTCAAGACGCGCTTTCGGCCGAGCTTTTTCCCCTTCACCGAACCGTCGGCGGAGATGGACGTCACGTGCATCATCTGCAACGGAACGGGGCAGGGGCCCCAGGGATCATGCCGCGTCTGTAAGGGCTCGGGATGGAAAGAGATCCTGGGCAGTGGCCTCGTGGACCCCAACGTGTTCGCGAATGTCGGTTACGACCCGGAGGAGTGGACGGGCCTTGCGTTCGGCATGGGCGTCGAGCGTCTCGCCATGTTCAAATTCGGCGTCGACGAGATCCGGCACTTTTTCGAAGGCGATCTGCGTTTCAGCACTCAGTTTTGATGGTGGGTCGTCATGAAGATCAGTCACAATTGGCTGCTCGATTACGTTAACGCGCCCTCGGCCGAGCGTGTGGCCGAGATCTGCAACCTGCGCGGCATGGAAGTCGAATCGGTCGCGAGGATCGGGTTTGATTTTTCCGGCGTGCTGACGGCGCTCGTGCGCTCGGTCGAACCTCTGGCGGGTTCGGATCACCTGACCGTCTGCGACGTCTTCGACGGCGCGTCGTCGCATCGTGTGCTCTGCGGTGCGCCCAACGTGCGCGCGGGAATCGTCGCCGCGTGGGCAAGGCCGGGCTCGACGCTTCCCGGGATCGGCGCGGTCGGCGAAAAAGACGTCCGCGGCGTGCGCAGCGCGGGAATGCTGGTCAGCAAGCGCGAGCTGGGGATTTCCGAAGACCACGCGGGGATCTGGATATTGCCCGAAAGCACGGCCATCGGCGTCGCGCTCGAAGACGCCGTCCCCGTTCGAGATACCGTGATCGAGGTGGACATCACCGCGAACCGGCCCGATCTGCTTTCGACCATCGGCTTCGCGCGCGAGATCGCCGCGGCGCTCGGCGTGGCGCTGCGTCGGCCCGACGTGGCCATGCAGAGCGTCGGCGGGGACGTGGCCTCGAAAATGTCGGTGCGCATCGACGCGCCGGATCTGTGCCCGCGGTACACGGGTTCGTGGGTCGAGGGCCTTTGCATCGCACCATCGCCGCTGTGGATGCAACTGCGTCTTGAGGCCGTTGGCATCCGCGCCATCAACAACCTCGTGGACATCACCAACTACGTGCTCCACGAGTGCGGCCAGCCGCTACACGCATTCGATCCTCGGTTTCTCGCTGGATCGACCATCGTGGTGCGCGCCGCCCGCGAGGGCGAGACGATGGTGACGCTCGACGATGTCGAGCGAAAGCTCGTCGCGACGGATCTACTGATTTGCGACGCCGAAAAACCCGTTGCGCTCGCCGGCGTGATGGGCGGCGCGAACTCCCTCGTCTCGGATTCGACGACCGCGGTCTTCATCGAGTCCGCGTTCTTCCAGCCGGTCGCGGTCCGCAAGACGTCGCAGCGCCTCGGTCTGTCCACCGATTCGAGCTACCGTTTTGAGCGCGGCGTCGACATCGACGGCGTGCCCTGGGGCCTTGCGCGGGCGGCGTCGCTGATGGCCGAGCTGGGGCAGGGGCGCGTCGTTCCCGGCATGATCGACAAATATCCCGTCAGGTGGGAGATGCGGAACGTGCGCGCGCGCGCCTCGCGCGTGAACTGGATTCTCGGCACCGAACTCACGCAGGACCGTGTGCGTGAACTGCTCGATTCCATCGAGATTTCGTCGCAGGCCGTCGATGCGGATTCGTTCGACGCCCATATTCCGGCCTTTCGAGTCGATCTGGCGCGCGAAATTGATCTGATCGAAGAGGTTGGCCGTCTGCACGGGTTCGGAAACATCCCCTACACGATGCCGGCCACCAACGCCGCCGCGAAACCGAGCGCAAAGATCGATCGCATCCAGCAGCGCTGCCGCGAGACCCTCGTCGGGCTCGGCTACAACGAGGTCATTGGCCTCTCGATGACGAGCGCCGCGAATCTGGACAAGGTGCGCCGCGAGCCCGGAAATTACGTGACGATCCGGAATCCGCTGACGAGCGAGATGTCGGTGCTGCGCGACACGCTGCTCCCCAATCTTTTTCGGGCGCTCGCGTTCAACCTCGCGCGGCAGGAACAAAATGTCGCGATTTTCGAAACGCGGCGGGTGTTCCGCCCGGTCGCCGGTGAAAAATTCCCCCTCGAATCGTTGTTCGTCGCGGGGCTCGTCAGCGGCGCGCGCGATCCGCAGGGCTGGGCGCAGATCCGCGAGAACGTGGACTTTTTCGACGTCAAGGGCGCGGTCGAGGTGCTTCTCGAGCAGCTCGGCTTGTCCACCCTGGCCGAGTTCGAGGCCGCTGACGACGACCCCGCGTTGACGCTCGGCGCGGCGGCGTGGATTCGCATCGGGGCGCGCCGCGTCGGTCGCCTCGGCCGATTCGACGCGGAAGTCCTGGCGTCGTTCGACGTGGACGCACCGGCGTTCGGATTCGAGATCGACCTGTCGGCGCTCGCGGACGACGCGCTGCCGAAGCCCTATTTCAAACCGTGGTCGCGCTTCCCGAAGACCGGTCGCGACATCGCCGTGACGGTCGATCGACAAACGCCCGTCGGCCCCATGGTCGAGGCCCTTCGCGCGGTCGATCCCGAGAATATCGCGCGTGTGACGGTCTTTGACGTCTACACGGGGCAGGGCGTGGCGGCTAACGAGAAATCGGTTGCGTTCTCAGTGGAAATCCAGTCGATTTCGCGAACGCTGACGGCCGAGGACACGAACCGGCTGTTCGAGGCATGCCTGTCGGTGCTCACGAGCCGCTTCGGGGCAACCCTAAGAAACTAGTTTAACTATTTGCATCCAAGTAGCTGAATAATAAGTATATTCTAGATTTACCTTGCAGCCGCCCAAGGCTCAAGAATCCCTTGAACTATCCGCGCGAACGTCATAAAAAATCGACGGATTTCCCTTGCCGAGGCTCAAGTTTTCTGGTAGCGTGCCGAAATCCATCTTCGGGGGGAGGTGTGTCCGATGACCAAGGCGGACCTTGTCAACACGATCTACGAGAAGGTCGGCTTCTCGAAGAAAGAGTCCGCGCGGATCGTCGAGCTGGTCTTTGAGATCATCAAGGACACGCTCGAGAAGGGCGAGAAAATCAAGATCTCCGGCTTCGGCAACTTCGTCGTTCGCGAAAAACGATCGCGAATCGGGCGAAACCCGCAGACCAACGAAGAGATCACGATCTCGGCGCGCAAGGTGCTGACATTCAAGCCAAGCCAGGTGCTGCGCAACGCGCTCAAGGATATCCAGGACGTCGTCGACGTCGCCGACATCCCGAACGCGTGACGCGCCGCGGGCCTGAGGGGGGCCTTCGGTGAGCGAATCGGTCCGGATTCCCGACAAGCTCTATTTCCGAATCGGCGAAGTCAGCGACCTGACGGGCATCAAGCCCTACGTCCTGCGCTATTGGGAAACCGAATTCGACATCGTCAAACCCACGAAAACGCCCAAGAATCAGCGGCTTTACAAGCGCAAGGAAGTCGAACTGATCTTCGAGATCAAGCGCCTGCTCTACGAGGAAAAGTTCACGATCGCCGGTGCGAAGAAGGTCATGCACGAAAAATTCCGCACCCGCGCCGAGGACCAGCTCCCTTTGAACTTTCAGGACGAAAAGTCGCACGAGTTCCTGGTCCAACTTCGCAAAGAGATCCTTTCGATCAAGGAACTGGTTGAAAAAGGCTGACCGGCGCGCTATAAGAGGCGGCCTTTTTTAAGGCCGTTTTACCGGCGAATCGGGGCGTAGCGCAGTCTGGTAGCGCACCTGAATGGGGTTCAGGTGGTCGGAGGTTCAAATCCTCTCGCCCCGACTTTTTCCTCACGAACTTGGCGATCGCGGCGCGACGAAACTCGTGCCGATCCCCGTCGCGACGATCGGACGACCGGTCCGATTTCATGTGCGATTTCAGGTGTTTCGGCGTTGTCCATTCTGATTTCCAACGACGATGGCGTATTCGCGCCCGGCCTTGTCGACCTGCGAAACGCCCTCAGGTCAATCGATCGCGTCCGTGTGGTCGCTCCCGATCGCGAACGCAGCGCCGCCTCGCACGCGCTCACGCTCCATCTGCCGCTGCAGATGAAAAAGCTGGATGACGACGTCTACGCCGTCGACGGCACGCCGGCGGACTGCGTGCACCTGGCGCTCAACGGCATCTACAAGGCCGATCCGCCGCGAGTGGTCGTTTCGGGCATCAATCGCGGCGGCAACCTCGGTGACGATGTGACGTATTCGGGAACCGTCGCCGCCGCCCGCGAAGCCGCCATCCTGGGCTTCACGTCGTTCGCCATCTCGAACGAGCAGGGCGGCGATGAACACGATTTTTCCGCCGCGGCCGAGTTCGCCGCGCGGCTCGTTCGCCATCTGCTGGAAAACCCGCTTCCCAAGGGCATCATGCTCAATGTCAACGTGCCCGGCGGCCCCGCGCCGGCGCCGCCGTTTCGCATCACGCGCCTCGGCCACCGCATTTACGGCGACGAAGTGGTGCGCAAGGTCGATCCGCGCGGCAACGATTATTATTGGATCGCCGGGCAGGAGCACGGGTTCGAGTCGATCCCCGACTCCGATCTCGACGCCGTCCATGCGGGTTTCGTCTCGCTCACGCCCATCCGCATCGATCAAACCGATCTCGCGCAGTTCGATCGATTGCGCGCGCTGGGCGTATTTCTGTGACCGGCGATCCCTTCGAACGCAAACGTCGGGCGATGGTTCGCACGCAGTTGCGTGCGCGGGGAATTACCGACGAGCACGTTCTGGCCGTCATGGAACGACTGCCGCGACACCTTTTCGTCGACGCCGATTCGCAGGAACACGCGTACGACGATTCCGCGCTTCCGATCCGCGAAGGGCAGACGATCAGCCAGCCATACATGGTCGCCCTGATGACGCAGTCACTCCAGCTCGGTGGCAAGGAGAAGGTGCTGGAGATCGGTACCGGCAGCGGATACCAGACAGCGGTCCTGGCCGCGCTCGCGGACCGTGTTTTCTCGATGGAGCGCCTCGGTCGGTTGGGGCGTCGCGCGGAAAAACTGCTGTTCTCGCTCGACATTCACAACGCGCTCGTGCGCATCGCCGACGGAACGCACGGCTGGGCCGAAGAAGCCCCGTACGACGCGATTCTCGTGGCCGCGGGCGCGCCGGGTGTGCCGGACAATTTGCTGCGGCAACTCGCGATGGGCGGACGCCTTGTGATCCCACTCGGGCCGGAAGACCGCCAGTTTCTCTATCGAATCACTCGTACGAAGACCGGTTACGATGAGAAAAAACTGGGTTCGTGCCGTTTCGTGAAGCTGATCGGCCGTTACGGCTGGGAGTCGTGACCGAAAAGTTCGCACGCGCGGTGCGTGACCGTTGTGACACGCACGACCCTTCGTTATGATTCGCGATCATACGGGATCTGAAATCGGATCGGACGAGATGACGCGCACGGCCCATATCGTCGAAATCGAACGCAAGTCTCCAAATTCGCGCGGGATTTTTTCGATCGCGGTTTGCTTCGTCGCGGTGGCGGCGCTGGCGAGCGGGTGCGGTTATTACGTGACGGCCGAGAAGGGCGACACGCTGTATTCGCTCTCGCGCGAGTACGGGCTGACCGTCAACGACGTTCTCGAGGCGAACCCGGGCATCCAGGACGCCGATCGCATCTACGAGGGTCAGAAGATCAAGATCCCTCGCGACAAGTCGTACAAATTCGCGGCCACCGAGAAACAGGCCAAGTCGGCCGATCGGCCGAACGACCGCGCCGACCGCGACCAGACCTCCGACCGGCCGAAGACGACAAAAGTCGCGCCGACGCAGCCCACGCCTGCCGTCGTCGCTCCGTTGAAGAGCAGTGATGGACCGGGGCAGTTCATCTGGCCGACCAAGGGCGATGTGCTGCGCAAATTCGGCAAGGGGCCCGACGGACGCCTGAACGAGGGACTCGACATCTCGGCCGCGGCGGGAACGAAAATCGTGGCCGCGGCGGACGGCGAGGTCATCGTCAGCGGAACGCCGCTCGCGGGCTTCGGCAACATGATCGCGATTCAGCATTCGGGCGAATACATGACGGTCTACGCCCACAACCGCGTGAACCTGGTGAAAAAAGGCGACAAAGTGAAGCAGGGGCAGGTCATTGCCGAGGTCGGCGACACTGGCCGCGCCACGGTTCCGCACCTGCATTTCGAGATCCGCCACAAGCTCGCGACCATCGATCCGCTCACGTTGCTGCCGAAGTGATCCCATCAGGAGACCCGACCATGCAGGAACTCGCCGAACGCATCCGCGACATTCCCAATTTTCCGAAACCCGGGATCCTGTTCAAGGACATCACAACGCTGCTCGCCGACGCCGACGCGTTTCGACGCACGGTGAACGCGCTGGCCGATCGGTATCGAGACCGGGGGATCGACCGCATCGTGGCGATCGAGGCGCGCGGGTTCATCTTCGGTGCACCGCTGGCCTACGAGTTGGGTGTGGGGTTCGTTCCGGTGCGCAAGCCGAAAAAGCTGCCGTACAAGACGCGCTCGGCGAGCTACGAGCTGGAATACGGCACCGACACGCTGGAGATCCACGAGGACGCCGTGAGCCCCGGTCAGCGCGTCGTGATCGTGGACGATCTTCTCGCGACCGGCGGAACCGTGGGTGCGGTTGCGGGACTCGTGCGCGACATGGGCGGCGTGATCGAGGAGTGCGCGTTCGTGATCGAGCTCGATTTCCTGAAGGGCCGCGACAAACTCGCGGGCGTTCCGATCCACAGCCTGATACACTTTTAGCAGCCCACAATCACCGATGGGGCCGGGCAATCCGTTGGTTGCCATCCGACCTGTAGTGGTCATAATCTATATTATGTCAAATTACGGCCTGACCGTGGATTTACGAAACGCCTGAATATGCGAGCCGACCGGCACGGACCCCACGACGAAATGCTCGTCGGCGTCGTCGAGCGCCATCCCCGTCGATCCGCCCCCGTCGAGTTGAAACGCGAAGACCGCGTTAATCGGTTCGCGCAGGCAAATCGCGGCCGAATCGTCGTACGTCCAGATCTGGCGGCCCGATACGACGAGGAAGATCCGGCCGTCGCGTGTCTCGCCGATCACGGTCCGCCGGTGGCGCGTGACCGACTTCGATGACACGGGCGCGCCGTTTCGGACCACGACCGGTCCGCAACGCACGGCGTGCTCGAACGACTCCGACGCGCTCCAAGGGCGTTTCGCGAGGTCACGAACGGCGGCTCGGCTGCTACGCACTTCAAAAAGTCCCTTGAACGAAGCCAGCCGGTTGTACGCGGCGATCGTCTTGCCTCCCGAAACGAGCAGATCGGTCGGCTTGTATTCCGCCGTCCAGTAACCGCCATTGACGGTCAGCACGGGTTTCGCGATTCGGTGCTGTTCCTGGACGCTTCTTGGCGGGTTCGTGTAGACGACGCGAAAGTCGAAGGCCGACGGGTCGAGGATGACCCAGTGCGCCGCGTCGGTGTCTTCGCCGATCGGTCCCGTGCGAAGCGAATCGTCGGCTAAAACTCCCGTCGCCGCGACGAGCAACAGGCAAGCCAGCGGAACGCTAAGTCCCGGCCTGCGCATCGTTTTCATCGCCGGGCGGCGTGTCCAGCGCTGTACCTGGAATCGACGGCGCGACCGTGTTCAGCACCCTGCCCATCCGCGTGCGCAGTTCTGCCAGATCCATCTCGCGCGGGTCTTTTTGCAGCTCGCCGTAAATGTAAACCGCGTCTTCGCGATGCGTCGGCGAGTAGTCCTCGTAAAGAATGTGCATGAATTGCAGCGCGCGTACGGCGTGAATCAGCGCCGCGGGCAGATTTCGTTCGCGTTCGCGGTCGATGCCCTTTACCTCGATGATCCACGCGGCGGCAACCGCCGTCTTGATCGCCGAGTCGACGGCGGCGGGCGTCGTGTGGACAGAATTCGCGGCGGCAAAGTCGCGCAGCGTGGCATAGACGTCCGCGTCGGCGATGCCCTGGGCCGCGGCGCCGTCGAGCGCCGCGAGCATCCCCGCCACGGCCCATCGCTGGCGCATCGCAACGTCGTCACCGGGTTCGAGTTTCGCCTGAATGTTGAAGTACTCGCGAAGCACGCGCGTCACGGTCAGCGCCGCGATTTGCGCGTTGATTCGTGGATACGCGCCAGTTTCGGCGGCGTCGAGCGCGGTGGTGATCTTGTCGTCCATTTCAATGTCGAGCTTGGCATCGACCCATTTGGCGATGGCGCGCGGGCCGCTTTCGTAGGTCGCAGTAAAAGTCGCGAAATCGACGGGGTCGGCCTGCGCAAGATGAAGCAGTGCGCCGCTCTGCGCGACGATGTTTCGCATCTCGTCTTCGGAAAAATCGCGCTCACGATTGGCGATGGCCAGCAGCGCCAGCACGGCGACGGCAACGAGGACGATGACGGCGGCTTTTTTCATGAAACGGCGCGTCCGGAAATCAGATGCAATAATCGATCATGTAACCGCCGTCTTTCGCGTCTTCCTGCAGGCGGATTTGCGGCATTTCGATCACGACCTTTGCGCCCGGCGGCACCGAACGCGTGAGCCAGACGTTGCCGCCCACGACGGCCCCCTGCCCGATCACCGTATCGCCGCCGAGGATCGTGGCGTGCGCGTAGATCGTGACGTTGTCCTCGATGGTCGGGTGGCGTTTCACGCCGCGCAGCAGATTCCCGTTTTCGTCTTTGGGGAAACGCAGCGCGCCGAGCGTGACGCCCTGATAAATCTGCACGTTGCGGCCGATGAGCGTCGTTTCGCCGATGACCACGCCGGTGCCGTGATCGATGAAAAAGCCCTCGCCGATCGTCGCGCCGGGGTGGATGTCGATGCCCGTCTCTTTGTGGGCCCATTCGGTCATGATGCGCGGGATGAGCGGCGTTTCGAGCACGTGCAGGGCGTGCGCGACGCGGTAGACCATGACGGCCTTGAGGCCCGGATAGCTGAAGATGATCTCGTCGAAACCTTTCGCCGCCGGGTCACCTTCGTAGGCGGCCTGCACGTCCTTCGCGAGCAGCCGACGAATCTGGGGCAATCGCTCCAGAAAGCGGATCGCCATGACGCGACCCTGCTCGTCGAAGTCCACCGCGCCATTCGCGTCACCGTTGGTCACGCTCGTGTTGCGCAGCGCCCGCGCGACCTGCGTGGACAGCTCGTCGAAGACCTTGATCGTGACCTCGCCGAGGAAATAGACGAGGTTGTGGCGCTCGATCTCGTATCGCCCGAAATACCCCGGAAAAATCAACGATTGCAGCAGTTCGACAATGCCGACGATCGACGGCACGTCGGGCATGGCCGAGCGGTCGAGGTGCGCCATGGGCCGTTCGCGCGAAAAGCTCGCGACCAGCGCGTCCACCAGGCGCGGGATCTCACGCCGGTGCTGGAGTTCCTCCCAGAACGTGCCTTTGCAGATCTCGTCGCCGCTCAGATTTTGCTTCTCGTCCGTCATCTCTCGTCCGCGATGAGTGCCGTTCCGACCCGTAGGCCGTCGGATATCGACCCGCGAATCATACAATATCCCCGAATGGATTCCACGCCAGCGGCGTGTCTAACAGTCCGACGCGGCGAAGTCCAGAAGATGCGCCCCCTTTGCGAGCGCCTCCACCGTGCCGATGTTGCCCAGTCGCGTTGTATCGACCAGCAGCGTGAGGCGGTCGAAGAGCCTTGTCGATTGCCCACCGAGCGCCTCGTCCACCAGCCGCGCCGCCCGCAACGGTTCGGCGCGCAGACGCGCGTTGAGCCGAAGGATCAGGTGTTCCTCACGGTCGATGAGCAGCACGATCCAGTCGTCGCCGCCCCGCTCGAAGGCGATGTGCGTCAAGACGGGGTAATGCGACACCATCGACCGGGGAATCGGCAGCACACTCGCCCGCCCTTCCCGCGCCGCCGCGAAACCCCAGCGATTCGCGTTTTCGTACGACTCTCGCAGCGACTCCCAAACGACCTCGCCACGCGCCACCCACTCGTCGTCGAGGTCGTGCGGGTCGCCGCTGTCAAGATAGCCCGCGAGCGCGCGGTCGAGCTGCGGTGGTTCGGCCCGCACCGCCAAGGACGCGAAAAACAGAGGCCGGAGTCGATCACCCGGCATGCGCCCATGCGCGATCATCTCGGCGATCTCACGGGATTCCTCGTCGCCGATGCCCAGATCGTGAATCAACCACGAGCACGTGGACCCAAACTCGGAACTTCGCCGGAGCTTGACGTTGGCGGACGAGACATCGCGCTCGCCCGCCGAATCCCAAAAGTGATGCGTCCACCAAGTGGTTTGAGAGGCGGGTGCGCGGCGGATCGCATCGGCGATCGCGCCGGTGCCGTTGAATCCCGCGATGTGCAAGTGCGCGCCCGAGCGAACGCGCTGCCAAGCTGGATAATCGAAGAACGACGCGAGCGAAAACGGCGCGACGCACCAGATCTTCGCCGGTTTCGGGCTGCGTCGGCCCAGTACCATGGCGCATGCGATGCCGTCGTCGGTCGCCGGGACGACCAGATACGTTTCCGATGGACGCAGCGCGGGAAGATTCACGATGCGTCTCCCCTCGCGCGCAGCGCTTCGAGCAGCCGATCGTGCAGGCCGCCGAAGCCGCCGTTGCTCATCAACACGGCCACGTCGCCCGATTCGAGGCGATCGAGCGCCGACACGAGCGTTTCGTCATAGCTCGCCGTTTCGTGCGCGTCGATTCCACGCGCGCACAGATCGCGCGCGAGGCGGGCCGCGTCGAATCGCTCCGACTCCGGCAGCGATTGGGCCCCGAACACCGGCGCGATCACCACGGCCCTCGCGGCGTCGAACGCCGACGCATAGAGTTCCTGAAAATACGCGCGGCGGCTGGTGTTCGTGCGCGGCTCGAAAAGCACCACGACGCGCCGTCCCGCATACCGCCCACGCAGCGCCTCGAGCGTCACGCGCACGGCCGTCGGGTGATGTGCGAAATCGTCGATGACCACCACGCCCGCTTCCTCGCCGCGAACCTCCTGCCGCCTTTTGACGCCTTCGAAGCCCGCGAGCCCCGCTCGAATCGCGTCGGCGTCGAGCCCGAGCTCGCGTGCCATCGCGAAGGCCGCCAGAGCATTCAACACATTGTGCCTTCCCGGTAGCGCGATCCGTAAATTACGAACGATTCCTTCGGTCGTCGCGATGTCGAAGACGACGCGGTCCGATTCCTCGCGTAGGTTTTGCGCGCGATGGTCGGCCTCGCGGTCGATGGCGAACGTGACGACTCGGCAACGCGCGTGCTCGATTCGCTCGCGCACATTCGGGCAATCGATCCCCGCGATGAGCGACCCTTCGGGTGGCATCCCGTCCACCAGCATGGCGAACGCGCGCTTGACGGCGTCGAGGTCGGGATAAATGTCGGCGTGGTCGAATTCGATGTTCGCGAGGATCGCGTGGTCGGGCCGGTAGCGCACGAACTTCGGCACCTTGTCGAAGAACGCCGTGTCGTATTCGTCGCCCTCGACGATGAAGTGGCGACCCGCGCCCAGGCGCACGGGCGAACCCAAATTTTGTGCGACGCCGCCGACGAGAAATGACGGATCGAGCCCGGCTTGCGTGAAGATCCACGCGAGGATGGCGGTCGTCGTGGTTTTCCCGTGCGTGCCGGTGATGGCCACGGTGGTGCGTTCGTCGAGAAAGAAGCGACGCAGCGCGCCGGGGAAGCTGGTGTACTCGATGCCGCCGTCGATGGCCGCGCGGGCTTCGGGATTGTCGCGCCGGATGGCGTTGCCGACCACGACCAGATCGGGGCGCGGCGTCAGGTGGGCGGGTTCGTATCCCTCGAAGATGGGAATCCCCTGCCCCGCCAAATACGTGGACATGGGCGGATAGACATTCGCGTCGCTGCCCGTGACGAGGTGCCCCGCGGCCTTCAGGATACCCGCGAGTGAGCCCATGCCGGTTCCGCAAATGGCGATCAAATGGATGTGCATCGCCGGCTCATTGGGCCATCGCGGCTTTGAAAATGCGCGGCCGCCAGAACTGGATTCGATCGTTCTCGATGTCGGGATGCACGCGATTGGCGAGCAACGTCACCGCGCGCCGCGCGTCGGGATCGATCCAAAGGCCCGTGCCCGTGAAGCCCCAATGCCCGAACGTATTCGGCCCGAACGCGTCGGGTAAAAGCGATCCGAGCAAAGATTTTCCGTCGAATCCCAAGCGAAACGAATGCTCGCCATTCGGAAAAGCCGGTTCGAGAAACAGGCGAATCACGTCCTCGTCGAAGACCTCGCCGTCGCCGCCCAGCGCGCGTAGCAATTCGCGCGCAAAGACGAGCAGCGATTCGGCGTTCGCGAAGACCCCCGCCTGCGCCAGCACGCCGCCCGCCGCGAAGGTGTTTTGATCGTCGACTTCGCCCACCATCACACGACGCCGCCACGCGCACTTGCGCGTCGGCGCGGGAAACGCATTCGGAAGTTTTTCGAGCGGCCGAAACGCGCACATCGTCATTCCCAGCGGCTCGAAGACGAATCGCTCGGCGAGCACGTCGAGACTCGCGCCGCCGAGTTTTTCGAGCAGGAATCCGATCCACATCATGTCGAGATCGGAGTAGATCGCCGACGTGCCCGGTTCATAAACGCATGCGGTGTCGCGCAACAACTCGAAGATCCGCTGTTTGGCCGACCCAAAACCGATGGCCTCTTCGGAAATCTCTTCGTAAAACGCACGCCACGCGGGAAGACCCGCGGAATGGGACAAGAGCTGGCGGATTGTCGCCTTGGCCAATCGTTCGTCCGCGATGCCCGCGAAGAATTCGCCGATCGTGGCGTCGAGTTCGAATCGTTCCTGTTGAACGAAGATCATGGCAACGGCGGTGGTCGCGACGATCTTCGTGACGCTCGCGAGATCGTAGATCGTATCCTCGGTGACGGTGAACGAGTTCGGCGCGTACGACAGGTTCCCGGCGACGACGACGCGCGTCTCGTCGCCCGCCAGAATCCCGAGCTGCGCCCCGGGAAACGCGCGGTCGCGAAACGCCTCGTTCAGCGCGCGTGTGGCCTTTTTTAGCATACCGGCGATTCCAGCAAATCGAGTGTTCCGTTTGTCGCGTCGAGTGTCGCCATCGTGCCGACCGGCAACGCGGTATTTCGTTCGCCGTGGCCGAACTGCGCCCCGGTGACGCACGGCACACCGCCAAGCGCTCGCGCGGTCTCCTCGGCGAGTCGCCGAACCGTTGCCGCGTCAACGCCGCCGAAATCGCCGAAAACGAGCCCCGCGATGCGATCGACCGCCCCCGACAAGCGCAGCGTCGCGAGCATGCGATCGACGCGATACAGCGCTTCGCCGATGTCCTCGATGACCAGAATCGCACCCGCCAGGTCGGGGCAGCGCCTTGCCGCGAGAAGGTGCACGATCAGCGTCAGGTTGCCGGGGAAGAGCCGCCCGGTCGCCCTGCCCGCCGCGACACACTCGAACGCGCCGATCGGTGCGATCCCGGGTGGCGATGTGTCCATCAAAAGCCGCCTGTACCACGCGTCGTTCGCATCGTCCGCGCGCTGGAACTGCTCGCCCGCAACCATCGGGCCGTGTATCAAGCGAATACCCGTTCGTCGCCACAGGTCCCATTGCAGAAACGTGATGTCCGAAAAGCCGATCAAAAGCTTCGGCAACTCCGCGAATCGCGACAGGTCGAGCCGTTCCAGCAGGCGGATCGTCCCGTATCCCCCGCGCACGCACCACACGCACGGTACGTCGCCGTCGAGCGCGTCCTGCAATTCCGCGAGGCGCCGCTCGTCGCTGCCCGCGAGATACCCGTCGCGCTCGAAGAGGTCGTCGCGCCAGACCGGGCGAAACCCCCAGTCGCGCAGCCGCTGAACGCCGTCGACGAAGCGCGCGGAGTCAAACGGCCCGGCTGGAGCGATCAGCGAGATCGCATCGCCCGCCGTGAGCGCCCGTGGTCGTTTTTCGGGATTTGAGGATGTCATGGATTCGACTGCGCCGGGCGGCCCGGCTATCCGCCGGACGTCAATTCGCCGTCATTTGGCGGCCATCATCTCGTCGAGACGCTCCAAGAGGACGTCCATTTCGAGTTCATGGCCGTGCTTGGCGGCAAAGCCGGTGATTTCGTGCTTGAGTAGGACGAGGTCGTTCTGCGACATGGAGTCGCAATATTCTTCCAGTTTCCCGTTTCGGAACGCTTCGATCACTTCGTCCAGCTGAAAAAAGCCCATTCGGGACCTCCATAAGCAATCCGGCGATGTCGCAACCCTTCGATTGTAGAAAAATCCCGCGAGCGCGGCAATCGGAAACGTAGGGCGCGGCGCGAAATTTCGGGCGCGATGGCGATGCCCCTACCCCAGCCCTCAGCCCAGTTCGTATGCGTGGTCTTGCTCGACAAGCCGCGCATCGAGACCCGCTTCGGCCAATTCCGTCGCGATGACGTCGCAAAGTTCCGGGCGCATATGCGTGATGAGGAGCCGAATTTCGCGATCCGCCTTGGCGACATCCTCGGCGAGCGTGCGCGGGCAGTAGTGCCCGGTCGCGCGCGCGGCGGCCTCGCCCGCGTTGTGAAACGTGGTTTCGACCAGAACCGTCTTCACGTCGTCGTGCGTCTTCACGACTCGCCAGATCGCGTCGGTCGTCGCCGTGTCCCCGGTGTAAACGAACCCCACGCCGCCCTTTTGCAGATGAAACCCCGTGCACGGAACCGTGTGATGCACCGGCACCGCCGTCACCTTGTAGCCGGCGACCTTCGTCGGCTTGGCGATCGGCAATTCGTGATAAACGAGCGCCGGCGGATCGCCGATGACCGTAAAATCCGGCCACAACGCGCCGTTCAGCAGGTGGCGACGAACGACGTCGATCACCTCGGGGATCGCGGCTAAAATCAGGCTGGGCAGACCCTTATTTGCCCGCTCCATCAGCAAAAACGGCAATTCCTTCACGTGATCGACGTGGGCGTGGGTGAGAAAGAGGACGCGCAGCCGCTCCATCGCGGCCACGTCGAGCACCGAGTTGACCGTGCCCGCGTCGAGCAGGGCGTCGTCGTTCAGCAGGAACCCCGTCGAGCGATGCGTCGGCGTCAAACGCCCGTAGCAGCCGAGAACGCGCAGTCGCATGAAAATCCCCTTCGCCCGCAAGGGACGCCGACGGAGAGTTACGCAGATGCCCCCGGCAGGATTTGAACCTGCGACCCCCGGATTAGGAATCC
This sequence comes from uncultured bacterium, assembly GCA_964586775.1. Classification (GTDB taxonomy): domain Bacteria; phylum Lernaellota; class Lernaellaia; order JACKCT01; family JACKCT01; genus JADLEX01. The sequence continues at coordinate 25,864 of CAZPJD010000061.1, read as the reverse complement.
GATGCTCTATCCGACTGAGCTACGAGGGCGTGACGTGACGGCACCGCGCGTCGTCAGGGGCCGACCGATTCGGGGGAGCCTTTGGACATCGCGTAGAGGTTGCCGCCGTTGGCGAGAAAATAGATCCGATTCGCGTCGCGGGCAAACCCGGACGACGCGCCGAGGCCGGGATGGAACCGCCAGCGGATCGAGCCTATGCGCGGGTCGATCGCGTACAGGAATCCCTCGTTCGAGGTCGTCAGGATCACGTCGCCGAAGATGGTCGGCGCGGTCGGGACTTTGATGCGGATTCTCGGCGCTCGCGCGACCGAGCCCGCCTTGTCCTCGTGGCGGATATCGGTTTCCCACATCTGCGTGCCGTCGGCCTTGGAGATCGCGTGCACAAAGCCGCGTGACGAGGCGACGATCAGGTAGTCGCCCACCGACGCGGGCCGCGACACGCCGCCGACGCGATCCGACTTCCAGATGACCTCGCCGGACGCGAGCCCGAGTTTATAGAGCGCGCCGTCGTATGCCGCGACGTAGAGGGCGTCATTCTCAACAAGCGGCGAAGCGTCCACGTCCGCCAGACGCTCGTCGATCTTCAGCAGGTTCTTCCAGATCTCCTTGCCGGTCTTCACGTCAATCGCGGCGATGTAGCCGTCGGAGAATCCGGCGTAGAGCACGCCGTTCAACAGCACCGGCGTTGCGACGCCGCGCACGCTGAAACTGGCGGCGAGATCGCGCTGATACATCCACTTCCATTTTCCGGTTGCGGCGTCGATGGCGTAAACACGGTTGTAGGACGTCGCCACATAGACGGCCTGACCGTCGTAAGCGCCGCCGCCCATCACCTCGCCGCCGAGTTGGAAGGTCCACTTGGCGAATCCCGTGGCGCGATCGAGGCCGTAGACCATGCCGTCCGAGTCGCCGAACGCGACGACATCTCCCGCGGCCACCGGCTGCCCCTCGACGGGTCCGAAGGCTTGAAACGTCCAAACGGGCACGCCGTTTCGCGCCGCGAGCGCGTAACACGCGCCGGTCGTCACGCCGACAAAGATCCGGTCGCCGTCCACGAGGGGCTGCGCGTACTCGAGCGGATGGAATGAAGGCGTCTCGAGCGCACGGACGCCGACGGGCGAGATCCAGTCGACACGCAGCGGCAGCGGCGTGTCGGCGAGTGCGGCCAGCGACGAGTCGGGAAGCGGCGTCGGCACGGGCCGGGCCGATGCGCAACCGGCGAGAAGGATGAGCGCGAACGCGACGGCCCGCGCGCGATGGCGACGAATCACCCGGTCACTTTCCCTGAAGCGCGGTGATGCGCTGTTCGACCTCGGCCTTGTCCATCGCCTCACCGGCGGCGGCGAGATAGGCGGAAAGACTCTTGGCCGCGTTGTCCCGGTCGCCCTTGGCCTCGTACACGCGGGCGAGGTTTTTGTGCGCGGTCTGCACGAACGCCGCGCCGGGATTCGCCCCGACGATCTTCGTGAACGATTCGATCGCCGCGTCGGACTGGCCCGACGCTTCGGCCGCGAGCCCCGCGCCGCTCGCCGCGAGTCCCCACAGCGGATCGGTCGGCACGGTCGCGGCGACGACTTTGTCGAAGGCCGCGCGCGCCGCGTCGTACTCGCCGAGATTCATTTTCGAGACGGCGATGTAGTAATCGGCCAGCGAACCCTCGCGCTTGCCACCCAGGTCCTCGCGGATTGCCTCGAACTTCTTCGCCGATTCGGCGTAGCGGTCGTGGTCGTTCGTGAAGACCGCGGGGAACATCTCATGGATGCGGGGATTCTTGTCGATGATTTCCTGATCGACGACGGGCGCGTTGAAAACGGCTTCCGCCCCCGCCAACTCGCGATGCGCGCTGACACTGGTGGCCGAAACGATGAGCGTCACGATGCCCGCCACGAGCAACCCTCCGACCACGACGCCCACGCCGACCACGATGTAAGTGCGGTATTCGACGAGTCGGCCGAGCGACTCCTTCACGACGTGAAGGAACTCGTCGTCCTGCTTGATCTGCTTGCGCGTGATCTTGATCTTCTTGGCCACGAGATATGCTCCTGCCCCGCGCATCCGGGATGAAATTCGGCGGCGAATGTTAGGCCACGGGGCCCACGAGTGTCAACGAAACGGGACTTTGCGTGTCAACGAACGGTAGGCCGAAAAATCCCGCGGGTTTTCCCTTCAGATCCGCGCGTCGATCCAGTCCGCCACGGTCTTCGTGACCTGCTCGAAACCGGGATCGTTCATCGTCTCGTGGTAGTACCCGTCGAAGAAATGCAGCGTCTTGTCCGTCGAGCCCGCGGCGTCGAAAAAGCGCTTCGAGCCGTCGGGGTGCGTGATCTTGTCGCCGGTCCCGTGAAAAATCAGGAGCGGCATGCGCAGCTGCGTCGCCCGCGCGTGAGCGACGTCCATGCCCGCCATCAGCTCGGTGAACAGCCGCGTGCTGATGCGCCGATGTACGAGCGGATCGTTGACGTAATCGCGCACAACCTCGGGGTCCCTGCACAGGTGGTCGGGCACGAGTTCGTTGTCGAGGGTAAGACCCGGCGCGATGCCCGACATCAGCTTGCCGAGCGCGCCCTTGACCGGCGGAATCGGCACCGACACCTGTAGCGCCGCGCTGCTCGGGATCACTCCGGCAATCGTGTCGGGAAAACGCAGCGCGTAGTGGATGGCAATGAGCCCGCCCATCGAGTGACCGAGCAGAAAGAGCTTCTTTCCGCCCATTTTCGAAGCGGCGAAGTCGGCCAGTGTCTTAACGCCGTCCACGTATTGATCGAACCGCTCGACGCACCCCCGCGCTCCGCCGGACTGCCCGAATCCGCGGTGATCCACGGCGAAGGTAGAAATTTTTCGAGGACGGACCGCGTCGATGAGGTTGCGATAACGCCCCGAGTGCTCGCCGAGGCCATGGGCGATGATCAGCGCGGCTCGGTCGTTGGAATCGTGCTCGAAGCGGTAGAAGAGTTTGGGTTCGGCCTGAGTGAAAAATCCCGTCTGTTCCACGTCAATCCCCCCGCGCAACGCACCCGATTTGCGGTCAACGCGCGGCCCGTGTCAAGCGAAATCGGTCGGAAATGGATATCGAGGTGGGCGGCCTGAATATGCTTCAGGCGCGATACGGGCGCGCCGATGAATGGGATAAGTCGGCGGCGATCTCCCTCGGATCGTCCGAGAGACCAACGAGGCAACGAACGAGGCTTTGACATGTCTGGAAACGGCCTTTCCACGAATCCCCGGTTTTTGACGGTGAAGGAAGCGTCCGAATTCTGCATGGTCTCGACCGAGACGATTCGCAGATGGATTCGCAACAGCGAGCTCAAGGCGTTCAACACGCGCGGTCACGGCGTCACAAAGATTCTGTACGACGACCTGCGCTCCTTCGCCGAGCGCCAGAACATGCTGACCGCCGATCAGTCCTGACGACCTTCCGCCTCCGCGCGTGGTCAAGCTGACTTTCGGCTCCGCATCCTCCCCTTCCCGCTCGCCCACTTTGTTCCGCGCCCCGGATCACATAGAATCGCCCCATCGATTCTTCGTCGTCCGGAGACCATGTGAACGATCTGGGTCCCCTGTGGCCGGTGGGCGACACCAGCGCGATCGAATGCGTCGAGAATATTCTGGCGTATATCGGGCGCGTGTCGGACCCGGAGCTGCGCGCGGCGTTCGTGGGTGAGAAGCTCCTCGCCCTCACGGACGACAACGTCGTGCGCGCGGTCACGCTCATCCATCGCCGGGCGCGCGAGGCCGACCACGGTGCGCTCGACACCTGGAGCGTGCTCGCCAATCCTCGCACTCTGGCCGAGCGGCTCGACGCCTACCGACGCAGCCGCATCTTTCATTGCGCGACCCGGCTGGGTGTTCGGGAGGTGGTCGCCCTCTTTTCCAAGGGTCGCCCGGCGCGCACCTCGGCCCGCCCGGATGAAGACTTCCTGATCTACGGTTTGGCCGGCCAAACCGTGGGGCGACGCGTCTCGAAGGCGCGCGACACCGATCGCGAGACGCGCGCGAAGATCATGTATGACGCGAATCCCCAGGTCATCGAGGCGTATCTGCAAAACACGCGAACGACCGAAATGGACGTGGTGCGTCTGGCGGCGAGGCGACCGTCTTCGATCGCCATTTTGGAGACCATCTACCGTTCCGCCCGGTGGATCACGCGTTACACCGTCAAGCTGGCGCTCGCGCGAAATCCCTACACGCCGGAAAACCTGGCGAACAACCTGTTGCCGCATCTGCTGCTCTCCGATCTGATCGAGATTCAGGACGACCGATCGCTTGGCGAGGGCGTTCGCGAAAACGCGGCGAGGTTTATCGAGTCGCGCCGAGCCTTGCGCGAACGGTCGGCCCGGGAAGACGGCGGCGCATGACGCAGACTTCGCTGATTGGAGGCGGCGAGCAGTCGCTTCGCGGCCGCGTCACGCGCATTGTCTTCGCCAACGAGGAGTCGGGCTTCGCGATCTGCCGCCTCGCGCTCGTCGATGGCCGCGAGGAAATCATCGCGGGCGATCTGTTCGACGTTCACGTCGACGAGGAACTCGAGGTTGTCGGTGGGCGCGAGGAGACGCGCCACGGAATGCGTTTTCGGGTGCGTTCGTACCAGCCGATCCTGCCGAGCACGCCCGCGGGCATCGCGCGTTATCTGGCGTCGGGTGTCGTACCGGGAATCGGCAAGGTGATGGCCGAGCGCATCGTGCGCCACTTCGGACCGGAATCGCTCGCGATTCTCGACAAAGATCCCGCGCGGCTGATGGAGGTCGAGGGCATCGGCGCGAAGCGCGGCGCGTCGCTCGCGTCGGTGTGGACCGCCAAGAGGAACTGGCGCGAGCTGGTGGTCTTCTTGCAGAGCGTGGGCGTGCCGCGGTCGCTCGCCGGGAAAATCGTCAAACATTACGGCCAGGACGCAATCCGGCGGCTCAAGGCGAATCCCTACGAGCTCGCCCTCGACGTCAAAGGCATCGGTTTCGCCACAGCGGACAAAATCGCCCAAGCGCTGGGAATCGAGCACGACTCGGTCGACCGCGCACAAGCGGGGCTCGTGCACATTCTGTCGGAGATGGCGGGCGAAGGTCACACGGGATACGTGCGCGGCGGGCTCTGCCGCGCGTGTGCCGATCAACTCGGCATCGATGCCCACCGGGCCGAGGAGGCGCTCGAAAAGCTCACCGAGCGCGGGCTTGTCGTCGCCGATGCGGTGGACCCGTCCGAAGAGCCGACGGTGTTCTTGAAGGAACTGCACGACGCCGAAACCGCCGTTGCGCGCGGATTGCGCGGGATCCGATCCGGCCCGACGCGCCTTCGCGAGTTCGACGCGGCCAAGGCGATTGCGTGGCTCGCGACAAAAAAGGGCATCGAGCTCTCGCCGACGCAGTCCACCGCGGTCGGAAACGCGCTCAAGGACAAGGTCGCCGTCATCACGGGCGGGCCGGGCACGGGAAAGACCACGATCATCCGCGCGATCGTGGAGATCACGGAGGCGCTCAAGGGCCGCGTGGTGCTCGCCGCGCCCACGGGCCGCGCGGCCAAGCGCCTTTCCGAGGCGTGCGGGCGCGAGGCGAAGACTCTGCATCGGCTGCTCGAAATACGCCCCGGCGTGACGGCGCGCTTTTCGGCGGCGCGACTCGACCCTGACGTGCTGGTGGTGGACGAGGCGGGGATGATCGACGTGCAGATGATGGCGACGATCGCCATGTCGGCCGCGGCGCACACGCACCTGATTCTCGTTGGCGACGTCGATCAGTTGCCGTCGGTGGGACCGGGGTCGGTGCTGCGCGATCTGATCGAATGCGGCGAGATTCCCGTCGCGCGGCTCACCGAGATCTTCCGGCAGGCGGAGCGGAGCCTGATCGTCACCAACGCGCATCGCATTCGCCGCGGTCAGGAACCGGTGCTGACCGACGACGCCGAAGCGGATTTCTTTTTCATCCAGCGCGACAACCCCGAGGGCGCGCAGAACACCATCGTCGATCTCGTGACAAAGCGTTTGCCGAAGCGTTACGGCCTCGATCCGCTGGCCGACATTCAGGTGCTGACGCCGATGCACAAGGGCGACATCGGGGTGCGTCGGCTCAACGAGTGCCTGCAACTCGCGCTCAACCCGTCGGGGGCCGAGCTGCGGCGCGGCGAGCGGATCTTTCGTGTGCGCGACCGTGTATTGCAAACCGCCAACGACTACGATCGCGGCGTCTTCAACGGCGATCTGGGACGCGTGAACTACATCGATGCGACGGGGCGGTTTTTGAACGTCGATTTCGACGGCGTGACCGTCAAGGTCGAGGGCGCGCAGTTCGACGACCTCGCCCTCGCCTACGCCACGAGCATCCACAAGTCGCAGGGCTCCGAGTATCCCGCGGTGATCGTCGCCCTATCGACGCAGCACTTCATTTTACTCCAGCGCAACCTGCTCTACACCGCCGTGACGCGCGCACGCCGCCTGGTCGTCATCGTCGGCAGCCGCCGAGCGCTCGAACTCGCGATTCGCAACGATGATGTGAGCCGCCGCTACGGCCTGCTCGCCGAGCGGTTGCGTCGCGCGATGTCGGGCTCGCTTGTTCCGACCCTCGAATCCTCCTAGCATGCGCCCAGCCCGCCGCCGGGCTCCATTCGGGGGAATTTCATGAGCACCGAAGCGGTCAAATGCGTTGTGGACGGCGCCGTCGCGCGCCTCGTCATCAACCGTCCCGAGAAGCGCAATGCCATCAACGTGGACGTGGTTCTCGAGCTCGGTCGGCATCTCGACGACCTCGCGCTGCGCTCCGACGTGCGTGTCGTCACGCTCGCCGGCGAGGGGGCGTGCTTTTCGGCGGGGATCGACATCACCGCCGTAGCGGGGCTTGGTGGCGTGGACGAGACCGAGCGCGGCCTGCACTTGCGCGAGCTAGCCCGGCGCATCCAGCAGGTCATCAACCGCATCGAAACGCTCGAAAAACCGGTGATCGCCGTTCTACACAGTCATGCGCTGGGCCTTGCGATGGAGATCGTGCTCGCGTGCGATTTTCGCATCGCCGCCGACGATTTGCGCTTCGGCCTTCCCGAAATCTACCTCGGCCTGATTCCCGATTGCGGCGGCACGACGCGCCTCACGCGCATGGTCGGACCCGCGGTCGCGAAGGAACTGATTTTGCTGGGCGACGCCGTGGACGCGCAGACCTCGCTCGCGCTTCGCATCGTCAACGAGGTCTGCTCCCGAGCGGAACTCGAAGCGCACACCGCCGCGCTGGTCGAACGACTCGTTGCGCGGCCCGCGCGCGCCCTTGGGCTGGCCAAGCGAATGATCGACTGGTCCACGTCGATGGAGCGTATGACGAGCTTCGACAGCGAGGTGATGGCGCAAACCGCGGCGGTCTCCGCGCCGGATTTTCCGCAGATCCTCGCAAACGGCGTCATGACCCTGCGAGCTAAGAAACACTGAGCATGTCGGCACGGCCGCTTCGCGTATTGCAGGTTGCCGAGGGCGCGGCGTTCGCCGGGATCGAGACGCACGTCCTGGCGCTGGCGAACGCGTTTCGCGGCGATGTGAGCGTGCACGCGGCGCTGTTTTTTGGCGGACAACTCGCGCGCGAACTGCGTGCCCTGGGCGTCGAATGCCGCATCCTTCATCGTCGCTCGAAGTTCGACACCGCACCGATCCGCGAGATTGCCGACCTCGCTCGCGAAGTCGATGTCGTCCACTCTCACGGCTATCTCGCGAATATTCACGCATCGCGCGCGGCGCGCCTGGCGGGAAAGCCGCACGTCATCACCATTCACGGCCACCGCGAACCGTTCGCCGGTTGGAATGGGCTCAAGATGGGCGCGTATATGGCGCTCGATCGCCACGCGGCGCGCCACGCCGATCGCGTGATCGCGGTCTCGAAGCCGCTCGCCCAAGAGCTTCGTTCTTCGGGCGTGAACGATTCGCGATTGCGCGTCGTGGCGAACGGCCTCGCCGAGCGCGTGAAGGATGACGCGACGCGAATGCGGCTTCGCGACGAGTGGGGCTTCGCGGACGATCATGTCGTCGTTGGATTCGTCGGGCGCTTCGATCCCGTGAAAGCGCCGCTGCGTTTCATTGAAGTTGCTGAAAGAGTCTGTGAGCGCGCGGCGTCGGCGCGATTCGCCATGGCGGGCGACGGACCACTGCGCGCCCAGTGCGTCGCTCGTGTGCACGACCTGGGCATCGACGATCGCGTTCGCTTTCTCGGCTTTCGGGTGGACATCGACGACGTGATCGACGCATTCGACATTCTGCTGATGCCCTCCGACTCCGAAGGGGTGCCGCAGGCATTGCTTGCCGCCATGCGCGCGGGCATTCCCGCCGTCTGCTCGCACGTCGGCGGCATCCCCGAAATCCTTTCCGGCCTTGACGATCTGCTCGCGCCGCCCGACGTCGATATGCTGGCGGAGCGGTTGATTCCACTCGTTCGCGAAGCGTCGAAGCGCGCAACGATCGGCGCCGCGCTGCGAGATCGGTTCGTGCGCGATTACACCGCCGACGCAATGGCCGAGCGGGTCGCGACGATCTACCGCGAGGTGGCGTCGTGATCGGGATTGTCCTTCGCCTCCTTGAGTTTCTGGCCTTCGTGCTGGCGGTCTATTTCGCGGCGGCGGCCCTGCGTCACGCGGCATTCTCGCTCGTCGCCCTCGTCGCGCACCGTCCCCAACTCAAACTCCCTGAGGCGCGTACTCGGTTTTTCGTCCTGATTCCCGCGCACAACGAGGAAGCGGGCGTCGGGCGCACCATCGAATCCGCCCGCGCGCTCGACTACCCCCCGCATCTGTTCGAGATCGTCGTGCTCGCCGACAACTGCGACGATGCGACCGCCGATGTCGCCCGGCGAGCCGGGGTGAAGGTCGTCGAGCGACGCGCCTTGCGCAAGCGCGGCAAAGGCTTTGCTCTCGATTGGTTCATTTGTGCTCGAACGTGGGCCGACGACGACGCGCTGGTGTGCCTCGATGCCGATTCGGTCGTGGACGCGGGTTATCTCGCGGTGCTCGACGCGGCGATTCAGGACGGTGCGCCCGCCGTGCAAGGCTACAACGGCGCGCGCGATCCGGGACGCTCGTCTTTGGCCGCGCTCTCGACGTTGACCAACACGATGAAAAACGCGGGCACCTACGCGGGGCGCGCGCGACTGGGGCTCCCCGCCCCGTTGATGAACGGCTGGTGCCTCGCGGGGAGCACGCTGCGAAATTTCGGATGGATGAGTTTTTCCGTCGCAGAAGATTTCGAGCAGACACTGCGCCTTGCCGTGCTCGGCGTGTTTCCACGCTTCGTCGATTCCGTCGCGGTGCGTTCCGAGAAGGCTTCTTCATTTGCCAAGGCAGCCGGGCAGCGCAAGCGCTGGAGCGGCGGGCAGGCGCAGGTGGCGAGAACCCTCGGTCGCTACGCGCGACGCAAGGCCATTCGCGAACATTCATGGCCGCTGTGGGAACTCACCATGGACGTGGTGCTGCCGGGCTACGCCATCAACGCCGCAGCGCTCGTCGTGCTCGCGCTCGGCGCCTGCCACTTCGTGCTGCCCTGGGTTTGGCTGGCGTCGTGTATTGGCCTCGCGATGCTGGCGGCGGCGACGCTGGTCGGTGTCGTCAAGACGCGCCCCCGTTCGGCGGTGATCCGGGGCCTCGCGCTTGCGCCGATGTTTATCGTGTGGAAGGTCGCACTCGCCGTCTTGGCGCGGCTGCGCCCGCCCAAGACGTGGCACCGCGCCGATCGCGACGACTAGGCGCGCGCGAAAACTCCATCGCGCAGGGTCACGCGACCGTCTTCGATCAGAATCCGCAGGTGTTTGCCGATCATCTGTTTTTCGAAGTAGCGAAGCAGCGTGCGGCGGTGCGGGTGCGTGCGATAGAACGGCTTGATTTCGATGAGTTCGGCCATCGTGGCGGGCTTCGTCAAAAGCGACAGGACCATTTCGCCGTTGTCGTCGAAGCGCCGCGCATAGGCCGCCAGTTCCGCGTCGGCCCCTTCCACGATCGGCATGCGATGCGCCGACGCCACGACGCGAGGACGCAGCGCGCGCACGGCCTCGACCGATGCGCGGAATCGGAGCACGTCGGACTCGGGGTTGCCGTACCACGGCCCGAATTTCGTCAGATCGATATCCACCGTGAGCGCGAGCCCCGAGTTTTCCTCGAAGAAGACGAAGTGATCTTCCAAGTGACCCGGTGCGTGAATGGCCCGCAGACGCACGCGCCCGCCGTCGAAGAGGTGACCATCGCCGAACGTGTGTGTAAATGCGGGGCGCGCCTCGAGGTACATCAGATCGTGACGGATCGCGTGCGACCAGGCATCGGAGACCTCGGGTTCGTCGCAGAATCTGGGCGCGAGCAGGTCGACGACGCCAAAGGTCTCCGCGGTCATCTCGGGCACCCAGATCTCGCACCCGGCAAAGACGACGTTTTGCCGACAGTGGTCGATGTGGGAGTGCGTGTTGACGATGCGCGCGGGATGGAATTTGTCGCGGATCCACTCTGCGATGTCGGGAGAGAACCCCGTATCGACGACGGTGACGGGATCGGAGGTGATGAGAAAGCTGAAAGCGTCGGGGAATTTTCCGCGAAACGGACCGACGATCAAAAAGATGTCGTCGCGGATCTGGACCAGTGCGTCCTGCATGGCTGAACCCGTGGATGCGCCCGCGACCGCGCGGGTGCGCGCGATCTTGTCGCATGTCGGGGCGCGCTTTCATAGGGTTCGCGCGCGATTCGCGCAGCGGTTTTTCTTGATTTTGTCGTTTGATTCCCCTAAGTTCTTTTTCGCGTCGCGCACGCCGCTTATTGATTTGCGCCATGCGTTTCGGAGGGGTTCATGACGGCATTTTCGGACATTCCCGGCAGCACCAAGGTCTGGAAAAACGGCGGGTTCATCGACTGGAAGGACTCGACCATCCACGTCATGTCGCACGCCCTGCACTATGGATCGAGCGTGTTCGAGGGCATCCGCTGCTACGAGACGAAAAAGGGCTCGTCGGTCTTTCGGCTCGACGAACACGTCCGGCGACTCTACGACTCGGCGAAGATGTATCGCATCGCGATTCCCTACGCGTATGACGATCTGAAGAACGCGATGCTCGAAACCGTGCGGGTCAACGGATTCAAGTCGTGTTACCTGCGCCCCATCGTGTTTCGCGGCACGGGGCCGTTCGGCGTGAACGGGCTTCAGAATTCCGTCGAGACCTTCATCTGCGCTTGGGAATGGGGCGCGTACCTGGGGCCCGACGCGTTGGAAAAAGGCGTGAACGTGATGTTCGCGACCTGGAACCGCTTCGCGCCCAACACGATGCCCGCGATGGCCAAGTGCGGCGCGAACTACGCGAACAGCCAGCTCATCAAGATGGAAGCGGTGCTGAACGGATACGCCGAGGGCATCGCGCTCGACACCAACGGCTACGTCAGCGAGGGCTCCGGCGAGAACATCTTCGTCGTGCGTCAGGGGCGCGTCATCACGCCGCCGCTGGGCAACTCGGTGCTGCCGGGCATCACGCGCGACAGCGTCATCACGATTCTCAAGGAACTCGGTTACGAGGTCGTCGAGGGCATGATCCCGCGCGAGATGGTCTACATCGCCGACGAGGTGTTTTTCACCGGCACCGCCGCCGAGGTCACGCCCATCGCGAGCGTCGACAAGATTCCCGTCGGCTCGGGCAAGCGCGGGCCGATCACGAAAGCGGTGCAGGAGCGCTTTTTCGCCTACATCCAGGGCGATCTGCCCGACGCGCACGGCTGGCACACGTTCGTGTGAAGTCTCCTTACATCCGCCCGAAACGTGGTATCATGCGCCAAAGTCATCGGAGGTGCGTGATGCGCGCGGGCGTGGTTGCGACTGTTGTGGCTCTGGTTCTTGCGACACTCACGGGATTCGCCGCCGTTTCCGACGCGACGCCCCACGCGCAGGCGAAGTACGGGGCCCTGCCCGCAGGTCCCGATGTCCCTTATTGGGAACTCTTCAACCTCGTTCTCGACACGCTCGTCACGGGGTACTGGAACCCCGAAGGCAATTGGGACGAAGACCTGATGGACGACGCCACGACTTTCGCGCCGGAGGCCCTGCTCGCCTGGGGTTATGAGAGCGGCGACGAGGATCTGGTGGCGATGGGCGAGCAGACCTGCCGCTGGGAACTCGCGCTTCTCGATGCCGGGTTTGGAGGCGATGTCGACGCGCTTCAACAGGCGGCGATGGGCGCGCTCGCCCTGTGGTGGGGTTATCGTTACAACGTCGATCCCGCGTTCGACACCTATGCGCGGCTGCTGCCGCCGTTGGTGAACCTGATCGCGATCCCCGTGGCCGAGGCCATGGCCGACGAATACTGGCCCGCCTCCACCATCGTGGGTTTCATGGCGCACATCGACAACGAGGTCGCCCGGTACAAGCGGGCCGATGAGCGGCAGCAGGCTCTCGACTGGGCGAAGGACCTGATCGACTGGGCCTTTGCGGAGCAGTACGACGCGGGCACGGGGCTATTCGACGACGGCTATCTGATGTCGAACGGCGTGATGCTGGCGGCGACGGCTCAGTACGCGCGGCTCGCCGATGACGCGATGATGGAACAGCGAGCACGGGATCTCTTCGACGCGATGATGACGGAGCTGCACGACGGCGACCGCGGCGCGTTCTGGAACGAGCCCGGCGACAACGTCAAACACTTTTCGAAGAACCTGATGGCGCAGCGCGGGCTGATCGCGCTGTTCGAACTCACCGACGAGATGGTCCATCGAGACGCGGTCCTCGACAGTCTGGGCTGGATGAAGCGCGATTTGCTGGGCGAGGGCTTGCTGGAGCACCACTGGACCGAGGGTATCGGCAAGGCGGGCTACGTTTGCACCGGGTGCAATTTCCTGTTTCTCGACAACATGCTGCACTGGCGGCGTGCGCTGCACGCGCAATAAAAAACGCCGGCCCCGAAGAACCGGCGTTTCGTCGAATCTGCACTGATCAGCGGCCTTCGGCCTTCATGCGCTTGTGCGCCTCTTCGAGCACCTTCGTCTGCATGTGCGCGGGCAGCGCGTCGTAGCGGTCGAGCTCCATCGAGTAGTTGGCGCGGCCCGACGACACCGAACGCAGGGTCGTGGCATAGCCGAACATCTCCATCAATGGCACCTCGGCCGAGATCTTCTGCGCGCCCTTGCGGAAACGGCGCATGTTGTGGACCTTGCCGCGCCGCCGGTTCAGGTCGCCCACGACATCGCCGATGTAGTCGTCGGGCGTCGCGATCTCGACCGACATGACGGGTTCCATCAGCGTCGGCCGCGCCTTCATGAAGGCTTCTTTGAAGCAGATCGACGCGCAGGTGCGGAACGCCATTTCGGAGCTGTCCACCGCGTGGAAACTGCCAAAGGTCAGTACGACGCGCACGTCCACGACGGGGTAATCCGCCATGATGCCGTTGTTGATCGCGTCCATCACGCCGGTCTTGCACGCGGGGATGAATTCCGAGGGAATCACACCGCCCACGATATGGTTCACGAACTCGAAGCCGCCGCCGGGGTTCGGCTCGACGCGCATCACCGTGTGCGCGAATTGGCCCTTTCCTCCAGATTGCTTCACGTGCTTGTAGGCGTGTTCGCATTCCGTCGTGATCGTCTCGCGATACTCGACCGACGGCGCGCCGACGATCGCATTCACCTTGAAGTCGGTCTTCAGGCGGTCGACGATGATCTCCAGGTGCAGCTCGCCCATGCCCGAAATGACCGTCTCGCTCGTGCGTTCCATGACGCGCACGCGGAACGACGGGTCTTCGAGCGACATCTTGCGCAGCGACTGGTGGAGCTTCTCGAGTTCCTTCGGCGTCTCGGTCGAAACCTTCACACTGATGACGGTCTCGGGAATCGTCACGGTTTCCAGCAGCAGCGGCGAAACCGTATCGCAGAGCGTATGACCGGTGTGCGTGTCCTTCATACCAATGAGGGCGACGATGTCGCCGGGGCCGACCTCGGGGATTTCCTGCCGGTCCTTGGCGTGGATGCGCATGATGCGCGCGACGCGCTCCTTGGTCCCGTTCGTCGCATTGAGTAACGTCTGCCCGGCCTTGAGCACGCCCGAATAGGTGCGCACGAAGGTCTGCTGGCCGACGTAGGGATCGTGGATGATCTTGAACGCGAGCGCGCAGAAGGGGTCCGTCGAGGTAGGGTGGCGCGTGTGCGTCTTTTCGGGGTCGTCGATGTCGACGCCGGTCACGGCCGGCGGATCGAGCGGCGACGGCAGATACGCGCACACCGCGTCGAGCAGCTTTTGCACGCCCTTGTTCTGATACGCCGCTCCGCAGAAGACGGGCGTGACCTGCGAACGCAGCACGCACCGGCGGGTGATGCGGTTGATGAGCTCGACCGGAATCTCTTTTTCGTCGAGGTAGAGTTCGGCGATCTCGTCGTCATACTCGGCGAGTTTTTCGAGCAGCACGGCCCGCTTCTCCGCGACGAGGGCCTTCAGATCCTCCGGCACCTCGCCCACTTCGCCTTCCAGATCGCGGAAGATCCACGCCTTGCCGGTAACGAGGTCCACCGTTCCCGCGAAGTTTTCCTCCGCGCCGATCGGCACCTGGTAGGCAACGGCGTTGGCGTCGAGCCTTTCGTTCATCTGGCCCACGACGTCGAAGAAGTCCGCGCCGGCGCGGTCCATCTTGTTGATGAACGCGATGCGCGGCACGTGGTAGCGGTCGGCCTGTCCCCACACGGTTTCGCTCTGGGGTTCGACGCCGCCGACCGCGCAGAACACCGCGCAGATGCCGTCGAGCACGCGCATCGAGCGCTCGACCTCGATCGTGAAGTCGACGTGCCCCGGCGTGTCGATGATGTTGATCTCATGCCCGTCCCACTTGGTCGAAATCGCCGCCGACGCGATCGTGATACCGCGCTCCTGTTCCTGCTTCATGAAGTCCATCGTGGCCGTGCCGTCGTGGACCTCGCCCAGTGCGCGCGTGACGCCCGTGTAGAACAGAATTCGCTCGGTGACCGTCGTCTTGCCCGCGTCGATGTGGGCCGCGATCCCGATATTTCGTCTCGTCGTCAAACTCATTGTCCTCTCCGAATCCGCTCGATCGGCGACAAAATGGAACAAACCCCACAGCCTTTCGGCCCTGGGGCGCGCGCTCTTTAGCACAAAGGGTTTGGACGTACAAGGGCGGCGCGGGGCGGCGACGATCGTCGCGCAACCGTCACGAGCGCGTCAGGTCTTGTACTTGCCGAAGTCCTCGGGGTCCATGTTTTCGAGGATCTCCAGCCACTTCTCGCGATCCGCGGGGTCGATGGCCGCGGGCGCGGGGCGCTCTTCATCGCTGTCCGACTTCTCGAGAACCTTCGAGTGGGCAAAGATTCTGGCCCCGGCGCGCAGCGCGATCGCCATCGCGTCGCTGGGCCTCGCGTCGAGTTCGAATTCGCGATCCGGCGCGACCACTACGATCCGCGCAAAATAAGTGTTGTCGTGCAGATCGCTGACGACGACGCGATCGACCCGCGCGCCGAAGGACTCCAGAATTGTCATCATCAGGTCGTGCGAGAGCGGACGAGCGACCTCGACCGATTCGAGCTTCAGCGCGATCGCCGTCGCTTCGAGCACGCCGATCCAGATCGGCAGGACCATCTCGCCCGTGGCGACATCCTTGAGGATCACCACCGGCATGTTCTGCGCCGGGTCGATGCCCAAGCTCGCGATTTTCATCTCGATCAGCATGACGACTCTCTCGCGACCACCAACCGTCAACCGGTCGCGGCCCGCTCTGCTTCCACGGCTCGTCCGCGCAGCGCGTTGGGCAGGCCGGTTTCGATTCGAACGGCGACGGTTTCTCCGATGCCGAATCCGCGATCGGGGAAATGGACGATGCGGTTGCATCCCGATCGCCCGAAGACATCCGTTCCGTTTCGCGACGATCCCTCGACGATCACATCCACAACACGGCCTTCCAGCGCACGATTCCGCCGCAGGATGATCGGCTGCGACACCTCGTGCACGCGCGCCAGTCGCGCGGCCTTTTCGTCCTCGGGCACACGATCTTCCTGCGTCGCCGCGGGCGTATTGGGCCGCGTGGAATACTTGAACGCGAACAGATGATCGAACTCGACGTCACGAATCAGATCGAGCGTCGCCTCAAAGTCCTCGCGCGTCTCCTCGGGGTAGCCCACGATCAGATCGGTCGTGATCGACATCTCCGGACGCACCCGGCGCAGTTCGCGCACCTTTTCCAGATAGGTGTCGATCTTGTGTCCGCGCTTCATGTGCCGCAGCACCGCGTCCGACCCCGACTGCACGGGCAGATGGACATGCGGCGCGAGTTTCGGTTCCTCGGCGAAACACCGGATCAACTCCGGCGTGACGTAGGTCGGATGGCTCGACGTGAAACGCAGGCGCGCGAGCCCCTCGATCGGCGTCAGGGCGCGGACGAGTCGGTGGAAGGTCGGCCGCTGGCCCTCGATCCCCCGCCCGTACCGGTTCACGATCTGGCCCAGCAGCGTGATGTCACGCACACCGGCGTCCACCAGCGAACGCACCTCGGCGACAATGTCGTCCGTCGGACGCGAGATTTCGCGACCGCGCGTCTGCGGCACGATGCAAAACGCGCAGTGCTTGTCGCACCCGCGCATGATGGCCACGAATCCCGACGCCCGCGTACCCTTCCAAGAGATTTCGCCGCTCGCCGCTCGGGGCGCGATGGCGTCGAAATCGACGAGGCCTTCGTAATCCCACTCGATGTTGATGACTCGCTTCGCGGCGGCCTCGCGGACCAGGTCAGGCAGCTTGTCGATGGCGTGCGTTCCGATGACGAGATCGAGCTCGGGCATGCGTTTCATGATCTGCGCGCCCGACACCTGCGCCGTGCAGCCTGAGAGCGCGAGTAGCGTGCCCGGCCGCCGCTCTTTGTGGCGACGTAGCAGTCCTACCTCGCTGACGGCCTTGTGGTCAGCCTTCTCGCGAACGGAGCACGTATTGATGACGATCAGGTCGGCGTCGTCCGCCGCGGATGTGCGGACCCACCCTTCCCGCTCCATCAGGCGGTACATGCGCTCGGAGTCGTAGTCGTTCATCTGACATCCGAACGTGCGCACATGAATTTTCTTCGGTTCCCTGTCCAACACCGTCCTCGAAGCTTCCTCTTGGTCGCGACCGCAAAACGGGCGGCATCATACGCAGCCCGGCAACCGGGCGAAAGAGGCGTCAGCTCACCGGGTGTTCGCCGAAAACGACGGCCCGAAATGTCTGGATTCGCACACCGCCCCGCCGCCACTCGTTCTTCGACATCCCGGCCTTCAGGCAGGTGTTGTCCAAAAACTCCTCGGCGCTCCAGCCGTAGCGCTCGGCGACCTGCGGCAGCAGCAGGCCACGATAGAATCCCTTCTCGACGATCAGGCCATCGCGGCCGGGCACGATGTCGGAGGGTCCGTCCACGTCGCGCGGCGTCGTGAGCACCGAGATCTCAATGCGCAGATCGTCGACTTCGTCCGGACGCACGGCATCGAATCGCGGGTCCTCGGTGGCCGCCGCGACGGCCATATCCCGCACGCACTCCCACACAGACCCCGTCGGTTGAATCCGCCCGATGCATCCGCGGAGCTCGCCGTTTTTGTGCAGCGTCACGAACGCCGCGCCGGGGCGGGACAGTCGCTCAGGGATCACGTCGGGCAGCGGTCTCTCGGACGGGGCGTGCGCGATCCGTCGTTCGAGCGTGGCACGCGCGAGCGCAAGAAGCGCCGAGCGGTCATCGTCGGACAATTCGTCGTCGTCTTTCGGCTCACGGACGTCGGGCACCCGGAGGGCGACGGACCCGTACCCCACCACGCGCCCGCGATCGCCCGATGTGTCGCCGGAGTTCATGTAGCAAAGTGTCGTCGCCTCGCGCCCGCCCCGACGTTGATACAAATGCAGCAGCGCGAGCACGGGCCCGATGCCGCACATCTCGTGCGCGCCGGATTCGCACTCCTGCTCCAGGCGGCGCAGATCCATGGCCTCGACCATGGCGAGCGTTTCGCGGTCCATGCGCGCCGCTTCGTCGTAGCCATGAAAATGGCTGAGATCCGAGCTGGCGACAAAGAGCACTTTGCGTTCGGCGAAGATGTTGTCCAGCGCGGCGGCGAGGCTCGTGACGACCTTGCCCGACGTGGAGCGCATCGAGATCAGCACGGCGCGAAACGGCGGGAGCACGCGCTGCAAGAACGGGAGTTGAACCTCGATCGAGTGCTCGAACGAAAAGAGCGACGGGTCGTCGGTGGCAAAGGGCAGCGCGTCGATCAGGCGTCGCGAACTCTCGCGGTCGATCCTCACCTCGCCGAGCGGCGTTCGGTAAGCGTCCACATCCAGAACGCTCATGGTGCCCGGAACGCGATGCGAGAGCCCGATCACGACGACCGTGTCGTAGGTTTTTCCGGCAACCGCCTTGAACCCGTGCGCGGCGCAGGGTCCCGAATACGTGTAACCGGCGTGCGGGCTGACGAGGCCGAAGACCTCGCCCGGCGACTCGGGCGAGCGTGCCTCGCGCAAATAGCGATCGATCTCGGCGCGAAGTTTGTCGGGCTTGTCGGTGTAAAACTGCCCCGCAACGACCGGGCCAAAAATCATGATCGCCCCCCGTTCGGCGCGATCATATCACAACCGTGGGGTGGGACGCGAAAGCGATCGGGTCCGTCAGTTGGGAATTTTTTCGAGGGCGGACTTCGCCGACTGAACCAGCGGCGCGGCCTCGGTTTTTTCGGCGTATTTCGCCACAACGGCTTCGAGCGCCGCGCGCACCTCGGCGTCGCCGACGGGGACCAATCCCGCGCAGGCCGCCTGACGAATCTCCGGCTTCGCGTACTCGTCTTTCAGCACGAGCAGCAGACGCTTTTTCACCTGCTTTTTCACCATCGGATCATTCGACTTCGCCGCCAACTCGCCAAGCAGCAGGCACGCTCGCGTGCGAACGTGATCGGGCGAGGCGTCGAGCGTCGCCATGAGCGGATCGATCGCCGGCGGGCCGATTTGCAGCAACACGCCCGCGGCTTCCGCCGAGACCTGATGATCGAGGTCCATCAGGCCACGATCGATCAGGGGTTTTGCGACTTTTGGGTCGGGCATCGTCGACAACGCCCGAACGGCCGCGAGCCGAACCGAGCGATGCCGATCCTCCAGCAGCGTGACGAGGTCGATGAGCGCGGCTTTGTCCTTGAGCAGTCCGAAAGACTGCGCGGCACGGGCGCGGATTTCGGGGTCTTCGTCCTTGGCGAGCCGCGAAACCGCGGCCACCGCGTTACCCCCGCCGATGCGGCCAAGCGCCCATCCCGCATACTTGCGCACCGACGCCTTGGAACTCGTGGTCGCGTCCACCAGCGCGGGCACCGCCGCGTCGCCGATCTTGGTGAGCGCGTGGGCCGCGGCCGTGGCCACGTATTGGTCGGTGCTCTTGAACTGCTCGATCAGGGGTTCGATCGCCTTTACCGACTTGATCTCGCCGAGGGCCATGATGGCGCGCAGCGCCTCGGGGCCGGGCTTTTTGAGGGCGTCGATCAGGCAGTCCTCGTCGGTGGCGCCGCACTCGGCCCACCCGGACGACGCGAACGCGAACGCCGATACGAACGCCAATGCGAACGCGAGGAACACCGACCGAATCGCGCGCCGGGTCATGCGAACTTTTTCCCGGCCAGGATGTGCCAGTGGATGTGGAAGACTTTCTGACCGCCCCAGTCGTTGACGTTGTGGAGCACGCGGAACCCGGGCTTCGCGATGCCGTGATCGCCCGCGATTTTTTGGATCACCGCGTGAAGCCGCGCAATGAGCGGCAGATCATCCGCCGACATGTCCATCAACGTCTCGATATGACGGTGAGGAATCACGAGCAGATGAACGGGCGCCGACGGGTTGATGTCGTGGATGACCATGAATTCCCCGTCGTCGTATTCTTTTTTCGACGGCAACTCGCCGCTCGCGATGCGGCAAAAGATGCAATCGGACATCGGCGATTCCCCCCCGCGCGATCGATGGACCGCGAACGCGACACGCGCACGCGCGCTCCGCGCTCGACCGTTTCGCGGACGCACCTTAGCAAAGGATTTGGAAATCAGAAATAGACGCGGGGCTCGGCGCGCAGTTCGCCCAGAATCGTGTCCATCGTGTCGCGATCGAGGCGCTCGAGGCGCGCGACTTCGCGCAGGCGTCGGTTCGAGGTCCCCTCGACGTGGTCGCGAATCAAGGCTTCCTTGACGCGGTTGCGCAGGCGTTCGCCGCCGACGTTTTTGCGCACCTGAATCTGACGCCAATACTGAATATAGTGAAGGCGACAATACCCGCGCGAGATGGCGGTATCGCCGCAACCCTTCACCTGACAAACGCTGAATGTATCCATTTCGTCCTCACCGCCCTGACCGTCCCCAGTTTGCGGGACTCGGCGCGCCGCGTCAAGCCCGCGCATTCGGGCCCGAATGAGAACGAGACAGCACCCGACGGGGCGATGTTCCCCATCACCCCGCCGGGTGCGGAAATTTCAGCCCTTCAGGCGGAATCGAACGTCGTCGGGCCCCGTCCATTGGTCGGGAACGACGAGTTCGACCTCCTGTCCCATGGCCGGGAAACCTTCGTCGGTACGGTCCAAAATGCCGAAAATCGACCCCTGAACGCCAGGAAAGCCCACATGAACCACGATTTTCGGCTCGGAAAGCTCGTGACCGCTCCGATCCTCGTACACGACGCTGAAGGATTCGATATACCCCTCCCCCCCGTCGAGTTCGCAGGCCCGGTCGCCATGTTCGAGCGATTCCATTTCATATTCGTCGAAGGTCGTCGGCGGCAGCAGGAGCTGCTGCTTGGCCTCGGACCACGTCGCGAGCACCTTGCCCTGCATCAGCGACTGGACGAACGCGCCGCCGGCCACGCCGGTCGTGTACTTGTAGGTCAGCGGGATCTTGCCTTCCTTCGCGCCGGCCGATTTCGCGTGGAATTCCACAGGCTTGACCGGCTTGGGGAACTGCGCCGCCTCGTCGTCGGCGCCTGCGGGACGGAAGTAGTCGATGTCCAGAATGTTGCCGATCCGCTGCTCGGCCGGTTTCCAGACGGCGCGCACCCGCATGCCGATCTTCACATCCGCGGGATCGACATCGCTCAGACGGTGGACAAGCCCCATGTGCTGCCCAGCCGTGTCGATGGCGATGACCGCGAAGATGTTGATCTGGCCGTCCGGCAGGGGCGAGGAGTCCCAGTTCACGTGGGAGAGCGTGTAGGTCATGACCGTGCCCGTGTCGGGCAGGTCGAAGTAGCCGCCCGCGGGGGCGAGGTCGTAGATCTCGCTGAACGTGCGCGCGGGGATCATCATGCGGTTGCCGCGCCGATCGTAAGAGCCGCGGATCTTGCCGTCCTTGAGCCCCGCCAGGTAGTTCGTGATGCCCTCGCCGTTGTCCCACCAGTAACTCAGGTCGGGCGCGTCGGAAACCGTGGTGACGCCATCGAGCGACTTCAGGCCGTGCCCGCCCAGATCGCCCGGTTCGATCCCGGTCCAGAGCGTGCGCTGATTCGGGGTCGCGCCGTCGGAGCCCATGACGACCACCGTGCCGACCTGCATCAGGTCGCCCCACGCCTGCGCGACGCCCCGATGGGCGGTCTTTTTCACCTGGCGCTTGCCCGCCTGTCCCGATAGCTGGAAATACAGCTCGGCGATCTTCATCAGACCCGTCGCCGCGATGGGGTTGCCCACGCCCAGCGCGCCGCCCGAGGGGCAAAGCGGGTGGGAGCCGTCGCGGGTGAAGCCGCCGGAATCGAAAATCTCGCGCATCCGCCGCCCGCTCTTGTCGAGCAGCAGCGCGTTCATGTGGTGCAGGGCCTTGTAGTCGAAGGGATCGTAGGGCTCGAAGATGTCGATATCGCGATACGGATCGACGATCCCCGCCATCTTGTAGGCGTCCATCGCGGCCATCGCCACGTAGTTGGGGTATGCCAGATCGCGCGTACACCAATAGGCCGTGTCGAGACGGTAACCGACGCCCTCGATCCACACGGGCGATGCTTTGCGCGCCCGGGCGACGCGTTCGGTCGTCATGACGATCGCCACCGCGGCGTCCGACGTGGGGCTGATGTCGAGGCGCTTTACGGGCCAGGACAGCAGCTTCGAGTTCATGACGTCGTCGACGGTCAGGTCCTCGGCGACCTGGGCCGCCGGGTGGTCGAGCGCGTTGCGCTTGTTGTTCACCGAAATCGCGGCGATGTCGCGTTCGGTGTAACCGTAAGCGTGCATGAAGCGCGCCATTTCGAGCGCGAAGATGTGGATCAGCGTCAGCTCGAGCGGCTGCTCGGTCACGCGGTCGAAGATCGTCAGGAACGCGCCGGCCGGGTGCGGATTGCACGGCGACATCTTTTCTTCGCAGACCACGAGGCAGGTGTCGAACTTGCCCGACGCGACGTGCATCCATCCGTGGATCGGGCTCATCACGCCCGTGCCGCCGCCGACGTAGTGGCGCATATACGGCTTGTTCGTGCCCCCACACCCGGCGATCAGGTGTTCGCCCTTCATGTGAACGCCGTCGAAGGCGTCCGGTGCGGTGCCGAGGCACACGGCGTCGATGTCGTCGATCGTCATCCCCGCGTCGTCGAGGGCCATTTGCACCGCCTGAGCGGCCAGTTCGCCCGGCGAATCCTGCGCGCGACGCACGAACCGCGTCATTCCCGCGCCGATCACTCCCACTTTGCGGCTCATGACATCCTCCTTTCGGCTTCGAGGATCGCCACCGCGCACGAATCGGTCGGGATGCCGCGCCACCCGTGGACGAGGGCTCGCTTGATCGGCACCTGGCAGGCGCCGGCCTCGCCCCGGATCTGCGTCACGGCTTCGTAGAGCCGCGCGCCGCCGGTGGCCTCGAAGAGGTCGCCGCCGCCGAGAGCCCCGCCGTTGGGATTGATGATGACGGAGTCGGACTCCGTCAGCCCGAGAGCAAGCCCGTGCATCAATTCGCGATGCGCGTAGATGTCGGAGATGAAAAAGGCGTCGATCTCGCGCGCCGGATCGGCGATGCCGGCCTCGCTGTACGCGTGCTCGGCGGCGATGCGCGTGCCGATCGATTCCTCGTGCTCGCGGCGCTCCAGAATCGAGTTGCCGGAACCCCAGCCCGTGCCCGAGATGAAGACCGGCTTGCGGGCGTATTCGCGGGCGGCGGCGTCGGTGCCGAGCACCACCACGACCGCGCCGTCGGCGTGACGGGCGATCATTCCCTCGGTAATCGGGGTCGCCACGGGCCGCGATTCGAGCACGTCGCGCGCCTCGAGGATCGCTCCCCACGGCGCGATGGGATTCGGCACGGCGTTGGCGCGATTTTTCACCACCACCTCGGCGACGTCGTCGACCTCGTAGCCGGAAGCGGCGAGGAAGCTGCGCATCTCGACCCCCGCCAGCCAATGCGGGCTGACGCCGAAGCGGTTCCAGACGGGATCGAAGGCGAAGCGGAGCAGCTCGTCCTTGGTCAACAGGTTCGACGCCTTGCTGTACGACTGCACGACGACGATGTTGAACTGGCCCGTTTCGATCTGCATGACGGCCGAGCCGAGGCCGTGCAGGAAATCGCCGGGGATCGTGTAGACGGGCTTGCGCACGACGCCGAGCTGGTCGGGCACGTACTCGTCG
This sequence comes from uncultured bacterium, assembly GCA_964586775.1. GTDB lineage: Bacteria > Lernaellota > Lernaellaia > JACKCT01 > JACKCT01 > JADLEX01. The sequence goes on along the minus strand of CAZPJD010000061.1, from coordinate 2,339 downwards.
GCGATCGAGTATCCGGAGATCAGATCCTCTTCCACCGACACGGCGCCGTCGATCAGATCGAGTCCGATTCCGGCGTCCTCATAGGCCATTCGGGCCGCTTTCGCGATCATCTCGCGGTAAGACAACGCGGTCGAGGTTGCGGTGAAACCGCAGATCCCGACCCCCATGACCGCCACTCCCATTGCGATCTCCTTTCCACCCGCGCGCGAAACGTGCGCCGAAGCGCACGCGCCCCGACGCGCGGGCCGATTCATGACGAAATTCGAAGACGATCGGAGGCGAAAACCGATTCGCCGAGCACCCAAGCGAACTTCAACCCGTCGCGCCGGCTCCAGGCTCGACACGACGATTCTAAAATCCCATCGCGCCCGCGTCACGCCACCAGCATCGGCCGGATCTGCGTCTCGATGAACTGAACCACGTCGGAAATCCTCGTGCCGGGCCGGAAAAGTTCCTTGACGCCGATCGACTTGAGCTCCCGCACATCCTCATCGGGGATGATTCCGCCTCCGAACAGGACGACGTCCTCGAGCCCCTCTTTTTTCATGAGTTCCAGAATCTGCGGGAACAGGTAGTTGTGCGCGCCGGAGAGAATCGACAGGCCGATGGCGTCCACGTCTTCCTGAATCGCCGCGTTAATGATCATCCGGGGCGTCTGATGCAGCCCGGTGTAGATCACCTCGTAGCCCGCGTCGCGAAGCGCGCGCGCGATGACCTTCGCGCCGCGGTCGTGGCCGTCGAGGCCGGGTTTGCCGATCAGAATCCGAATTTTCCGGTCCATCTGGGTCTCCCTTGGCGAATCGGTTCACAGCCAAGCGGGATCGGTGTAATCGCCGAAGACCTGCTTCATCGCGCCGACGATCTCGCCGATCGAGCAGTAAGCCCGCACGCATGCGAGCACGGCGGGAAACGCGTTCACACCCGCGCTCAGGTCTTTTCGTAGCGCATCCAGGCTTCGTTCGCAACGCGACGCGTCACGCTCCCGGCGGACGCGGTTCAGCCGCTCGCCCTGCCGCCGCTCGTCCTCGTCGGTGATCCTGAGCAGATCGGTCATCGGCGGTTCATCCACCTCGTATTTGTTCACGCCGACCATCGACTTCACCGCCTCGTCCACCTGATGCTGATAGAGGTAGGCGGCGTTCGAGATCTCCTTCTGCGGAAATCCTCGCTCGATGGCCTTCAGCATCCCGCCCATCTCGTCGATGCGGCGGATGTAGTCCATCGCGTCGTTTTCCATCTTCGTCGTCAGCGCCTCGACGAAATAGCTGCCGCCGAGCGGGTCGGTCACGTTCGCGACCCCCGATTCCTCGGCGATGATCTGCTGCGTGCGCAGGGCGACGCGAACGGAAGCTTCGGTCGGCAGCGCGAGCGTTTCGTCGAACGAATTGGTGTGCAGGCTCTGCGTGCCGCCGATGACGGCGCCAAGTGCCTGGATGGTCGTGCGTACGATGTTGTTGAGCGGCTGCTGAGCCGTCAGCGAACACCCGGCGGTCTGCGTGTGAAAGCGCAGCATGAGCGACTCGGGCTTTTTGGCCCCGAAGCGCTCTTTCATGATGCGCGCCCACATGCGTCGGGCGGCGCGGTACTTGGCGATCTCCTCGAAAAAGTCGTTGTGGGCATTGAAGAAATACGCGAGCCGCGGCGCGAAATCGTCCACATCGAGCCCGCGTTCCTTCGCCGCCTGCACGTAGGCGATGCCGTCGCCGATCGTGAACGCCAGTTCCTGCACCGCCGTGCTGCCCGCCTCGCGGATGTGGTAGCCCGAAATCGAGATCGTGTTCCATTTCGGGACGTTTTTCGTGCAGTACTCGATGATGTCGATGACGAGCCTGAGCGAGGGTTCGGGCGCGAAGATCCATGTCTTTTGCGCGATGAACTCCTTGAGCATGTCGTTTTGGACCGTGCCCCGGAGCCGGTCCGGCGAAACGCCCTGCTTCTCGGCGACCGCGATGTACATCGCGAGCAGGATGATCGCCGGGGGATTGATCGTCATCGACGTCGAGACGCGGTCGAGGGGGATGCCGTCGAAGAGCGTCTCCATATCCGCGAGCGTGTCGATCGCCACGCCGCACCGGCCGACCTCGCCGCGCGAGCGTTCGTCGTCGGAGTCGCGCCCGTAGAGCGTTGGGAAGTCGAAGGCGACGGAGAGGCCCGTGCCGCCCTGGGAGAGCAGATAGTGGAAGCGTTTGTTGGTGTCTTCGCTCGTGCCGAAGCCCGAGAACATGCGCATCGTCCACAGCCGCCCACGATACATGGTCGGGTGTACGCCGCGCGTGTAGGGGTACTCGCCGGGCAGGCCCAGATCGCGATCGACATCGAAGTCCGCGAGGTCATCGACC
>CAZPJD010000060.1:0-5422 GCA_964586775.1 uncultured bacterium | reverse complement strand
CCTTGCCGTCCGGCTAACGGTTCCCCCTGCCGGGTCCGTAGAGGACTTGCACCTCCAAGTGGGAGTGCCCTGCCGGGCGCACCATATACGAACGGCGCGCCGAAGCGCGCCGTTTCGGGCGGAAGCGGTTTTTCGACTACTTCGCGAGCGACCGCACGTACGCCGCCACGTCTTTGATTTCCTCGGGCTTCAGCACCGCCTTCCAGGACACCATCAGGGGCGATTTGCCGACCGCCTGTCCGCCTTCGGTGATGATCTTCACGATGGACTCGTCGGTCACCGTCGCCATGTAGGCCTTGTCGGTGAAGTTGCGCGGCTTCGGGTTGAGCGCCGCGGCCGCGGGGCCCGTGCCGTCGCCCTTTTCGCCGTGGCACGACATGCAATAGGTCTTGTACGGGGCGGCGCCCTTCGCGGCGTCGCCGAGCACTCCCGCCGCGGGCGCGGTGCTCACCGAAACCACCGTGGCGAGAAGCGTCAGAACCGCAAACAACACGCCAAAACGAACGATCGGACGGAACGCGCTCATCGAAGTGCTCCTTGTTCTCCGCGAATGGCGGCGGCTATCTAATACGCCCACCCAAGACGGGTTTCAAGGATGAACCGGAGGTGGAAATCGAATTTGTGTAACGGCGCCTAAAAACCGCAGGCGCCGGCGCCCGACCCCTCGTCGCGATGGCGATCGTCGCCGGCATCCGCGTCGTCGTCCTCACTCGGTGCACCGGCGTCGTCATCCGCCGCGACGTCGTCGTCGATGTGGTCATCGTCCGCGTCGTCATCGACCAAATCGTCATCCGCGTCGTCGTTCAGATCGTCATCCACGTCATCGTCGGCATCGTCGTCGAAATCGTCGTCCGCATCGTCGTCCGCATCGTCGTCGGTTGGAGCGGTCGAGCTGGTCGTCGAGGCGATAGTCGTGGTTGTTGTCGTCGTCGTCACCTCGGGATTCAACGGCCCGAAGAATTCGTCGTAGATGTGCGACATCAGCACTCGGTATCCACCGACGGACGGATGAACGCAGTCGTCGTACACAAAGTAGTGCGCGGGAGACGGGAGGAGAAGATTCGGCGCGCCCGGGACGCCATCCGCGGCCTGCATCGAGCCGAGCAGATTCGCGGCGTGGACCTGCGCGTAATCGCCCGCGACATCCTGCGCCATCGCCGTGAGTTGCGAGAGCACCAAGTTCTGGTTGTAGGTGAGCGAGGGACCGAAAATCTCCTGACCGAGCAGAATGCACAGGGGCGATTGCTCGAAATTCAGGAAGTCGTAGCCGTTCACCCAGATCTTCAGCGAAGGCCGCGCTGCGAGCAGCGTATTCACGATCTGCCTCACGTCGGTTTCGATCATGCCGAAAAGCGCCATGCCAAAGCCGCCGCCCAGGGCATACTCGGCGAGCATGTCGTTGCCGCCGAGGCTGATGACGATCCACTCGATCTCGGGATGCGCGTTGAGATAGACCACGACGTCGGCGAGCAGAAACGAACCGGCGTCCGCCCACAAATCCGCCGTCGAGCCGTAGATGCCCTTGTTGTGCGCGACCACCGTGTCGCCGCGGCTCTCGATTTCGGCGACCATGTCGCCGACCCATTGATTCGACCAACTGTCGCCCATCGACAGCACGTGGATGGTCGGCCGAAACCCGGCAAACGCCATAAGCCACACCGACGCAATCACAACAACGCCCACGCGTTTCACTGCGAGCCTCCGCGATTGGACGCAATCATACCGCGATCGCGCCGTCGAAAAAACCCGCGTTTTGCTTGACACCCCCCAAGCCCGTCCCTACCATCGCGACGCAGGTCACCGGTGAGTATTTCGACATTTCGGGCGAGAAAGGATCGCGTTTGGCCGCGACCGAAGGCTACAAAACCTGCCCGTTTTGTTACGAGCAGATCCGCGTCGAGGCGATCAAGTGCCGCTACTGCGGGTCGGATCTGCGCACCGGCGTGTCCACGTCGGAGCCCAGCCGCGTTCCCCTGACCTCGAATCTCGCCGGCACGCTTGAACCTGGAACGGTGCTCGCCGGGAAATACGAGATCCTCGACATCATCGGCCGCGGCGGCATGGGGTGCGTGTATCAGGCGCGCGAGATGGACTTCAACGTCGATCGCACCGTGGCGATCAAGGTCCTGCCGATGGACATGATCCAGGAGGAGCGCATCGCGCGGCGCTTCGAGGAAGAGATCAAGATCGCCGCGCGCATGGATCACCCCAACATCGTCCCGATCTACACGATCGGTCGCGAGGGGCCGGTTCTGTTTTTCGTGATGAAATTCATGCACGGACGCACGCTCAAGCAAATGGTGCGCGCGTCGGGCTGGCTTTCCGAGCGGGACATGCGCGAGGTCGGTCGGCAGATCTGCGAAGCCATTCAATATTTGCACAAAAATGGCATCATCCACCGCGACATCAAGTCGAACAACATCATGGTCGAGGACAACGGCCACGCGATGCTCATGGACTTCGGCATCGCCAAGGCCCACGGCGGCAGCCAGCTCACGACCAGCGGCGAGATCCTGGGCACCGCGCCATACATGAGTCCCGAGCAGTGGGACGGGCAAATCGACCACCGCTCCGACGTCTACAGTTGGGGCGTCGTGCTCTACGAAATGGCGACCGGCGAGCTGCCGTTTCGAAGCGAAAGCACCACCGAGCTGATGAAGATGGTGCTGCAAAATCCGCCGCCGTCGCCGCGCGTCAAACGCCCCGATCTCTCCGACGATCTCTGCGCCGTGATCGCACGATGCCTCGAAAAATCGGCCGATCGTCGGTTCCAGACGATGGGTGAGTTGCGCGACGCGATCGAGGGCGCGCGCGTCCGCGAATCGGCGCCACCCGTGTTCACCGACGACGTGAAGACCGTCACGATGGGCACGCCCTCTCCCGTCGCCAAGCTTCACGGCAGCGACGCCGAGGCGACCATGCGCGAGGCCCGGTTGCTCGCCGATGCGGGCGATCTGTCGGGTGCGGTGGAAATGCTCGGCGAGACCGCGTCGCGATATGAGGGTCAAGGCGAATATCAGGAACTGCGCGAGCGCCTGCTCAGGATCAAGGAAGAAGAGGAAGCCGTCCTTCTGCGCGCGCACGAACACATGAAAATTTCGGAGTACGACGCCGCGGCGTCTGCGCTGGCCGAGTTTCTCGAGCAGTACCCTTCCGTCAAGGCGCGGGACATGCTCGAAAAACTGCGTCAGTTGAGCGTGGAGATCGCCGATCTGCTCTCGATGGCGGAGTCGAATCGCAAAAAGAAAAAGTTTACGAAGGCGCGTGCGCAATATGACAAAGTCCTTCGTCTCGATCCCAACAACGAAACGGCGAAGCAGGGCGCGAATGCCATCGAGGGGAGGAAGTCGGCACCGTGGAAGTCGCCCGCGCTCATCATCCCCCCGGCTTTGGTATTCGGCCTCGTCTTGATTCTCATCGTGGTGCGTTTCGCCGCGCCAAGCCCGTTTTCGCACATCCTGGAAACCACCGGCGATCTTGCCCACGCCGCCGGATGCTACGTCTCACCGCCGCTCTTCAACGCGAATGGCCTGTACCACCGCGCGCGCGATCTGCGTGCGAACGATGCCGAGCTCGACGCAAAGCTGGCGAAGATTTTCGAGCACTTTCGCCGGTGGGGAATCGAGCACGAGCGTCAAGGGAATTTCAAGAAAGCGGCGACGGCGTTTCAGGCCGCATGGCGGGTCGATCCCACGAATCAAACCGTTGCGCGCGAGTACCACGCGGCGAAGAAAAAGGCCGAAGGCGGCTGAGCGGACGACTCATGACCTGGAAGCCTGAAACCCCCGCCCTGACCGTGGACATCCTGATTCGGCTTCGCGCCGGCGGCGTGGTGCTGATCGAGCGGAAGAACCCCCCGCACGGTCATGCGCTTCCCGGCGGATTCGTCGACGTGGGCGAGTCGGTCGAGGCGGCGGCAATTCGCGAAGCGAAAGAGGAAACCGGGCTCGACGTGACGCTCGTCCGGCAGTTTCACGTCTATTCCGACCCGGCGCGCGATGCGCGTCTTCACACCGTCTCGGTCGTGTTCATCGCCGATGCCGACGGCGAGCCCGTCGCGCAGTCCGACGCCAAGGGTGTGCTGGTCGTCGATCCCGCGAATCCGCCGTCGCCGCTCTGCTTCGATCACGCGAAGATTCTGCGGGATTACGTCGAAGTTCGATACTGAGCCCGGGGCCGCTGACGACTCACGAGACCTTCAGTTCCTTGCGTCGATGGCGGCCCTTGAGCTTCGCCAGCTCCTTCATGTCGGTGTAGCGATCGAATTCATCCACGATCTGCTGGCCGAGCATGGCCTCGAGCACGTCCTCGAGCGTCACGATGCCCTCGACGCCGCCGTGCTCGTCCACCACCATGAACAGGTGCTGGCGTTCGTCGATGAATTCCTGAAGCACGATGTGGCCGCGCATCGATTCGGGAACGAAATGCGCGGGACGCATCAGATCGGCGACGGTTCGGTCCCATTCGCCGCGCACGATCGCTTCCATCACGTGACGACGCATGACCACCCCGACGGTGCGGTCCAGGTCGCTTGCCTCGGTGACCGGGATGCGGCTGTAGGCCCAGGTCACCGCGTCGTTTTTCACGTCGGACATTTTCAGATCGGATCGAACCGAAAACACCACGCTGCGCGGCGTCATGAGCGTCTTGCAGCTGGTGTCGTTGATCTTCAGGATATTCGCGACCCACTGGAGTTCCTCGGGAATGATGGCCCCTGAGCGCAGGCCGAGCCGGGCGACGGAGAGGATGTCCTCTTCGCTGTGGTTCATGTCGGGACCCTTGGGTTTCAGAAACCGGATGGTGAACTCCGACGCCCAGACGAACGGCCACAAGATCCACACCATGACCTGCATGGCCCGGCCAGCAGCGGCGCGAATGTGGAGGCGTAATAGACGCCGATCGTCTTCGGGATGATCTCGGTGAACCAGAGGAGAATGAAGGAAAACACCGCCGTAAAGATCCCGAGCGCGGTGTTGCCGTAAAGGTGCCCGACCATCGCGCCGGCGACCGATGCGCCGGTCGTGTGCGAGAGCGTGTTGAGGATCAGGATTGCCGCGATGGGCCGCTCGATATTGTCGCGCAGTTTGGCGAGCGCCCGGCCGCTGGCCCTGCCGGAGTTTCGCAGGCTCTCGATCCGGCTGACCGGAATGGAATACAGCGCGGCCTCGGCCAGCGAACAGAAAAACGAAACGGCCAGCGCGACCGCGACAATGACGGCGATGGAGCCGATCATCGGTCGCTCCGAGCCGGTTCATGCGGAAATCGGGGAAATTCGCTCATGCCCCAATTCCGCGATTGATTTCGCTGAGCAATAAAAAACCTCGTTGAATCTGGTAGGATGCGTTTGTCGAGACGATCCGCAGATTTCACCAACGAGGTGAGTCCATGATCGCGCAAACCGTTCTTCCTTTCAAGCTGGAAA
>CAZPJD010000059.1:0-2811 GCA_964586775.1 uncultured bacterium | reverse complement strand
GCGAGACGACTTTCGACGCGTACGATTTCAAGGGCAATCCCCTGAGCGAGACGCGGATGCTCGCGCAGGATTTCAAGAGCGTGCTCGACTGGTCGGGGACGGTGGATTTGGAGAGCGAGTCTTTCACGACGACGAATGCGTACGACGCGCTGAATCGGGTCACGTCGCACACGACGCCGGACGACAGCGAGACGCTGCCGACTTACAACGAGGCCGGGCTGCTCGAGTCCGACTCGGTCAAGCTGCGCGGCGCGTCGACGGCGACGGCGTTCGTCACGAGCGTCGACTACAACGCGCGCGGGCAGCGGACGAAAATCGAGTACGGCAACGGGACCACCACCGAATACGAATACGACGCGGCGACGTTCGGGCTCGCGCGTCTATACGGCCACCTGGGATAAGTTCGATACGTCGCCTCAGCGTTTCGGGCCCATCGCGCGGTCGAAGACGAAGTTCGGCATCATCTGCCCCGCGCGCATGATCGCCGCGAGTTGCCACGGAAACGCGTGGTGCGCCGACTTCGACCGGATGGCGCGCCAGATTTCGCCCGCCGCCGCGTCGGCCGTCATCAGAAACGGCATCAGCGCGCGATTGCCCTCGTTGAGCGGCGTCTTCACGAAACCCGGGCACACGCTGGTGACGGCGATTCCGTATGGCGCGAGATCGGCACGGAAGCTTTCGCAGAACGAACGCACGTACGCCTTGCTCGCGGAATAAACGGCGCTCTTGGGCAGCCCGCGATACCCCGCGAGGCTCGCCACGCCGACGATGTGGCCGAAGCCTTGCGCGATCATGAATTTCGCGACCGACGCCACGTTGTGCGTGAACGCGCCCACGTTGAGATCGATGATGCGGCGGACGGTGTTTGCGTCGAGGGCATATCCCGGCGTCGGCTCGGCGGTGCCCGCGTTGGCGACGAAGAGGTCCAACCGCCCGCGCTTCGCCCCAATGACGCGCAGCGCCGCGTCGAACGCGCCCGCGTTCGTGACGTCCAGTTCGAAGGTGTCCACCTGCGCACCCGTCGCGCGCACCTCGTCGGCCGCGGCGGCCAGCACATCGCCGCGCCTCGCCATCATCGCCACCGCGTAGCCCTCGCGCCCCAGCCGTTTTGCCAGCGCGAGACCGATGCCGGTGGACGCCCCGGTCACGAGCGCGAGCGGTGCGCCGGCAGGAGGGGTGCGTCGCGCGGGTGTGGGCGCGGGTTCGGTCACGCCGAAGGGCCAGAGCCGGTTCTTCATGACGAGATCGTAGAGCGCGTTCGGCGTCATCTGCCCGAACCGGATCGACGCGGCGACGGAGCGGGGGATCGCGACCCAGGTCGTTCCGTGTTCGACCGCGCCCACGATCGCCCGTGCAACCTCGCCCACATCGAGCATCATCGGCTTGGGCGCGGGGTTGGGGTCGCTCATCGGCGTGTTCACCCAGCCGGGGCAGATTGTCGTCACGCCGATGCCCTTCGGCGCGAGATCGATGCGGATGCCTTCGAGGAACGCGATCACCGCGGATTTGCCCGCGCAGTACGTCGCGTTGCCGGGCAGGCCGCGAAACCCCGCGAGGCTCGCGAGTCCGACGATGCGTCCGCGCTTTCGCTCCAGCATGTGCGGCACGGTGGCCGCGACGCTGTTCATCAGCCCTGCGACATTCACGTCGATCATGCGCCGTGCGACATCGTGATCGAACGCCCACGCGGGGGTGGCGACGCCGATGCCCGCCGCCGCGACGAGAACATCGATACCGCCCGCGTCAGCGGCGAATTTCGACGCGACCTCGCGCATCGCCTCGGCGTCGGTGACGTCGGCGACGAGCACGATCGCCCGACCGCCCTGGGTTGCGATGGTCGCCGCCACGGCGTCGAGTTGATCCTTTCGGCGGGCGACGAGCCCCACCACCGCGCCGCGTTTCGCAAAGGCGATGGCCGTTTCGCGACCGATGCCCGACGACGCGCCCGTGACGAGAACGCTCTCGATCTTTCCCGACATGAATGACTCCGAAAAACGCGCAAAACGTAACGGCGAGTCCGGGCGGCGTCAATCGCACCACGACTCACGTCGCGGCTTGGCCATTTTTAACCTCGCGCGTTGCGAGGTGTCGAAGAAGCGAACGGGCAATCGGCCCGAACGTCAAAAGGAGCCACACATGAGACACCGCTCGCTGATTTTCACCATCATGATTGCGACCTTGGCGCTGGCCGTCGCCGCCGGCGCGGGGCAGTTCGGCAAACACGGGGGCGGCCCCGGCGCGGGGATCAATCCCATGCGCGGGGGCAGTGATTTCGGCCCCGGCGCGGGCCTGTACCGACTGATTCAGGACCCCGAGGCGGCCAAGGCCGCGGGGATCTCGAACGACCAGATCGCGAAACTCAAGGAACTGTTGCCCAAGCACCGCGAGGAGATGAAAGCCCTGGCCGAGAAGACCCGCGACGCCCGCGACAACTTCCGCGAGCTGATGGAAAGCGGCAAGGCCGACGAAGCGACCCTGCGCGCGGCTGCGAAGGACCTGACGGACGCGCAAGCCGATCGCCTGGACCTCGTCATCACGCATCACGTGGAGATCGCGAAGATCCTTACCGCCGAGCAGATGGCGAAGGTGCGCGAGATGGCGCCGCCGCGCGGACGCGGCGCGGGCAGGGGCCCGGGGCCGAACGCCGGCCCGGATGACGACCCACTTTTCGATTGATCCGCGAACCCCGGTCGCGATGATGCCCGCCGACGCCGTGTCGGCGGGCGTTTCATTTGGGTGTCAGCAGCCGCACGAGCCGCTGTCGTTCGACTCGCCGGGCGTGACGCCGGACGTCTCGTCCGCATCGTCGTC
>CAZPJD010000058.1:0-22292 GCA_964586775.1 uncultured bacterium | reverse complement strand
TCGAGGACATCCGGACGCCCGGCACGGTCAGCGCCGGTGGGCCAACGGGATCGGGCGGTATCGGGTGGCCGTTCGCGACGGCCCACAACGCCGACGGCACGCAGGCCGACGACTCGGTGCCGACGGCGGCGATCGTCGACGAGGCCGTGACGACGGACAAGATCGCCGATGCGGCGGTCGACAAGGACAAGCTGAACTCCGACGTCGCCGGCGACGGTCTTTCCGGGGGAGCCGGCTCGGCTCTCGCGGTGAACGTCGATGATTCGACGATCGAGATCGACGCGGATACGTTGCGGGTGAAGGAAGACGGGATCCTGCCAAAACACCTTGGAGCGAGATCGCTCTGGCTCGTCGCGTCGTTCTCGACAAATACGTCGGCGAACGCGGCCAACGGGGGCCCGATCGCCACCGACCTCCAGAAGAACCAGGCGGGCACCGATCAAACGGTCGATTATCTCGGGGGGTCGGCGTTCGGCTTGTCGGTTGTGACACACTATCCGTGGCAGGTTCGTAAGGACGCCACGGGCGTCTATCAGGTCAGGCCGTCCGCATTCATCACCGGCGGTGGTGTGGTCGAACCGAAATACGACAATACGACCGTCGTCATGTCCATCATCCCCATCGGTGCACAGCGGATGTTCTCGATGGACTGGGATGGCACGGGCAAGTTCTGGGTGATCGAGTTCGAGGGCCACGACGGCGCCGCCGTCGATTGCGGGTTTCAGGTCATGTATTTCGCAACCGAACCCGACTGACGATGGAAGGGAGAGCGGGGTTCCGGACGTTGCAGCGCCCGAAACCGACCACGTAGGAGCGTGGCCCCGATTGCTCGGCCGCCCACAAATGGACAGGGGCGGATTTTAGCCGAGCGGGATCTGAGGACAAGTGGAGGAGAATTGTTACGTTCTGGGCGACAACCGGCGGGTGCTCCAGCGGATCGCGGACGGGTCGATCGACCTGATCGTTACCGATCCGCCCTACGGCATCGCCTATCGGCGCACGCGTCGGGCGAAGACGAAGACGCCGCGCATCATCGCGGACACGCCTTTCGAAAGCCACGAGCTGCTCAAGGCGGTGGTCCCGGACTTGGCGCGCGTGCTGCGACCGGGCGGGACGATCTATCTGTTCGCACCGGGAGGCCGGGCCATGTTTCGGCAGGGGTCCGATCTGGTCAGCGTGCTCGACGCGCACTTCGATCTGCGCCAGGCGATGGTGTGGGACAAGAAGGCGATCGGCGTCGGCTGCTACTGGCGATCGCAATACGAGACGATCGTGATGGCGTCGAAGGGGCCGGTGACCGGCTGGAACGGCGGGCGATCCCGGTCGAACATTCTGCGCTGCGGCCGGCCGAGGATCTGGCCGGGCGGTCACCCGACGCCCAAGCCGCTCGATCTGCTCAAGGATCTGATCGAGGCATCAAGCAAACCCGGCGACTTGGTGCTCGATCCGTTCGCCGGGTCCGGCGCGACGGCGGCGGCGGCCCGCGAACTCGGAAGGCGGTTCATCGCGATCGACGTGGATCCGAGCTGGTTGCCCGAGGTCGAGGGTCGGTACGGGCTGCCTGTGCGCCGGTTCGAAAAATGAGCGTTCCGATTCAAAAACCCAAGTTATTATGAGTTAGCACCTCGCATCTGGTTTGGCACGGATTACTCGCATCTGGTTTGGCTGGGTATTCACGCGGCGCGCGGCGGCCAGCGCGGGCTCGCGTTGTTGCCGTCGCCGACATTTGTTAGAATCATAACATGTCGTGGAGATTCATGAGGTTCGTACCGCTGTTGCTCTCGATGATGCTGGCGGCCGTGTCGGTGGCGCCGTCGGGATGCGGCAGAGAGGACGTCGTCGAATCGCGGCAGCACGCGACCGTCGAGGTCGCCGAGGTGCGAGCGTCCACCGCCGGCGAGCGGCCCGCCCGCAAAGCGGGGATTTACGATCGACAGACAGACCGGAAAGGTTGGTCGCCGGTTCGGGTCTTGGCCGACCGGTCATTCGACGACGATTCAGTATTGCTTGCGTTCGGGTTGCCTCCCGTTCCTGACTGGGCGATGGAATCCAATTCGGCGAATGCGCAATTCGGGTTCAGTGTGGCGTCCGCGGGGGACGTCAATGGCGATGGCTATTCCGATGTCGTTGTCGGGAGTCCCTTTTATGGGAACTACGGACGGGCATTTCTCTACCTCGGCTCGGCATCCGGTCTGTCGTCCGTGCAAAATTGGACCGTCTTCTCGGTTCAGTCGTTCGCGGAACTCGGCACTTCCGTGGCGTCCGCGGGGGACGTCAACGACGACGGTTACGACGATGTCATCGTGGGAGTACCTGAGGCAGATGCCAACGGGTTGGAGTCTGCGGGAAAAGCGCTCCTGTATTTGGGATCGAGCACCGGACTGCGCACATCGCCGAGTTGGACCACGTACGGAAGCGGGGAGAGGGGACACTACGGTCGTCGAGTGGCGTCTGCGGGAGATATCGACGCAGACGGTTACAGCGACATCATCGTCGGCGAACCAGATCTCGACGTGTTGGACATCAATGACGGTCGGGCATCCGTCTACTTAGGCTCTCCCACGGGGCCGGCGACAACTCCGGACTGGGTCGTCGATGCGTCCGCCGAGTCTGTTGGCCTCGGCCACGCCGTGGCTTCCGCCGGCGATGTCAACGGCGATGGTTATGACGATGTCGTTGTCGGAGAACCGCATTTCACCAACGGCGGCAATTTTCGAGGACGGGCTCTGCTCTTTCTCGGTTCAGCCGATGGTCTATCGGTCGTGCCCGATTGGAACTTTCAGGGGGACTTTCGAGGTGAGCAACTTGGATCCAGCACGGCGTCCGCTGGGGATGTGAACGGTGACGGCTACGACGACGTGATCGTCGGCGGACCTTCCTATACAGCATCCGTCTTCGATACCGGCCAGGGTCGGGCACTGGTCTTCCACGGATCGACGACCGGTTTGTCCCCGACGCCGGACTGGACTTATGCCTCAACTCAGAACCGCGGCAAATTTGGTTGGAGCGTCTCCAGCGCGGGAGACATCAACGTCGATGGATACGACGACGTCATCGTCGGAGCATATGGTTACTCCAACGGCCAAGGGGACGAAGGACGCGCGTACGTTTTTTTTGGCTCAGCAACGGGGCTCTCGTCGACCCCCGCTTGGATCTATGAGCCCGACATCGCCAATGCCTATGCCGGTTACAGCGTGACCTCGGCCGGAGACGTCAACGGAGACGACTTTAACGACCTCGTTATTGGCATGCCGGATTGGAGGAACGGTGAAACCGCGGAGGGAGCCGCAGTCTCGTTCTACGGCGGATTCGTGGTGACAACGACAACAACCACGACAACGTCCACAACCACCACGACCGAAGAGCCGACCACGACAACCACAACCACGACGAGCACCACGACGACGACCGAAGAGCCGACGACGACCACCACGACCACTTCTCAGCCCACGACAACGACAACATCCACAACCACCACGACCGAAGAGCCGACGACGACCACAACGACGACAACCACGACGAGCAGTACGACCACGACCGAAGGGCCGACCACCACGACCACGACGAGCAGCACGACCACTTCTCAACCCACGACCACAACGACTTCGACAACCACTACGACCGAAGAACCGACCACGACGACGACCTCGACCAGCGGCGCGACCACAACGACTACGACGTCATCGACGACGACCGCGCCTACGACGACGAGCACAACAACGACGACTGTAATCGGTGATGACGACTCTTGGGATGATGATGGCGAGGATGACGACTCGATCACGAACGACGACGACGAGGACGCGAACCGCGACTCGGATGACGGCGGGCGCGGCGGCTGCGGCTGCGGTTGAGTTGCCGCGCAACCGCCCGGTCGGCGTCGCCCCCTGACACCGCTCCTTCTCACCCCGGCGCTTCGTCCCCCGCGCGGCGTCGTGTCAGCATCCTCAGCAGGAACTCGATCTGATCCGCCACGGTGCGTCCAAAGCCATCGCCGATGTAGAGGTCGAAGTGGTCCGCGTCGTAACGGCGGATCTCGGCGTCCTTCACGCGGCGCGCGGCGGCCAGCGCCGGCTCGGGCGGCGCGACGCGGTCGCGGTCGGCCACGCAGAACAACACCGGGCATTGGATGCGCGACGCGACCCCGATGGGGCGATAGGTCGGGATCGACAAAAAGACGCGCGCGGCGACCTCGTCGCTCGATTCTCCGTCCTCGGGCACCACCGTGCGGTAACCGAATTCCAGGCCGGGCGCGTTCATCGCGGCGAGCGAGCCGGGCGGTCCCGCGACCTTGATGCGAAACGGCTCGCGCCCCCGCGCCGCGCGGGCGATGTCGCGCATGGCGGAGAAACCCAGGCGCGCCGTGAGAGCGGGGCCGGCGCTTCGCACGGACGCGAGGCCGTCCACGAAGGGCGCCTGCGCGATCACGGCGGCGACGTGTTCGTCCTCGGCGGCGATCGTGAGCACATGGCCGCCGCTGAACGACGTGCCCCACAGCGCGACGAAACCCGCATCGAGCACGGGCATCTGGCGCGCGTGACGCACCGCCTCTCGCCAGTCGTCGAGCTGCTTGGCGATGTCGAGCACGAGCCGAGGTTCGCCCTCGCTGTCGCCGAAGTGCCGGTAGTCGAAGACGAGCACACCGAAGCCCGCTTCGGCGAATCGCTCGGCGAAGGCGTCGAGCCGCGCGCGTCGGGTGGCGCCGAAGCCATTGGCCATCACGAGCGCCGGGCACGGAAGCGCGCCGTCGGGAAGGTAGAGCCACGCCGCGAGGGTCGAGCCATCGACGGCGAAAGAGATCTCCTTGCGCCGCATGGTCCGATCTTATCGCCGCCGCGAAAAAAGAAAAGTGACAGATCGTGTCAGGGGAGAAGCTGTACGCGTGTCTACCGGTAACGCAGGACCTCGTCGTGGGAAATCACGTCGCCCCGGTCCCGCGCCCTTCTCGCACGGCGCACCGCCCGGACCTCCTCCTGCGTTTCGGCCTCGCCATCCATCGGCGCATCCGCGAGTCGACGGTAAAACGGATCCTCGAGGATCGCGTTCAGTCTCGGCCGGATCACCTCGAACAAGGCTGAGGGAACGAGAACGAACTCCTCGCGTCCCTTCGCGTCGCGAACGGTTCGAAATTGCGGCCGAATGGCGGCGGTTTTCGTTTTTCGTTCAGCCATGATGACACGACTCCCCCGCGCGAATCGCCGGCGTCATGCCTCGCGCGACAGCGATTGATAGCCCGATCCTCAACCGAAGACGAGCGGATCGCGAACCATTCTCGCGCGCCCCCGCCTCAATCCATCGGCGGCTTGCGTTCCGACCACAGCGCCGCGCGGAAGGGGAAGAGCTCGGCGCGCATCACGCCGCGCACGACGGCCGGGTCGGCGTCCATGATCGCGCGCGCGGCGGCCTCGTCGTCGGACTCGAAAAAGCAGATGCCGAAGGTGCGCTCGGCCGCGCCGTGCGTGCGCCCGGCCATGAAGACGACGCCCTCCTCGACGAGGTCCCGCAGGTAGAGGAAGTGATCCTCGACGGCCTTCGCCTCTTCAGGCGTCGGCCCGTCGCCGAGCATCGCCGGGCGCGTCGGTTCGACGCGGTAGAGAAATGTCGCCATGCGGGCCCCCTCGAAATATCGGGCGCCTGTGTACTACGCCAACCACTTCAATGGGAGCGCGAACCGCGACGGCAGAGTCGTACCCCTCGCCGTGGGCCGGGCCCGTCGTTTTCACGAACGGCGTAAAGATCCACGCCGCGGCCTGTGCGAGCCCAAGCGTTTCGCCGGGGCCGCAAGGGACGGGATTCGTCGCATCGATCGCGCCGCTCGAGCCGACCGACCTCACGTTGCCCTTTCGGATCGCTTTGCTACCATGCGCGCCCACGCGCGAGCCCGGCAGGCAGCCCCTGCCGCGCAGGAGGAACACGTGCGTTGCCCGGCTTGCGATTGCGGCGAAACCCGCGAGCTGCCCGAACCCTTCGGGCCGCGCGAAGCCCCCGTGCCCTACGCCCGGTGTCTCGCTTGCGCGAGCCTCTTCGCCGTCCATCCGCACGCGCTCGCCGGTCACGACTGGACGTGCGTGCCGCGTCCCGCGCCCCATGGGCGCCACGCCGGGCGCATCGCGCGGATGCTGCGTGGCGTGGGTGACGTCGCGCTCGTCGGCCGGGCCGACGCGGCGCTCATGGCCGCGCTCGCGAAGCGCGGGCTGCGCGTGACGGCGTGCGACCCGAGCCCCGATGTCGCGCTGCCGCTCGCGAAATCGGGCGGGTCCGTGCGCGTCGGCACCCCGGCGGCGGGCGCGCTGGCCGGTGAATTCGATCTCGCGATTGTCGAAGGGCTTATCGAATACTCCGCGCATCCCGTCGAGGAACTCGCCGCCATTCGCCGCGCTCTGCGACCGGGCGGGCGCGCGCGCATCGAAGCGCCGCAGTCCGACGGCCTCGCGCTCCAGCAGCACGGCGCGGACTTCTTTCTCTTCGCGCCGCCCGCCGCGCGGCTGCTGCCGAGCTTCGACGGCCTCGCCAAACTGTGCGCGCGAGCCGGGTTCGACTTCGTCACGCGATCCGACGCCCCGCCGCGCTCGGGCGCGTGGCACTTTCGCACGCAGCCCTATTCGCGCTCGTGGGTGCGTGCGCTGGAACGCGCGATCGATCCGCTCTACCGGGATCGTTCCGTTCTCGTCGTGACGGCGTCGGCTCGCTGAAGCCCGCATCAAACGGGAAAGGCGAGGTTGCCCCCGCCTTCGCCCACGCTCCGACCGAGGCCGGAGTGCTCGCCTGTTGACGGTATTTCTACCACGACACGTCCCGACGCGCCATCGATCGTCGCCTCAGTCGTGGAAGACGAACTCGCGCCGTCCCGAGCGCGTTCCGCGCTCGCGCGTGCCTCGCGCGTGGATGGTCGTGAACGTGTACCCCTCGGAATCGACCGAACCGAAGATGAAGGTCACGCCGCCGTCCGCCGCGAGGTTGGGATCGTATTTCAGCAGCGGCGCGAGCGAGCCAGCGTAGCCCGCGCGAGCGTTCGCGCCGGATTTGCGCCGTTCCTCACGCACCACCTCGAGCTTTGCGCGAAGCCGCTCCTCGTCCGCGTCATCGTAGAACGCATCGGGCAGCGGGCGCGGCACCAGCATCAGGTAGAGGAGCAGGATCGCGATGTTTGCGACCGCGCCGCCCGCCGCGCGACGGCGACCGATCAGTTGACCGCGCCTCCGCTCGATGTCGACGAACGCCGCCAGCGAGAACGCGAGACCGACGAGAGCGATGGCCGGATGCACCACCGCGGCGACGAGCGCGAGCAACGCGCCGATCGTGGCGAGCACGCTGATTTCGGTCGGGGGAGCCAAGGCGCTTGGCGCGAGGGGCGGCACCAGCGCGACCGCGCCGCACTCCGGGCACGCGGCCTCGTCGCCCGGTTCGAACGCGCCGACGTCGAGCTTTGCGTCGCACCCCGCGCACGCGACGAGACGCACCACCGGATCTGTCGGGGCGAGCGGCTCCTCGACGCGAAACGTGCCGCGACACGCCGGGCACACGGCCCGCGCGCCGATTGCGAACGCGCCGGTGTCGATTTCGCTGCGGCAGTTTGGGCATGGGCCGATGCGTTCCACGCCCGCGCCTCCGTCACGCCTTCCAGTTCGGCGGGCGTTTTTCCAGAAACGCGGTCATGCCCTCGACCGCCTCGTTCGTGGCGCGCAGGTCGGCAAGCTTGGCGGCGAGACGGTCGAAGGTTTCGCCCTCGATGGGAGGGTCGGCGTCCTGGGCGACGAGGTCCTTGGCCATGGCCTGCGCGATCGGCCCGCCCTCAAGCAGATGCGTGACGATCCCGTCCGCCACCGACTCCAACTCTTGGGGCGCGACGCACTCGTGAATGAGGCCAATCGCCTCGGCGCGCGGCGCGGGGATGCGCTCGCCCGTCAGGTAGTATCGCCGCGCGCGGCGCGGTCCGATGGCCGAGACGATGTAGGGGCTGATCACGACGGGCAGCATGCCCATCTTCACGCCCGAAATGGCGAAGACGGCGTCGGACGAGGCCACGGCGATGTCGCAGCACACGACGAGGCTCGCCCCGCCACCCAGCGCCGCGCCGTGCACAACGGCCACAGTGGGATGCGGGAAGAACTTGAGCTTTCGCATCATTTCGCCCACGGCGCGTGCGTCGCCGTCGTTCGCCGCGTCGCCCGCAATGGCCAAATGGGCCATCCACTTCAGGTCGCCGCCCGCGCAAAAGTGCTTGCCCGCGCCGCGCAGGACCAGCACGCGGCACGCGCCCGGGCGCGCGAGGTCGGTGAGCGCCGCGTCGATCGCCGCGACCAGGTCGCCGTTGAAGGCGTTGCCCACCTCGGGGCGATTGAGCGTCAGCGTGGCGACGCCGCGCGCGTCGACTTCGCGGCGCAAAATCGTGGAATCCGTCATGCACATCTCCGACAAATCCGGCGAGAATGTGTCACAGGGCGCATGGCGGTGCAACGAAATCGCGCGAGCACCTTGGTTCGGCGACGCGTGATGCTTATATTGATCCGCGAATCGGAGAGGCGATGGATTTCCTGACGAACTATCTGAACTCGGTCTGGTCAATCCTGCTCGACCTGTCGGGGCCGCTGCTGCTGGGCTTGTTCATCGCGGGGCTCGTCCACGAGTTTCTGCCCAAGTCGTTCATTCGCCGTCGGCTCGCGGGCAACAACTGGCGCTCGGTGACCGAGGCCGCGCTGGTGGGCGTGCCGATGCCGCTGTGCTCGTGCGGCGTCGTGCCAACCGCGATCGGTCTGCGCAGCGACGGCGCGTCGAAGGGCGCCACGACGAGCTTTCTCATCAGCACCCCGCAGACCGGCGTCGATTCGATTCTGGTTTCGGCGACGTTCCTCGGCTGGCCGTTCGCCATCTTCAAGCTCTTTTCGGCGTTCGTCACGGGGCTGTTCGGCGGGCTCGCCGTCAACTGGACGACACCGGCCGCGGAGCGCGAAAGCGGCGGCGACCTCGTGGAGGCGAAGGACTCGGCGCCCCGGCACCAGGGCTGGCGGCGCGTCACCGGCGCGATGCACTACGCCGCGTTCGACCTGTTCGCGATGATCGACCTGTGGCTCGCGGTGGGCATTCTCGCCGCCGCGTTCATTTCGGTTCTTGTTCCGCCGGGCTATCTCGAATCCACCCACTGGACGCAGGGCCTCGGCGGGATGTTGCTCACGCTGGCCATCGCCATGCCGCTCTACGTGTGCACCACCAGCTCGGTACCCATCGCCGCGTCGCTGATCGCGGCGGGCATGCCCACGGGCACGGCGCTCGTGTTTCTCATGGCCGGTCCGGCCACGAACATCGCCACGATGGGCCTCGTGTATCGCGCTCTGGGCGCGCGGGTGCTGGCGATCTACCTCGGCACCATCGCGACATTCAGCATCGCGTTCGGCCTGATCTTCGACCGCGTCATCGCCCCCGCAGCCGGCGGGCATGCGCATCACATGCATCATCACGACGGACCGGGATGGATCGCGATCGTCTCCACGATCGTCGTGCTCGCGCTGCTCGCGTTTTTCCTCGCGCGCCGCGTGGTGAACCGCGTTCAAGCCATGCGCCCGGCGGTCGTCCCTGAGGGTGCGATCACGCTGACGGTCGAGGGCATGAGCTGCGTGAAGTGCGTGGCCAAGGTGAAGGACGTGTGCGAAGCGAGCCCGGGCGTGACGAGCGCCGTGGTGAACCTCGCGGGCGGTCGCGTGGTGTTGCACGGAACGGGCATCGCGGCCGATGCCGTCGCCGCCGCCATCCGCAAGGCGGGCTACAAGGTCGAGGGCGCGGCGTAGCGCGGCCCTTGCCCCCTTTCCCTCTCCCGTCGGACGGGAGAGGGGTGCCCCGAGTCCGCGAGGGGCGGGGTGAGGGCACGGGAAGCCGGGTGCCACACTTTCACCTGCCGTCAGGCCGGGGAAGGTGTGCTCAGTTCAACACATCTTCGGCCTCGTTCCTCGGCCGAAAATGTGGCACCCGCCCCAAACCTCCAGCCCCCGCATAAACACAGCGTCGTCTTATGCGCGACGGGCGCGGGCGCTTCGGCTATCATGCCCGCGAAATGCCCGCGTCCTCCCACCGATTCAGCGTGATCGTCCGGCGAAAGCGCGTCGATGCGCAAATGCTGGAGACGCGGGTGCGCGCGCTGCAGGAGCGGCTCGGCGTCGATCCCTACATCACGCGGGTCGCGCTCGCGGGGGACGGCCTCGCGCAGATCGTGCGCGACGACAACCCCGCCACGCTCGCGCGCGCGGTGGATGCGCTGCGCGAGATGGGTTATGCCGCAGCCGTTGTGCCGTCGCCGCCGCCCCGGCGCGAGACGATCGACATCAAGCGCTTCGAGATTACGGGGAGCGGCATCGGCTTCCACGGTCGGCGCGGGTCGGCGTCGATCACTCGCGACACCGCCATCATCGCCGTGCTCGCGGGCATGGGCGCGGATGTGGTCAACCGACTCATCAAGCGCGCGGCGCTCACGGGATCGGCCGGCACGCTCTCGGCCCGCGAGAAGATGGACCTGCTGCTCGGCGCGTCGCCGATTCTCGACATCTACGTGATCGCGCCAGGTGGCGCGGCGACGGGGCCGCTGCGCATCGAGCCGGGGCGATATGATCCGCGTTCGCTGGGCGAGCACGCCTCGACCTCGTCGCGCGAGAACCTCGAAACGCTGCTGCGCCTCGTCGGCGAGCGCGCGGCGCGGCTCGACCTCGAGACGGACTTTGGCCTGTGCCAGCTTCCGCACTGCCGCTACGATCCTTCCGTGCACGACCCCGAGGTGCTCGCGCGAAACCGCGTGCAGCTCGTCAATTACGGCGCTTATCTCGTCGAGCTCTTCCGTCAGGCCGGGCCGCCCGAGGCCCAATCCGCCGCGCGCGTTTCGCCCATCGAGGCCGCCGTGGCGGGAGCGCTCGTCGCCGAAGCCGTAGCGCCGCCGGCCCTCGCGGACGATGCCGCCGCGCTCGCCGCCGGGGCGGCTTTTCTTTCCGCCGCCCGCGCCGCGAGTCCCCCGGTCGTCGCCGACGCACCGTCCGACGCGACCTTCCTTCCGCCGCCGCCCATCGACCTCAAGCAGTGGTCGCCCAACTGGGCCGCGCCGCACACGATCTTCGCGGCGATCTATTGGACGGCGATGGTCGCGTGGTTCACGCTCGCGTCCGCCGCGCACGATGTCTCCCTCGGGCCGCTGCGTCACGTGGGTCTCGACCTGGGCGCGGTGTTTTTCTGCGCGTCCGCAGTCGCGTTCTATGAGTCGTTCCGCGCACTGCGCGTCAAGCGCTGGATCGACCACACGCCCACGTCGAAGGCGCGCTCGGTCGCCATGGGCATGGCCGAGCTGCGCGGCACCGCGCGCCGGGCTTACAACCTGCTCACCCCGCTCACGAGTCAGGCGTGCGTGCACTATCGGCTGCGGCGTTACGAAAAAGTCGCGACGGGAGACGGCAACAAGGAGCGCATTACCGGCGACACCTCGTGCGGACCCGTGCCGTTCTATCTCGATGACGACACGGGTACGGTGCTCGTCGATCCCCTCGGCGCGAAGATGGCGCCCACGCACACGCAGCACCTCGACGGCGAGTACCGCACGCCGTGGGGCGCGTCGCTCGTCAACGAGGGCAACGTGCGTTATGTGGAGGAGTGGATTCCCGAGGGCACGCCGCTGACCGTGCTCGGCCAGGCGACCGACATGGAGCGCCCCGTCGTCGCCCTGCGCGAACGCGTCGCGGCCAAACTTCGCGCGATCAAGGGCGACCGGGCGCGCATGGCGAAGTACGACACGAACCGCGACGGGCAAATCGACGCGGGCGAGTGGGAAACGGCGCGGCGCGACGCCGAACGCGAGGCCGCGCGCGAGGCGGCCGAGGGCGATCCGCTCGCCGCGCCCGACGAGACGGCGATCGCGGTGCGCAGACCCGACCACGGCGCGTTTCCCTTCGTGATCGCGAAGGGAGAGGGCACGAGCCTCGGGATGCGCTACGGCCTCGTCGCGTTCGCGTGGATGCTCGTGTCGATCGTGGCTGCGGGCGTGGGCGCGGCGGCGCTGCTCGACTGGATTCGTTTCGGCCCGGCGTGACCGGGCGCGGAGGTGGGCGCATGGCGCTCGTGGGGATTGGAGCCGTGGGGCTGCTGGTGCTGTTCGCCGGGGCGGCCGTGTATTTTGTGATTGCCTACAACGGCCTCGTGCGCCTGCGCAACAACAACAACAAGGCGTGGAGCAACATCGACGTGGTGCTCAAACAGCGTTTCGACGAGCTGCCGCGCCTGGTGGATGTTTGCAAGGGGTACATCGCGCATGAGCGCCAGACGCTGGAATCGGTCGCCCGGGCCCGTTCGCGCGTCGAGTCCGCGCGTGGCGACCGCGAGGTCTTCGCCGCGCAGTCTGAGCTGTCCGGCGCGCTGCGGGGGCTGTTTGCGCTGGCCGAGGGCTACCCCGATCTCAAGGCGAGCGAGATGTTCCAGCGCCTGCAAACCCGCATCACGCAGCTCGAGGACATCATCTCGGACCGGCGTGAGTTCTTCAACGAATCGGTGACGATCTACAACACGTCGATCGAGCAGTTCCCCGACGTGTTCGTCGCGCGCATGGGCGGATTCGCGCCGCGCACGCTGTGGGAGATCGATCCCGCCGAACGCGCCCGCCCCGGCGCGGGAATCGCTTAGCGAGATTCAACAGCCGCAGCACACGCTCGCGTTGTCGTTGTACGAACCGTATTTGCCCTCGGGCGTGGGCGTAGCGAGGTCGGCGTCCAGGCATTCGCCCTCTTCCTCGTCGCAGATCTGCAGCGATCCGCAGGGGCTGCCCGTCGATGTGCACTGGCCGGTCGATTCGTCGCACGTCTCGGTGCCCGTGCACCACAGGCCGTCGTCGGCGCACGGCGTTCCGCTCGACACGCACGCGGCGGTTTCCTCGTCGCACGATTCGGTCCCGTCGCAGAACGCGCCGTTGTCGGTGCAGGGATCGCCGGAGTGCGTGCAGGCGTCCGCAGCCTCGTCGCAGCTTTCGGTTCCGTTGCAGTAGACGGCGTCGTCGGCGCAAGGCGACGTGCCCGCGAGGCAGTCGTCGGCCACCTCGTCGCAGGTCTCGACGCCCGTGCAGTACGCGCCGTCGTCGCACGGGTCGCCCGACGATTCGCACATGTCGTCGGTTTCGTTGCACGATTCGACGCCGTTGCAATACGCGCCGTCGTCGCCGCAGGGGTCGCCATCGTGCAGGCACTGGAATTCGATCTCGTCGCAGACCTCGGTTCCGTTGCAGAACATGCCGTCGTCGCCGCAGGGATTTCCGCTGTGCACGCACTCGTCGGTGTCTTCCCAACACAGCTCGACGCCGTTGCAGAAAACGCCGTCGCTCGCGCAATCGATCGGCGTACCCGCGGCGCATTCGTCGGCGACGCACGTCTCCGCGCCGTTGCAATAGAGGCCGTCGTCGCATTCGGGATCGGTCGTGCACGGGTCGCCCACATCGCGCCCGGGCGAGCGGTCGTCGTGCGGAGAATCCGCAGGTGCGCGGCACACGAGAATCCACCGCGCGGCGCGACCGCCCTCGTGCAGGATCGTCCATTCACGTTCGACGCGCCAACCGCGAGCGTTCGAGCGGTGAATGGCGGCGGACGCGCCGATCGGATCGGTGAGCGGCGTGAAACTCGGTCGCGCGCCGGTCGCCGCACCCATCGCGACCTCGAGCGCGCGGCAGTCGCGCTTCACCGCGTCGGCAATGTCGATGAAGGATTCGGGCGAGGCGGGAACGGCCCGCGCGAAAATCGAATTCGCGGGCTTTGGCGCAGGGCCATCGGCGGCGACGAGGATCGCCAGGAACACCAAGACGATCGGCACGAGCGCGAATCCGCGAAAACGATGCATGACGAACCGTTATCACCCGCGCGTTCGGCGCGTCAAGCGAAATGGACGAGAATCGTCCTTGCGTCCGTGGGGCGTTGGCCCTAGACTTTGACCGCCGGTTGGGGCCGGTGACGCGTCACGTTTTTTGTCGAATTCTTATCGGGGCTCCCGCATGTATCTCGACTTCACGGGTCGCGATGTCCCGCCCGATGTGGACACCGCCGAACTGCGTCGCCTGAGCGATTACTTCGCCGAACAACTCAACGAGAGCGGGTTCTACGCGACCACGCGAAAGGCCGTTCCCTTCGAGATCGTCGTCGATCTTCGGCCATTCACCCCACCCGACGCCTTCGCCATCTCCTCCGGCGATGCCATCGCCGCGCTCGCCACCGTGGGCATCAAGGCCACGCAGGATCAGCGCACGGGCGTGCCGCGCACAACGACGTTTCTGATGAATCCGTCGCGCTATGCCGTCGCGTGTCAGAGCGCCGAGCTGTGCGTGCGCATCACGCGCGCCATGGCCGGTCTGTTTTACAGCGCGCGCACGCACGCCGATTACAAACCCGGCGCACCCGAAGCCGTGGGCGGCGCGCGGTTCGAGTGGAACGCCATCGTGAAAACCGAGCAGGCGCTTCGCGAGATCGCGCAGCTCGTGTCGGGCGCGGGGTCGTTCCCCGATCCCACCTCCGGGGCCATTGCGTTCTCGGGACCCGAGGCGATCTATGCCGTGGGGCAACTCGTGTCGGTGACGACCCTCGACCTACTGCCCGGATACGCGCGCCGGGCGCTGCTGCTGATGCCCGACGCGGAGGTGATGGATGAGGTGGTCGTCGCGCGGCTCCTGCGCGGCGATGGCGAACCCGGCCTCGCCATCTGGCCGAGCCCGCGTCGCGCGGCGCAAGTGGCGCTGTGGCTGCGGGCGGTCGCGGCGGGCATCGTCGAAATCGTGCCCGGCGATCCGTGGCCGCGAATCCACGGGCTCGAGGACTGCCGCATGGTCGACCACGCCGAACTGGGCGCGTCGGCCGCAGCGCTGGCCGAGGCGCGCGATGTCGCGCCCTTCGCGGGCTCGGCGATTGAGGCTGCCAAGGCCGGGGCGGACATCGTGATGCCATCGAAGGTGTTTTTCATCGGCCAGGCGGCGATTGCTGCGGCGCTGGGTGCGCCGGCCCGGCCCGAGTTCGTGCCCGCGCCGCGCCCCGACGGACCGCCGCGACGCACCGTTCTCTATGACACGCACGTCGCGCTGGGCGGCAAGATGGTGCCCTTCGCGGGCTGGGAGATGCCGGTGCAGTATCCCGTCGGGATCTTCGCCGAGCACCGCGCGACGCGCACCAAGGCATCGCTCTTCGACGTGTCGCACATGTCGGTCTTCGATTTCACGGGGCCCTGGGCGGGGGTGTTTCTCGAAACCCTGCTGGCGAATCGCGTGCTCAATCTGCCGGTGGGGCGCGCCGCGTATCAGTACCTGCTGCGCCCGGGCGGCGTGGCCGCCGACGACACCTACGTCTATCGGCTCGAGCGCGAGCGCTACATGCTGGTCGTCAACGCGGCCAACGCGACGGCCGATTGGGAGTGGATCAACGCGGCGGCGTCCAACAGGTTCGCCGTTGATCCCACCGAGGGGGCGAAGCGCATGCCGGGGCCCGTGCAGATCCGCGACCTGCGCAACGCCGGGGCCGATGCGATGCTCGATCTCGCGCTTCAGGGACCGGGCTCGCGCGATCTGCTCATCCACATCGCCGACACCGAGGACGACCGGCGACGCATCGCCGCGATGAAGCGCAACCACGTCGCCCGCGCGCGCGTCGGCGGATGCGACGTATGGCTCGCCATGACGGGCTACACCGGCGAACCCGTGGGCTACGAGGTCTTTGTGCATCCCGATCGCACGGTGGAAATGTGGAATAAGCTGTGCGACGCGGGCGCCAGCCCCGCGGGGCTGGGCGCGCGCGACGCGGCGCGGCTCGAGGCCGGGCTGCCGCTCTTCGGCCACGAGCTCGAAGGCGCGCTCGGCGGCACGCTGACCGAGGCGGGATACGGCTGGGTCGCGCGGCTCGCGAAGCCGTGGTTCGTCGGTCGCGGCGCGTATCGCGCGCGGCTGGCGGGCGGGATGCGGCGAAAATTGGTGCGCCTCGCGGGCCAAGGCGCGAAGAGCGTCCGAGAGGGACACGTGATCCTCGACGAAGATCAAAACGTCGTCGGCACGATCACCTCGTTCGCGTTCCTCGACGACGACAAGCGCTTTGTGGTGCTCGCTTACGTCGATGCCGAGTTCGACGACACCCCCGGCCACATCGTCAAGGCCGCGCGCATCAAGGATTCGCCCCTGCCCGGCGAGGATCTGACGGCGAAGCTGGTCGATCTCACCGTGCTGTCGCGGTTCCCGACGCGCACCGAACAGGACGAGTGGCGGCGCATCTACGCGAAATCGTGAATTTCGCGACGGTTTGAGGCTCGCGCGCCCGACTTGCGAGGCGACTTTTTTCTTGCGTCGATCTGTGTATAGTATTTGGCCCCCCGAGGGGGAGAGGGTTTCGTTCATACAATTCGGAGAGCGCGCGTATGCCGAGCCAGGACTATTTGTTCACGTCCGAGTCCGTGACCGAAGGACACCCCGACAAGATCGCCGACCAGATCAGCGATGCGATCCTCGACGAAATCCTGCGTCAGGATTCCAAGGGCCGCGTGGCCTGCGAAACGCTCATCACGACGGGCTTCGCCGTGATCGCGGGCGAAATCACCACGAGCTGCTATGTGGACATGCCCGCCGTGGTGCGCAAGACGATCGAGGAGATCGGCTACGACGACTCGCGCAAGGGCTTCGACTTTCGCACCTGCGCGGTGGTGACGTCGATCGACAAGCAGAGCCCCGACATCTCGCAGGGCGTGACCGAGGGCCAGGGCCTGCACACCGAGCAGGGCGCCGGCGACCAGGGTATGATGTTCGGCTTTGCGTGCGATGAGACGCCGGTGCAGATGCCCGCGCCGATCCACTATGCGCACCTGCTGTCCGCGGGGCTCTCGCGGGCGCGCAAGGAAGGCCGCGCGGCGTTCTTCCGGCCCGACGGCAAGTCGCAGGTGACCGTGCAGTACGAAAATGGCAAACCCAAGCGCATCCACACCATCGTCATTGCCACGCAGCACGACGACGACGTGACCAACGACCAGATCGTCGAGGCGGTGCGCGAAGAGGTGGTCAAGAAATCGCTGCCCGCGAACCTGATCGACGACAAGACGATCTACCACATCAACGCCACCGGGCGTTTCGTGGTGGGCGGCCCGATGGGCGACTGCGGACTCACGGGACGCAAGATCATTGTCGACACCTACGGCGGCATGGGCCGGCACGGCGGCGGCGCGTTTTCGGGCAAGGACCCGTCGAAGGTGGACCGCTCCGCGGCGTATATGGGCCGCTACATCGCCAAAAACGTCGTCGCGGCCGGGCTCGCCTCGCGCGTCGAGATCCAGCTCGCCTACGTCATCGGCGTGGCCGATCCCGTCAGCGTCTACGTCGACACCTTCGGCACCGGCACACTGCCCGAGGAAAAGATCGCGGGTCTGATTCGCGAGGTCTTCCCGCTCAAGCCCGCGAAGATCATCGCGCACCTCGACCTGCTCAAGCCGCGCTACCGGGCGACCGCGGCCTACGGCCACTTCGGCCGCACCGAGGACAGCTTCACCTGGGAGCGCACCGACAAGGCGGCCGAGCTCAAGTCGCTCGCGGGCAAGTGATCCGCGCATCGCGCATCGAAATGGCGCGCGGGTTTACCCGCGCCGGGGATTTTTTCGTTTACGCATTCGAGTGAGGATTTCGAAATGGCCGATTACGACGTGAAGGACATCGCGCTCGCAACCGAGGGCAAGGACAAGACCGAATGGGCCGAGCAATCGATGCCCGTACTGCGCCAGATCCGCGCGCGCTTCGAAAAAGACAAGCCGCTCGCGGGGCTGCGCGTGGCGGCGTGCCTGCACGTCACGACCGAAACGGCGAACCTGATGCTCACGATCGCGGCGGGCGGCGCCGATGTCGCCCTGTGCGCCAGCAACCCGCTCTCCACGCAGGACTACGTCTCCGCCTACCTCGCGAAGGACGCGGGCATTCGCGTCTACGCGATCAAGGGCGAGGATGGCGCGACCTACTACAAGCACCTGAATCAGGCGATCGACCTGAAGCCGCACGTGACGATGGACGACGGCGCGGATCTGGTGAACGTGCTGCACACCGAGCGCAAGGGCGAGCTGTCGTCGGTGCGTTTCGGCACCGAGGAGACGACCACGGGCGTCATCCGCCTGCGCGCGATGGCGGCCGACGGCGTGCTCGGCTACCCCATCGTCGCGGTCAACGACGCCAAGACCAAGCACATGTTCGACAACCGCTACGGCACCGGCCAGAGCACCATCGACGGCTTCCTGCGCGCCACCAACCGCCTGATCGCGGGCTCCACCTTCGTCGTCTCCGGATACGGCTGGTGCGGACGCGGCTTGGCGAACACCGCGCGCGGCCTGGGCGCGAACGTCGTCGTTTGCGAGATCGATCCGCTGCGCGCGCTCGAAGCCATGATGGACGGCTACCGCATCATGCCCATCGCCGACGCCGCGCCGATCGGCGACTTTTTCTGCACCGTCACCGGCGACATCCACGTCATCGACCTGCCGGCCTTCGAGGCGATGAAAGACGGCGCGATCGTGGCGAACTCCGGCCACTTCAACGTCGAACTCAACCTCACCAAACTCGCCGAGGTCGCGGTCAAACGGCGCATCGTGCGTCCCTTCGTCGAGGAATTCACGCTCAAATCGGGCAAGCGCATTTACGTGCTCGCCGAGGGGCGCCTGCTCAACCTCGCCTCCGCCGAGGGCCACCCGAGCGCGGTGATGGACATGAGCTTCGCGAATCAGGCGCTGACGTTGGAATGGCTCTACAAGGGCGGCGAGGCGCTCGAGAAGAAGGTTTACTCGGTGCCCAAGTCGATCGACGAAGAGGTCGCGCGGCTCAAGCTCGCCGCGATGGGCGTGCGGATCGACACGCTCACGGCCGAGCAGAGCGACTACCTCTCGCGTTGGGACATGGGGACCTGAACCGACAGTTCGGAATCAGGCGAAATTTTTCCGCTCCCACACCGCAAAATTCATGTATGATCCCTTACGCAATCGCAATGTCGCGATCAGCGGAGGGATTTCATGCATCGACAAATTTTCCTTGGGTTCCTGCTTCTTCTCCCGGTGTTGATGTTGGCCGGCTGCGGCTGCGGCGACGATGACGACGACAACGACGATGGCGCCCCGGCGGACGACGACGTCGACGACGATACCGCGGACGACGACACGGCCGACGACGATGTCGACGACGATACGACGGATGACGACACCGCCGACGACGACACGACCGACGACGACACCACCGACGACGACACGGGCGACGACGACACCGAGCTTCCGCCCACCGATCCCATCTCCGTGGAACTCCTCGACGTCATCTCCGACAATCCCATCGTCGGCGCGACGTGCGAGCTGATCCGCTCGACGGGCACGTCCTTCGACCCGGCGATCACCACCACGTCCGACGCCGGTGGCCTGTGCGAGTTCAACCAGAAGGTGCGCGACGACCTCTTCTCGATGAAGATCACGCACGACGACTACGTCGATTCCTACGCGTTCCTCTATCCCGCGAGCGGGTCGTGGTACCTCAAGCTCGTGACGCCCGCCGTACGCGCGATGCTGGCGCTCGCCATCAGCGTCACCCTGGATGACACCAAGGGCGTGGTCTCGGGCGCGGTGGACTGGGACAGCGGAAGCGATTTCTCGCCCGTGGGATGCGCGGAGGTGACCGACAGCGCGGGCAGCGACATCTTCTACTTCGACAACGGCGGCCTGCCGACGACCGGACGCACCGACAGCAACCCGGCGAACGGCTACTTCCTCGCGGTCAACGTGGACCCGGCCGAGGACACCTTCACCGCCAATGCCGACGGCGAGGAGATCGAAAAGACGCTGCCGACGATCGTGCCCGACGCGGTCAACTACATGAACCTGATCTACGACAACGCGACCTGGCCGACCGATCCGGAACCGGCAGGCTGCATCTGAGGCTGTAATTTAACGCCAAACGAACCGAAGCGGGGGCATCACGCCCCCGCTTCGTGCGTGGCCTGCAAATCGCTAGTTCTTCGCGCCGATGTGCAGCACCGTGCGCGTGCCCAGCGGCTGCGGCGGTCGGGCGTTGTGGTGCATGATCTTCTCGATCGCGCCCAGCGCCGCCGACGAGACCTTGAGGGGCTTGTCCATCAGAAACCACTCGACGCCCTCGGTACACGGCGGCGTGGTCAGCGAGCCCTTCCAGTGAAAATACGCCCGCGTGGATGGCATCATCGCCGTGGGATCGATGTACACTTTGTTGACCGAGCGCTCGGGACCTTCCTCGCCCGGTGCAACCTTCCAGACCCGTTCGAGCGCCGAATTCTCGGCGCCGGAGGCCAGCATGACGCCGACGACGGCGAGCTTGCCCGCCGCATTCTTGTGGACGAGGTGCATCTCGCCGTCGAACGCCTTGCCGTCGATCTTGTTCTCGCTCGGCGTGTGGAAGTGAAACTGCGCGAGGTCGTATCGTTCACCGTCCACCGCGAGGTACCCGCTGCCCGCGTTCACCTGCACGGTGTGACCGTTGTTGAGCACGCGCAGTCCGATCGGCTGATAGTGAAACTCCAGCTTCGGCGCGTCGGCCGCGGTCGCGCTCGCCGATGGCACATCAATGGGCGACTGCGCCGTGCCCGTCTCGCAAAGGGCGAACTCGGCCTTCAGGTCGCCCCAGTGTTCGGGCCCGAGCGCGCCTTCGTAGCCCCATTCGTGCCCGCCGTGCCCGCCGCCGTGCCCGCCGCCGTGCCCGCCCTTTTCTTCGGCGACGACCCATCCGGCCGCCAAGACCAGCACGGTCGCCAGCACCCAAATCCCTAAAACCCCCGATTTTCTCATGAGAAGCCCCTGGAAAGAGTTTCGTATCGGATTTCGGCGCGCTAGCACCGAAACGCGACCATGTTTCTCGCCGCCGCGATCACCACAAGCGGCTTTCGGTTTGACTTTTCCCGGGCGTTTCGCAAAATCGCGCCGGGTCTTTTGTCTTTCTTATCGGAGCCCGCCATGAATTCGCAATCCCTGATGGACCTCGCCGAAACCTATGGTTCGCACAACTACAAGCCGCTGCCGGTCGTCATCGACCGCGCCCAGGGTGTCTGGATGTGGGACGTCGAGGGCCGCAAATACATGGACATGCTCTCGGCCTACTCCGCGGTGTCCACCGGCCACTGCCATCCGCGCCTCGTGAAGGTCTTGCAAGATCAGGCGGCGAAGCTGTGCGTGACGAGCCGCGCGTTCCACAACGCCGAGATCGGCCCCTTCATGAAGGAGCTGTGCGACCTGACCGGCATGGCCCGCGTGCTGCCGATGAACACGGGCGCCGAGGCGGTCGAGACAGCGGTCAAGGCCGCGCGCAAGTGGGGCTACGTGAAAAAGAATATCCCGATGGGCGAGGCCGAGATCGTCGTCTGCTCGGGCAACTTTCACGGACGCACCACCACCATCGTCAGCTTCTCGTCCGACGAGCTTTACAAGCAGTATTTCGCGCCCTTCACGCCGGGCTTCAAGATCGTGCCCTACGGCGACGCCGCCGCCATGGCCGCCGCCGTCACCGACAAGACGTGCGCGATTCTGGTCGAGCCGGTGCAGGGCGAGGCGGGCGTGATCGTTCCGCCCGACGGTTATCTGCGCGCGCTGCGCAAGCTGTGCGACGAGCGCAACGTGCTGCTGATGCTCGACGAGATCCAGACCGGCTGGGGCCGGTGCGGAAAGATGTTCTGCTACCAGTGGGAAGGCATCCAGCCCGACGTGCTGATCCTCGGCAAAACACTGGGCGGCGGCATCCTGCCGATCTCGGCGTGCGTGACGAACGACGAGGTGCTGGGCCTGTTCGTGCCCGGCGAGCACGGCTCCACGTTTGGCGGCAATCCGCTGGCATGCGCCTGCGCGCGCGAAGCCATGCGCGTGATTGTCGACGAAGACCTGCCGGGCCGTTCCGAACGCAACGGCGCGAAGCTCAAAGCCGCGCTGCTCGCGATCGACAATCCGCAGATCAAAGACGTGCGCGGCAAGGGGCTGCTGCTCGCCGTCGAGTTCGCCGACGGGCCGAAGTCGGCGCGGCAGTACTGTCAGGACCTCATGGCCGAGGGCATCCTCGCCAAGGAGACGCACGTGACGTCGGTGCGCTTCGCGCCGCCGCTCGTCATCACCGACGAGGAACTCGACTGGGCCATCGCGAAGATCACCAAGGTGTTCTCCGCGGCCAAGGCGGCGTAAGAAGTTTCGGGTGCCACGTTCTTTGCCGAACGGGGACACGCATCGCTTCGCGCTGCATGTCCCCGTCTCGCTCGCCACCCCTCTCCCATTTGATGGGAGAGGGGACGGGGGGAGGGCCTAAAACC
>CAZPJD010000057.1:0-25170 GCA_964586775.1 uncultured bacterium | reverse complement strand
CCGTTGCGCTGGGGTTCATCGTCTACTTCGTCTCCCGCGTCGCGCCCGACCGGCTGCGTCTCACGATCGCGCTTTCGATGATTCTCGGCGGTGCGCTGGGCAACATCAGCGACCGGCTGCGCATCGGCGCGGTCGTCGATTTTCTGGATCTTCGATTCGGCGCACGCATCTGGCCGACCTTCAACGTCGCCGACATCGTGATCGTCGTGGGCGTACTGCTCTTTTTGTGGGACATGAGCCGCCACGAGATGCAGTGGGATTCGCGCCGACGCGACGAGCCGCCTCCCGACGACGCGATTCTTCCCCCGCCCGATTTGCGCGAGGAGACTCCGTGACGTCGGACCGGAGTGTGATCGCGACGTCCGTTTGGCGCGTCAAGGTGCTGCCGGTCGCGTCGATCTGCGTTGCCGTGATGGCTATCGATCGGTGGACAAAGGTCCTCGCGCGCGGGGCGTTCGCCGACGGCGAGCTGCGTGAGGTCATCCCCGGATTCTTCGACCTGACCCTTCGCTACAACACGGGCGCGGCGTTCAGCCTCTTCGATTCGAGCCCGGTGCTATTCTTTCTTGGTGTCTCGGGTCTCGCCATCGCGGCGCTGATCTCGTTTCTGGTGCAGCTCGGCCCCGAGGACCGCACGCAGATCTGGGCGCTCGGCGCGGTCATGGGCGGCGCGCTCGGCAACCTATGGGATCGCCTCGCCATCGGCGGCGTGGTCGACTTTTTGCTCTTCCACTACCGCTCGCTCGCGTGGCCGGCGTTCAACGTCGCCGACATCGCCATCGTCGTCGGAGTCATCGTCTTTTTGATTGAGAATCTGCGCGCCGGGCGCAGGGCCGAGGCGCGCTGATGCATCCCGTTTTGTTCAAGATCTTCGGCGTGCCCGTGCATGCGTACGGCGTGATGCTGGCGTGCGCGTTTTTGGGCGCGATCTGGATCGCGAGCCGGCAGGTCAAAGAGGCCGGTGGCGACCCCGAGCACATCAGCAACATGGCCATCTACGTCGTCATCCTGTCGATGATCGGTGCGCGGCTCTTTCACTGCTTCGTGTTCTGGGATCACTACAAGGATAACCCGCTCCAGATCCTGAACGTGCGCGAGGGCGGGCTCGTATATTACGGCGGGCTCATCGGCGGCGCGATCGCGGGTCTCGCGTACCTGCGCCGCCAAAAACTGCCGCTCGCCATGTATTCCGATTTTGTCGCGCCGGGCATCGCGTTCGGCCTCGGCACCGCGCGCATCGGGTGTTTTCTCGCGGGCTGCTGTCACGGCAAGGCGTGCCCCGCGGACTTCCCCTTCGGCGTGACCTTCCCTCCGCAGTCCGTCGGGCTCTCGGGCGTGGCGCTCTATCCCACCCAGTTCGCCGAGTCGATCCTCTCCTTCGCGATCTGCCTGTTTCTGTATTTCGTCGTGCGTCCGCGAAAGCGCTTTCACGGCCAGGTGATCGCGAGCTTTCTGGTGCTCTACGGTCTCGCGCGCATCGGGCTCGAATTTTTCCGCGCCGATCCGCGTGGATTCATGACGCTCTTTCACGTCGGCGCCGTCGCGGGGCTCACGGCCGAATCCGCGTCGGGTTTGTGGAAGATGCTGCTGGCCGCGGAGGCGCTCTTCGAGACCGAGCCGGGTCGCTACGCGTTTCGACTCTCCGAGAGCCAGGTCGTGAGCCTGCTGCTCTTCGGCGTGTCGGGCATCCTGTGGGCGACGTTGCGCAAGACGCAGGCCGTTTCTAAGATGATCCCGGCGTTCGCCCCGGCCGCGAAACCGGACTCCGGCGGACCGAAACCCGCGACGCCCAAAAAAGGCGGAAAGAAGAAACGATGATCCGGCGATTGGCGATGATCGGGCTCGTCCTCGCGGTGGCGGCCGGTTGCGCCCTCAAAAACGAAAAGCTGCGCCTCGACGAATACGAGGCGGTGGCGGCGATGCCCGAGGACGAGGCGTCGGCGCGCGCTCAGGATCTCCGGACGCGGGTCGACGGACTGTGGTCGGGGCTCGAGGATCAGAAGCTCACGGCCTACATCACGCGGGGAAAAATCCGCCCCTATTTCGAGACGGAAAAGGACCAGACGGATTTCATCGCGATCTACGCGTCGTTGATGCGCAAGAACGACTTTGCGCGCGAGATCGTGCTCAAGTACCGGGTGAACGACATCAAGATCGAGCCCAACGGCGCGGTGGCGCACGTGGACATCGACATCTGGGGCCGCATCTATTTTCTGTGGTACGCTCGGATTCACGAAAGTCAGCGGTGGGAAAAGACCGGCGGGCGCTGGGTGATGCGTCCCGAGGCCTACTGACGATCCGGGGCGACGGAGCAGCCATGAACACGAGATGGACGAGGGCGCTGGTGGTGACGGTCGTGGCGCTGCTGGCCATGTCGCTGGTCGGCGCGTCGTCGTGCGATCGACGCAAGGAAACCAAGAAGATCCAGGACCTCTCCGACGAGTTGTGCGAGACGGCCAACGACTTCAACAAGCTCGTGATCTGGCACCATTATGCGCCGGTGAGCCTGATGATCGTGCCCAACCGCCGGATCGACTTTCTCATGGAAACCGAGAAATACGGCGGCTCGGTGCAAATCGAGAACTTCGCCGTGGTCGTCTGCCAGGTGGATGAAAACCCTCCGCCGCCCTCCGATCTGGATCTGCCCGGCACGAATCTGCCCGAAGAGGGCGCGGCCCCAACGCCGACCCCCGCGCCCGGTGATGCCGAACGCGACCTCATGCCCAAGGAAGAGGCCGTTCGCGCGGTGCAGGACGCGAAGATTCCCAGCACCGACAAGTCGCTCGCCGATACCGGAATCGACCGCAAGAAGGGCGGCAAGCCCAGCAAGAACAAGGTCTATTACGGCACCGTGCTCGTGCGTTACATCAACCGCAACCTCGTACCCAGCGCGAGCGTGGACACCATCCTCGTCAAGCAGCGGTGGATCAACGTCGGCGAGGTGTGGTACTGCGACTTCGAGTGGCGCGACGTCGTCAAGCGGTAACCGGTCGTTAATACTGTAATTATCATTACCATCTCTTGCGTTCGTCCCCGCGTTTGCTAGCATCCGGTACTAAGGGGACTTTCGCGCCGGAGGGGGGTCATGGGCCCATTCGCCAGTTTCGATCTGCCTCGGGACGTGGTGATGATCAGCACCGCGGACTGGGACGCGCCTCTTTGGACCAACAAGCAGCAGATCGCCTCGCGCCTCGTTTCCGATTTCCGCGTGCTCTACGTCGAGCCGCTCGCGAGCCTCGCCGATGGCCGGCGCGGTTACACGCACCGCTACTGGCGCGATCCGTCGGGCGTGCACGTGCTGCGCCCGCCGGGCACGGTGCCATTCGGCCAGAAGATCCCGCAGGTCAACGAGATCAATCACCGGCTCGTCGCGCCCGTCATCAAGGAGCGGCTCGAGCAGCTCGGATTCAAGGACTACATCCTCTGGCTCTATCCGCCGACCGCCGCGCCGTATCTGCAGCATCTGGAGCCCGCGCTCACGTGCTACGACTGCGTCGACGAATATTCGGCCATGCCCGGCGCGTGGCTGCAGGTGACGCGGCAGATGGAACGCAAGATGCTCGAGAGCGTGGATGCCGTCTTCACCACCGCGCGATCGCTGTATGAAGACAAGGTCATGCACAACAAGAACACGCACCACGTTCCGAACGTGGCCGATTTCGAGCACTTCCATCGCGCGTCGGCGGCGACCCCCGCGCCCGAGCTGGAAGGACTGCGCCGCCCGGTGATCGGCTTCGTCGGCGCGCTCAACTACAAGCTCGACGACCACATGTTGGAACGCCTCTTCGAGGCGCGCACGGATTGGAACTTCGTGTTCGTCGGGCCCGACCGAGGCTTCGGCATCGAGCACTTCATCCACTACCACAACGTTCATTTCGTCGGGAAAAAAAACATCGACGAACTTCCCGCGTACCTCGCGGGCATGGACGTGTGCATCATCCCGTACAAGATCGACCGCTACACGCGCGGCGTGCTGCCGATGAAGCTCTTCGAGTATCTCTCGACGGGCAAGCCCGTGGTGGCGACTCGGCTGCCCGAGCTCGAAGCCTACGCCCACGTCGTCGAACTCGCGGGCGACGCCCAATCGTTCGTCGAATCGATCGAGCGATGCCTGCACGGCGACCGCGAGGAAGACCAGCGGCGGCGCGTCGACACCGCCCGCGAGAATTCTTGGGAAAAGCGCATCTCCACGATCCTCGGGCACCTGGAAACGTCGTGGCGAAGCAAACCGAAGCGCCGCTAGAAACGCTGATCCTCGCCCGCGACTTCCCGCCCGATATCGGCGGCGTGCAGACCGTCGTCGCCGAACTCGCCCGCCGCACCGCGAATGTTCGCGTCATCGCGCGACGCACCGGTGGCGACGCCGCGCACGACCACGACTATCCCGCGATCGTGACGCGCATTGTCGCGTGCGAACGCGGCCCGCGCCCGCTGCGGCCCGTCCTGCGGCAGATCGCGCTCCTCGTCGCCGTTTTTCGCGCGTGGCGCGCGAAGCGATTTGGGCGAATCGTCTGCGGCTACCTCGCATTCGCCGGGCCGATCGCTTGGCTATGGCGCAAACTCTTCGGCGTACCCTACGCCGTGCTCACCTACGGCACCGAGATCGTGCGCGCGCGCGATACGATCTGGTCGTTCGTGTGGCGGCGCATCCTGCGCGACGCCGACTTCGTTGCCACCATCGCCGATCCGCTGGTCGAGATCCTGAGTTCGCTGGAGCCGTGCGCGCGCGTGGTGAAGATTCCCCTCGGCGGCACCCTCTCGCCGATCGATCCTCCGTCGCTTCCGAACCCGTGGCGCGGGCGCGATCTTTCGGCCAAACGCGTGGTGCTCTCGGTGGGCCGACTCGTGCCGCGCAAGGGATTCGACATGGTGGTCCGCGCGCTGGCGGGTGCGCGCTCAAAACGCGACGACACGATTTACGTCGTCGCGGGTGACGGGCCCGATCGCGCGCGGCTGGAATCGCTCGCGAGCGAATGCGGCATCGGCGACGCGGTTGTTTTTGCGGGGCGCGTGGATACGGACGAGTTGCGCGCGCTCTACGCGCGATGCGACGTGTTCATCATGCCCAGCCGTCGCGAGGGCGAGGATATCGAGGGCTTTGGCATCGTCTTCGTCGAGGCCGGCGCGTTCGGCAAGCCGGTGATCGGCGGCGATTCGGGCGGCGTTTCCGAGGCCGTGCGCGATGGCGTCAACGGCCTGCTGGTCGATCCCACCGATCCCGTCGCGGTGCGCGACGCCATCGACCGCGTTCTGGACGACGCCCAGCTCGCCGCGCGACTGGGCGAAGGCGGCCGGCAACTCGTCGCGACCGAGTTCACGTTCGCGCGCATGGCCGCGGTCTTTCACGCGGCGTGGAGCGACACCGCGCGTTGCGACGCGTCGTTGAAATCGTGACGCCGCTTCGATAAGGTGCGCGCGATTCGTGACGCGGGGGCTCGCCCGAACCATGCTCGAAGGCCGGGACATCGTGTGCGTCGCGTCCGCGAACTGGGACGCGCTGTGGGTGAACGCCCAGCACCTGATGCATCGCCTCGCCGCGAAGAACCGCATCCTCTACATCAACAATCCCGGCCTGCGCCCGCCCGGCGCGTCGAAGTCCGACATCGGCAAGATCTTCGCGCGGCTGCGCGACTGGTTCACGGGTGCGCGCGAGGTCGAGCCGAACGTCTTTGTGCTCTCGCCCGTGTCGATACCGTTGCACCGTTTCGCGTTCGTGCGCGCGCTCAATCGCGTCCTCATGCGTCGCCGCGTGAAGCGCTGGGCCGCGAAACTCGGCATGACGCGCCCGATCCTGTGGACGTTCCTGCCCACGGGTATCGAACTCGTGCGCCAATTGAACGAGTCGGCGGTGATCTATCAGTGCGTGGACGACTACGCCGCAAATCCGGGGGTGGATGTCGCGTCGCTGACCGACGCCGAACGCCGGTTGGAGTCGCTCGCCGACCTGGTGATCGTCACGAGCCCCGCGCTCGCCGAGGCCAAACGTGTGCGCGCGGCGAATGTGTTCTATTCGCCGAACTGCGCCGACGTGACGCACTTCGAGAGCGCGGGCGTCGCGCTGCCTCTTGGCATACGAGACCAATTCGCGGGGCGAAGGGTCATCGGCTACCACGGAAATCTGAGCGGATACAAAACCGATCTGGCGCTTCTCGCGCGCGTCGCCGATGCGTTCCCCGACGCCGTGCTCGCGCTCGTCGGGCCGGAAGGGTGGGGCGATCCGTCGACCGATTTGACCGAGCTGCGCGCGAAACCGAACGTCGTCTTCGCGGGGCGGCAGGATCGCGGCGACCTGCCCGCGTTCGTGCGCGCGTTCGATGTGGGCCTGCTGCCGCTGGCCGACAACGCCTCGACGCGCGCGAGCTTCCCCATGAAATTCTACGAATACATGGCGTGCGGCAAACCCATCGTGGCGACCGATCTGCCGAGCTTTGCCGCATATCGCGACCGCGTTGAGTTGTGCCGGCTGGCCGCGACGCCGGATGCTTTCGTCGATCACGTGCGCGCCGCGCTCGCCGATTCGGGCGACGCGGCGGCGGTGGGCCGGCGCATCGCCGAGGCCCGCGCCCACGATTGGCCGGCGCGGGTGGAAGAGATCGGGGAGGCGGTGATGAACGCGATGGCGAAGCCGCGCGCGCGCGTCGCGCTGGTGCACGACTGGCTGACCGGCATGCGCGGCGGCGAGAAGGTGCTCGAATCGATCTGCGAGCTGTGGCCCGATGCGGACCTGTTCACGCTGCTCTACCTGCCCGGCAAGCTCTCGGGCGCCATCGAACGGCGGCGTATCGTCACGAGCTTCATCCAGAAACTCCCGCGCGCGGCCACGGCCTACCGCAACTATCTGCCGCTCTTTCCTTACGCGATCGAGCGCTTCGATTTTCGCGATTACGACTTGGTGATCTCGACCTCGCACTGCGTGGCGAAGGGCGTCATCACCGGCCCCGACACCTGCCACGTCAGCTATCTGCACACGCCGATGCGCTACGTGTGGGATCAGTACGAGCAGTATTTCGGGGCGGCGCGCGTGAAGAGTCGCGTGAAGCGCGCGGTGATCGCGTTCTTCGCGCACCGGCTGCGCACGTGGGACGCGGCGAGCGCGGCGCGCGTGGACGCCTACGCGTGCAACAGCCGCCACGTCGCGCGGCGCATCCGCAAGTTTTACGGACGCGAGGCGACGGTGATCCATCCGCCGGTCGATCTGGCGCGATTCCAACTCGCTGCGAAGCGCGGCGACTACTACCTCATTGTGTCGGCGTTCGCGCCTTATAAACGCCTCGATCTCGCCCTCGACGCGGCGCGCCTCGGCGGATTCGCGCTCAAGGTCGCGGGCTCGGGCGAGGACCTCGAACGGCTCCGCGCAAACGCGCCCGCGAACGTCGAGTTCCTCGGCTGGCGAACCGACGACGAGATCGCCGACCTCTACCGGGGCTGCCGTGCGTTTCTTTTCCCGGGCGAAGAGGACTTCGGCATCACGCCGCTGGAGGCGCAGGCTTGCGGCAAACCGGTCATCGCCTTCGCCAAGGGCGGCGCGCTCGAAACCGTGCGCGGCGCGATGTCGGGCGAGCCCGTGCCCGATGGCGCCACGGGGGTGTTTTTCGGCGAGCAGAGCGTTGATGGGTTGCTTAGCGCCATCCGCTGGTTCGAGACGAACGAAGATCGTTTCGATCCCTCCGCGATTCGCGACCACGCCGCGCCGTTCGCCCGCGAGGAGTTTGCCAAAACGATTCGCGCGTTTGTCGACACCCGTTTTGCCGCGTTCGAACGCGAACGCCGGGGTGATCGCGCGTGATCGGCCGTCGCCGCCAGTTTCAGTCGAGCCTCAACCTCGCGATCGACCTCGTGGTCGTCGTCGGGTGTTGGCTCGTCGCGTATCCCATTCGCTTTCAGAGCGGGCTCATCGCGCTGCGCGTGCCGCACGTGCCGTCGTTTGTCACCTACGCGTGGATCGGCGCGCTCGTCGCCCTCATCTGGTCCGTCGTGTTTCGGGCGAATCTTGCGAATCTCGATAAGACCGTGCCCAGTCTGTTCCGCGAGGTCGCCATCGTCCTTCGCGCGCACGTCGTTTCGTTTCTGCTCTTCGTCGTCGTCACGTTTTTTCTCGCGCAATACAAGCCGAGCCGAATCGTTTTCGGCCTCTTCTTCATCCTCTCCACCGCGTCGCTGATCGCCACACACGTCCTCTTCCGCCGCGCGCTGATCGCGCGTTATCGGCGCGGCGTCGGCGTGCGCCGCGCGCTCGTCGTCGGGACGGGCGAACTCGGCCGCGGGCTCGCGACGCGCCTGCTCGATCACCGCGAACTCGGCCTCGACATCGTTGGCTTTTTGTCCGACGACGCCACGCCGCCCGCGAGCGCCCTGGACAAACCCGTCTTTGGCGCGCCGGAAGACGTCGCCGCCGTGGTGCGCGCCGAGCGGATCGATCTCGTACTTGTCGCGTTGCCGCTTTTCGCGGCGGATCGGCTACGCAAGGTGCTCGAAGCCCTCGACGAGGAACTCGTGGACGTAAAAGTCG
This sequence comes from uncultured bacterium, assembly GCA_964586775.1. Lineage (GTDB taxonomy): Bacteria > Lernaellota > Lernaellaia > JACKCT01 > JACKCT01 > JADLEX01. The sequence continues at coordinate 16,661 of CAZPJD010000057.1, read as the reverse complement.
TGCCGGACCTGTACCAATATGTCACGTTGCGCGCGGCGGTCGAGGAGTTCGAGGGCCTGCCGATCGTCAGCCTGCGCGACACGCCGCTGCACGGGTGGAACTCGCTGGTGAAGCGCACGTTTGATCTCGTCGCAACGTCCGTTGGCCTCGTGCTGCTGGCGCCGCTGCTGCTGATTCTTGCGGCGCTCGTCAAGCTCACCAGCCGGGGCCCGGTATTTTACGCGCAGGAGCGCATGGGCCTCGACGGACGCACCTTCCGCATCCTGAAGTTCCGCTCGATGCGCACCGACGCCGAGTCGGCCAGCGGCGCCGTGTGGGCGGTGAAGGACGATCCGCGTCGCACGCCGATCGGCACGTTCCTGCGCCGCACCAACCTCGACGAGCTGCCGCAACTGCTGAACGTGCTGGCCGGGCACATGAGCCTGGTGGGTCCGCGCCCGGAAAGGCCCGTTTTCATTGAGCAATTCAAGACGCAGATCCCCAAGTACATGTTGAGGCACCGCGTCAAAGCTGGTATAACCGGCTGGGCTCAGGCCAACGGCTGGCGCGGCAACACCGACCTGCGGCGTCGCATCGAGTGCGACATCTACTACATCGAGAACTGGTCGCTCTGGCTGGACATTCGCATCATCTGGATGACTCTGGCGCGGGGTTTTTTCGACAAGAACGCCTACTAGGTTCGCCGCCTCGCCGGGGTCGCGTCCGAGGGTCGTGAGGGGAGTGGGATGGAGATTTGCGTCATTGGAACGGGGTACGTCGGGCTGGTCGCGGGAACGTGTTTCGCCGAGACCGGCAACGATGTGGTGTGCGTCGATGTGGACGCGGCGAAGATCGCGAAGCTGAACGCCGGCGAGATCCCCATCTACGAACCCGAACTCGAGGATCTGGTGCGGCGCAATCAGGCCGAGGGCCGATTGACCTTCACCACCGAGCTGCGCCCCGCCGTGCTCAAGAGCCGCGTCGTCTTCGTTGCCGTCGGCACGCCGCAGGACCACGACGGCCGCGCCGATCTCAAGTACGTGCTCCAGGTCGCGCGGCGGATCGGCGAGACGCTGCGCGACGACACGACGGGCCACGCCAAGATCGTCGTGGACAAGAGCACGGTGCCCGTGGGCACGGCCGACATGGTGCGCGAGACGATCGCGTCGATCACCAACAAACCCTTCCATGTCGTCTCGAATCCCGAGTTCATGAAAGAGGGCGCGGCGGTGCTCGACTTCCTGAAACCCGACCGCGTCGTCATCGGCACCGACGACCCCGACGTCGCCGAGGTCATGACCGAGCTGTATCGCCCCTTCGTGCGCAACGAGAACCCGATTCTCGTGATGGACGTGCGCAGCGCCGAAATGACCAAGTACGCGGCCAACGCGATGCTGGCGACCAAGATCAGCTTCATGAACGAGATCGCCGCGCTGTGCGAGCGCGTGGGCGCCGATGTGAACATGGTGCGCAAGGGCATCGGTCACGACCGGCGCATCGGGTTCCAGTTCATCTTCCCGGGCGTGGGCTACGGCGGCTCGTGTTTTCCCAAGGACGTGAAGGCGCTCATCCGCATCGGCGAAGAGGCCGGGCGGCCCATGCAGATCGCGACCGCGGTGGACGAGGTCAATGATCGGCAGAAGAACTGGCTCGCCGACAAGGCGTTCAACGTGCTCGGCGAAGACCTCGCGGGGCGCACGGTCGCCGTGTGGGGGCTCGCATTCAAGCCGCAGACCGACGACATGCGCGAAGCGCCCTCGGTGGTGACGATCGAGCGCCTCGTCGCGGCGGGCGCAAAGGTGCGTGCGACGGACCCGGCGGCGCTCGAAGTCGCGCAGGGCGTGTTTGCGGACGCCATCGCCCAGGGCACCGTGGAACTGGTGAAGAACAATTACGAGGCGCTCGACGGCGCGGACGCGCTGGTGATCTGCACCGAGTGGAACGAGTACCGCCAGCCGAATTTCGAGCGCGTCGCGTCGCACCTGCGTTCGCGCATCGTGATCGACGGACGCAATCTCTTCGACGAGGAAATCGCGCGGCGACACCGCATCGACTACCACTCGGTGGGCCGCCCCGCCGTGCTCGCGGCGCGGGACGCCTGACCGATGCCGCGCATTCTCATCACCGGCGGCGCGGGGTTCATCGGATCGCATCTGTGCGACTACTACGTCGCGCGCGGATTCGAAGTGATCGCGATGGACAACCTGCTGACCGGGTCGGTCGACAACATCGCGCACATCACCGCCGAGAATTTCACCTTCATCAAGCACAACATCACGAACTACATCTACCTCGACGGGCCGCTCGACTACATCCTGCACTTCGCCTCGCCCGCGTCGCCCATCGACTATCTCGAACTGCCGATCCAGACCCTCAAGGTCGGCGCGCTCGGCACGCACAACACCCTCGGCCTCGCCAAGGCCAAGGGCGCGCGGTTTCTGCTTGCGAGCACCAGCGAGGTCTACGGCGATCCGCTCGTGCATCCGCAAACCGAGGACTATTGGGGCAACGTGAATCCCATCGGCCCGCGCGGCGTTTACGACGAGGCCAAGCGCTTCGCCGAGGCGATCGCGATGGCCTATCAGCGCTTTCACGGCGTCGAGACGCGCATCGTGCGCATCTTCAACACCTTCGGCCCGCGCATGCGTCTGCGCGACGGCCGCGTGGTCCCCGCCTTCGGCAGCCAGGCGCTGCGCGGCGAGCCCATCACGGTCTTTGGCGACGGCCGGCAGACGCGCTCGTTCTGCTACGTCTCCGATCTCGTGCGCGGCATCGACCGCCTGCTGATGAGCGACTACCCGCTGCCCGTCAACCTGGGCAATCCGCGCGAGATGACGATTCTCGACTTCGCGAAAAAGATCATCGAGGTCACGGGCAGCCGCAGTAAGATCGTCTTCAAGCCGCTGCCCGAGGACGACCCCAAGGTGCGTCAACCGGACATCTCGCTCGCGAAGGAGATTCTCGGCTGGCAGCCCGAGGTCTCGCTCGAAGAGGGTCTGCGCATCACCTTCGATTATTTCCGGTCCCGCATCGACCGTCTGAATCCGGCCGCGCCGTGAGCGTGCTCGTCGCCGGCGGCGCGGGATACATCGGCTCGGTCACCGCGAAGGTGCTGCTCGAATCCGGCCGCGACGTGGTCGTGTACGACAACCTCTCGCGTGGCCACCGGCAGGCCGTGCCCGCGGGCGCGGTTTTTGTGCACGGAGAGCTCGCCGACACCGAGCGCCTGCGCCGCGCGCTGCGCGAGCATCGCGCGACATGCGTGATGCACTTCGCGGCGCACAGCCTCGTGCCCGAGTCGATGGAAAAGCCGGAACTGTATTTCGAAAACAACGTCGCCACCGGCCTGCGCGTGCTCGAAGCGATGCGCGCCGAGGGCACACCGCACATCGTCTTTTCGTCGACCTGCGCGACCTATGGTTCGCCGCGGACGCTGCCGATCCGCGAAGACGACCCGCAAACGCCCGAGAGCGTGTACGGCGAATCGAAGCTGATGTTCGAGCGGATGCTGGGGTGGTATCACCGCATCCACGGCCTGCGCGTCACGATCCTGCGTTACTTCAACGCGTGCGGGGCGTATGCCGGGCTCGGCGAGGATCATGCGCCCGAGACGCACCTGATTCCGCTCGTGCTGCAGGTGCCGCTTGGGCTGCGCGAGCGCGTGTCGATCTTCGGCACCGACTACCCCACGCGCGACGGCACCGCGATCCGCGACTACATCCACATCCGCGATCTGGCTCGCGCGCATGTCGCCGCGCTCGGCGCACCGGCGGGCACGGGCTTCGCCCACTACAATCTCGGCAACGGCTCGGGCTACAGCGTGCGCGAGGTGATCGACGCCGCGCGCCGCGTGACCGGGCGCGAGATTCCCGCCGTCGAAGCGCCGCGCCGCCCGGGCGATCCGCCCGAGCTCGTCGCCACCACCGAAAAGATCGCGCGCGAACTCGGCTTCGCCTGCGAGATCCCGGCGATCGAGGACATCATCGCATCGGCCTGGGAGTGGCACCGCGACCACCCGCGCGGCTACGCCTGAGAGCGTATGTTGAAAAACACACGGCCCAGCGTGGATCGCGACGACGATCCGCTGATCGACGAACCGCCTCCCGCGACATTGCGCCGGTCGCTGCTTGGCAGCGGCATCGCGTGGATGCTGGTCGCGCAGGTGCTGTTTTCGCTCATGAGCGTCTTCACGCGCATGGGCGCGCGGCACGTACCGTGGATGGAGGTGGCGGCGGCGCGATTCGTGATCGGCGCGCTCATCGCGTGGGGTTTCGCGTGGCTGCGCGGCGCGTCGCTGCGCATCGAGAACCGCCGCGTCGCGTGGGTGCGTACGATCTTCGGCACCGGCTCGGCGCTCGCGATTTTCTACACGCTGTCTTCGCCGCGCATCCCGCTGGGCGACGCGGTCACGCTCAACTCCACCGGTCCCGTTTTCGTCGCGCTGCTCTCGTGGCCGCTCATCGGCGAGCGTGTCTCGCGGGCGGTGTTCCTCGCGGTGCCGCTGTCGATCATCGGAGTCGCGTTCGTCGTCCAGCCGAGCTTCGACGTCGCGCTGCATCTCGCGGCCATCTCCACCGCCGGCGCGATGAGCTACGGCGTCGCGATGATCTATCTTCGTCGCCTGGGAAAAAACGAGAGCCACGAAGCGATCGTTCTGCACTTCTCCGTCTTCGGATCGATCGTCATGATCGCCCTGTCGATCCCCGTGTGGGTGACGCCCGACCCGGCGGCTCTCGTGGTGCTCGCGCTCACGGGCATTTCCGCGGGTTTCGGGCAACTCGCCATGACGCGTGCTTATTCGCTCGACCGCGCCGCCACCATCAGCGCGCTCTCGTACCTCGGCATCATCATCACGCACCTCATGGCGATCCCGATGTTCGGCGAACGAACTTCGCCGATCCAGTGGGCGGGCTCGCTGCTCGTCATCGTCGCGGGGGTCGTGCTGGCCTTCGCGACGCGCCGCGCGTCGGCGCCGGGCTTCGCCGGGGCGCGCGTGGGCACGCGCTAGGTTCGGTTCAATCTTTCGTCTTGGTTTTGTGCGAACGCAGCCATTCGAGGCGCTTGCGGATCGCGTCCTCGTGGCCCTCGCCGGTGGGTTCGTAGAATCGGCGGTCGGCGACGTCGTCGGGCAGAAACTGCTGACCTGCATGGTGGCCGGGCGCGTCGTGGTCGTAGCGATAACCCTTGTGGTAGCCGAGATCCTTCATCAGGCGCGTCGGCGCGTTGCGCACGGCAAGGGGCACGGGTAGCGCGCCGCTTTCGCGCACCTCGGCGACGGCGGCTTCGAGGCCCATGTAGCTCGCGTTGCTCTTGGGCGCGGTGGCCAGATACGTGGCGCACTGCGCGAGATTGATGCGCGCCTCGGGCATGCCGATCATGTGCACGGCCTGCATCGTCGCGACGGCGAGCGGCAGCGCGCGCAGGTCTGCGTTGCCGATGTCCTCGCTCGCGAGCACCACCATGCGCCGCGCGATGAACACCGCGTCCTCGCCGGCCTCGACCATGCGCGCGAGGTAGTACAGCGCCGCGTCGGGGTCCGATCCGCGCAGGCTCTTGATGAACGCCGAGATGACGTTGTAGTGCTCCTCGCCCGTCTTGTCGTACACGATCGACTTCGTTTGCAGCGCCTCGCGCACGTCCGCCGCCGTGACGACCCGCGCATCATCTTCCTCGCGCAGGCGAAGCCCCGCCACGACCTCCAGCGTGTTCAGCACGCGCCGCGCGTCGCCATCGGCGCTTCCCACAAGCTGCGTCCACGCGTCGTCCTCGATCTTCCATCGATCCGCGCCCAGACCATCCACCGGATCGGCGAGTGCCTTCTCGGCGATCGTTCGCAGCGACGTCTCGTCGATGGGCCGGAGCGTGAGCACGCGGCAGCGCGAGAGCAGCGCGGCGTTGACCTCGAAGCTCGGGTTCTCGGTCGTCGCGCCCACCAGCGTGATGACGCCGGCCTCGACGTGGGGCAAGAAGCTGTCCTGTTGGCTCTTGTTGAAGCGGTGGATCTCGTCGACGAACAGAATCGTCCGCCCGCCGCCGCGCGCGCGGTGCGCCTGCGCGGTCTCGACGATCTGGCGGATCTCCTTGACGCCCGAGAGCACGGCGGAAAACGCCACGAAGCGGCTGCCCGTCACGGTGGCAAGGATGCGCGCGATGGTGGTTTTTCCCGATCCCGGCGGGCCCCAGAAAATGATCGAGGGAAGCCGAGCGCTCTCGACCGCCTGACGCAGCATCGTCCCCGGGCCGACGATGTCGTCCTGCCCGACCACGTCGTCGAGTGTCCTCGGCCGCATGCGGTCGGCCAGCGGCGCGCGCGGGGCGTCCGCGGGTTCGTTTGCGTCGGAATCCGGCGCGCCGAACAGATCGCCGGTCATGAGTTCCCCCTCGGGGGCGTTCAGATGGGCGCCGTCTCCGACTTGGCGGGGCTCTTGGCCCGCAGCCACATCACGAGAATCAGCACGAAGAGCGGCACGTCGAGAATCGGCGTCAGGATGTGGATGAAGTACTTGGCGACGAAGAAGTAGAATCCGAGCGAGAAGATCGAAGGCACGAGCTTCACGAAAAGCAGGACCGGAATATACTCCATGTACCGGCGCGGGTTGATCCAGCATCCCGCCGCGATGAGCGTGAGCAGCAGCAGCGACGTGCAGGTGAAGGCGACGTGCGTGCGCTCGGCGTAGGGCTTGTCGGGCGCGCTGGCGGGCGGTTGGGCGTTGACGTACACCGCGCCCCACACGGCCTCTTTCGGCACGCGCATCGTCACGGGCGCCTGCGGTTGCTTGAAGACCTTGGCGACGACGTTCACGCCGTGGGTGTACCACTCGGGGATGACGGCGATGACGCCAAGCGCGATGAAAAACAGGATGGCGAGGACGCCCATCACCTTCTTAAACTGAAGCTCCTGGACCGACAGATTGCCCTGCATCGCCCAAACCCCGCGTGTTGGAAAACACCGCATTGTGTCAACGAACGCCGCCGTTGCCAAGGGCAGGGCCGGCGCTCGCGCCGCGATTTGCCGCCTAGTCGGTCGGGAACGTCTCCACCACCAGATCGTCTCCGTCCGCCGTGACGAGCACGTGGCCATCGTCCTGCGTGGTGTAGATCGAAGCGCCGGTCGCCTCCCATGCGGCCAGCGTGGCGGGATCGGGATAGCCGATGTCGTTGTCGCCGACCGAGACGATGCCGATTTCCATCGACGTCGCGACGAGGTCGATGAAATCCTGCGACCAGCCGGGGCCCGCATGATCGGGGATTCGCACGAGCTCGGAATCGAGCTGCGCGGCGAAGCTCGTCACCATCGCGTCCTGCGCCTCGGTCTCGGCGTCGGAGCCGACCAGCACCGAAAAATCCGCGTGATCGACCGTGACGACCAGCGCGTCGTTGTTCCAATCGGGCCAGCCCGAGTTGGTGTTCAGCACGCGCAGCGTGGCGTTGCCGATGGCGCGGGTATCGCCCGCGTTCGGCAACTCGACGGGGCCGCCCCAGGCGTCGCGGGCGGGCACGTACGTCACCCAGCCGTCGTCGTCGGGGTTGGGCTCGCCGTTCTCCCAGATGAGATCCACATCGACGCATTGCAGGATGTCGGCGACGCCGCCGCAGTGGTCGTAGTCGGCGTGGCTGACGATCATCAGGTCGAGCTTGTCGATGCCGTGCGCCGCGAGGATCGGGCAGATCGTGAACTGCCCCTCGCCCACGAGCCCCGCGTCCATCATCACGTAGTGCATGCCGTCGCCGCCGGGGATGCCCACGAGGCTGGCATCGCCGAGGCCGACGTCGAAGGACATGAAGAAGAAGACGTCGCCCGCGGGCAGGATGTCGTCCGCGGTGTCGTCGTCGGCGTCGTCATCCAGGTCGTCGTCGAGATCGTCGTCCGACACGTCGTCGTCCGTGTCGTCGTCGGCATCGTCATCGCCGCCGAAGTCCGGCATCGGCTCCTGCTCGTTATCGTAATCGCCGCTGCACGCGGCGGCGACGAACGCGAGAAAAAGCCCCAGAATGATCGCGACGCACCGACGAACCATGACGACCTCGTTTGCGAGACGGCGGATTATAGCCGAGGCCGCGCGAGAATTTCGAGGGGGGGGGCGCGATTCCGGAGAGTCGGGTTCACCGCGCCGATGGTGTGAACCGACCGGAGCGCGGCCACGTGGCATTTCTCGCCCGCCCCGTACTTCGCGGATAGCTGCGCGCATCTGGCGCGCGCCTCTGTGTCGGGCCCGCGCTTGGGGCGCATCATGGACGGCGGCGTCGGCATCCTGAACATGGCGGCGCGCACCGCTGGAGTTTTCGTGGGCACGGCCCGGGCGAAGAGCGAGCAGTTCCGGGGCTCCGGTCGATAAGTCCGAAACTTCGAGCCTTTGAGCGCCTCGTGCATCGCCGTGCACCAATTGACGGAGTGGGGACCCCAAAGTAAATTGCGCTGCGTTTTTTCGGCCGATGCCGCACGGATCAAAAACGCCGTGGGATCGGCCATTTGCATTTTCCCGGGATCTCGTCATGGAGCTCGACACCAACCGGATCATCGAACAGCGCCGCCAGACCGCGGCCGAGCTGCGCGAACGCGGCGAAAACCCGTTTCCCAACGACTTCCGGCCCGACACGAAGACCTGGAATCTGCAAGAGCTGTACGGCTCGAAAACGGCGGCGGATCTGGAATCGGTGGAGGCGCGGCACACGGTGGCGGGGCGCGTCATGGCCGTCCGCGACTTCGGCAACATGGCGTTTCTCGACCTGCGCGACGTGTCGGGACGCATTCAGCTCGTGGCGAACAAGAAAGTGATCGGCCCGGAACTGATGAAGGCCGTCAAGGCGTTCGACCTCGGTGACATCATCGGCGTCACGGGCAAGCCGATGCGCACCAAGACCGACGAACTGTCTCTCATGATCGAATCGGCGCGGCTCGTGACCAAGAGCCTGCGTCCCCTGCCCGAGAAATGGCACGGCCTGACGGACGTGGAGACGCGCTATCGGCAGCGTTACGCCGATCTCATCATGAACCCCGACGTGCGCGACGTCTTTGTCGCGCGCAGCCAGATCATCCGGCGCATCCGCGAATTTTTCGTCGAACGGGAGTTCATCGAGGTCGAGACGCCGATGATGCACCCGATCGCGGGCGGCGCGGCGGCGCGCCCCTTCGTCACGCACCACAACGCCCTCGACATGCCGCTCTTTCTGCGCATCGCGCCGGAGCTGTACCTCAAGCGGCTCGTCGTGGGCGGCTATGAGCGGGTCTTCGAGATCAACCGGAACTTCCGCAACGAGGGCATCAGCATCCAGCACAACCCCGAGTTCACGATGCTGGAGTTCTATCAGGCGTATGCGGATTTCCACGAGCTGATGGACGTGGTCGAGACGCTCATCGCCGACGTTTGCGTGACGCTGCACGGCAAGACCGACATCGAATACCAGGGCGCGGCCATCCACCTCGCCGCGCCGTTTCGCCGGGTGAGCGTGGAGCAGGCTGTGCTGGAGCACTGCCCGGAACTCTCCGCCGCCGACCTGCGCGATGTGGACCGCGTGCGCGCGTTCGCCGAGTCGCTCGGGCTCGCGTCGAAGCCGTCGTGGGGATGGGGCCGCTACGTGACGGAGATCTTCGAGGAGCGCGTGGAAAAGACGCTCCTGCAACCCACCTTCGTCTATCACTACCCGACCGAGGTTTCGCCGCTCGCCCGGCGCAACGAAAAGGATGGCGATCTCGTCGATCGCTGGGAGCTGTTCATTTTTGGGCGCGAGTTCGCCAACGCGTTTTCGGAACTCAACGACCCCGACGACCAGCGCGGGCGTTTCGAGGAGCAGATGAAGGCGAAGGCGGAGGGCGACGTGGAGGCGCAGTCGTTCGACGCGGATTACATCCGCGCCTTGGAATACGGCATGCCCCCCGCCGCGGGATGCGGAATCGGGATCGACCGGCTGGTCATGCTGCTCATGAATCAGGCGTCGATCCGCGACGTGATCTTCTTCCCGCAGCTTCGTCCGGAGCATCAGGGGCCCCGTTGAAACGATTCGAAACATTCGTGGGGATGCGCTTTCTGCGTCCCCGGCGCAAGCAGATCCTTTGGTCGATCGTCACGGTGATCTCCACCGCGGGCGTCGCGCTGGGGGTCACGGTCCTGATCGTCGTCATCAGTGTGATGACGGGCTTTCAGGACTACATGCGTCAAAAGAGCCTCGAGGCGTATTCGCACATGGTCGTGCTCTCGTTCGCCGGGCAGATCGAGAACTACCCCGAGCTGCTCGCGCGCGTCGAGAAGTTTCCCGGCGTCACGGCGGCGAGCCCCTTCGTCTATTCCGAGGTCATGATGACGCGGCGGGACAACGTCGCGGGCGTCATCGTACGAGGAATCGACACCGCGAGTTTTTCGCGCGTCTCCAAGGTCGGCGAGGAGATGGACATCGGCAAACTCGACGACCTGAACACGCTGCACGCGCCGACGACGGAGGATCAGACGGGGGGCGAGGTCGAGCAGCTCCCCGCTGTCATCATCGGATCGGAACTCGCCGCGACGCTGCAGGTGTTCCCCGGCGACGTGATCGGCCTCGTCACGCCGCTGGGCGAGACGACGCCGATGGGCATGGTCCCGAAGATGAAGCGCTTCGTGGTGACCGGCATCTTCACGCTCGGCCTTTTTGAGTTCGATTCCAAGTTCGTGTTCGTCAACAAGACCGACGCCCAGGCGTTTTTCGGCATCGGCGACCGCATCAGCGGCGTCGAGGTGATCGTCAACGACGTGATGAAGGCGCCCGAGATCGCCATGGCGATGAACGAGGAACTGGGCTGGCCGTACAAGGTTAAGGACTGGACGCGGATGAACGAGAACCTGTTCGCCGCGATCAAGCTCGAAAAGCTCGTCATGTTCGTCATCCTCTCGCTCATCATCTTCGTGGCGTCGATGAACATCTTCACGACGCTCTACTGGACGGTGATGGACAAAAAGCGCGCGATCGCCGTCATGCGCACGATGGGCGCGACGCAAAACTCCATCCTGCGGCTGTTTCTGGTGCAGGGCATGGTGATCGGCGCGATCGGCGCGGTCATCGGCCTGTTGCTGGGCACGGGGCTGTGCCTCGCGCAGATCGAATTCCACCTCGTGCGGATCGATCCCAAGGTCTATCTGATCGAGACGCTGCCGATGAAGCTGGAGATCGTGAATTTCGTCATCGTGGCGGCGGCGGCGCTGGTCATGTCGCTCGCGGCGACGATTATTCCCGCGCGAACGGCCGCGCGGGTGGACCCGGTGCAGGTGCTGCGTTATGAATAGCGCGCTCGCGGCCCCGGTGGTGGAATGCCGGGGCCTGGAAAAGGTCTTCGCCGACACGACGGCGCCGGTCGCGGTGCTGCGCGGGGTGGATCTGCGCGTCGAGCCCGGCGACATGATGGCCGTGGTCGGCGTGTCGGGCGTGGGCAAGACGACGCTGCTTTACGTGATGGGGCTGCTGGAGCGGCCGAGCGCGGGGGAACTGTTTTTTGACGGCGCGACGGTTTTCGGGCAAATGTCGGACGCCGAATTGTCGACCTTCCGGAACCGGAAGATCGGGTTCGTGTTCCAATTCCACCACCTCATCCAGGAATTCACGGTGCTGGAGAACGTGATGATGCCGTGCGTGATCGCCGGAATGACCGAGCGGGCGGGGCGCGATGCCGCGCTGGCCGCGCTCGCGCAGCTCGGCATCGACCATCGCGCCGACCACAAGCCCGGCGAGGTTTCGGGCGGCGAGCAGCAGCGCGCCGCCGTGGCACGGGCGCTCGTCATGCGTCCGCGGCTCGTGCTGGCCGACGAGCCGACGGGCAACCTCGACGAACGCACCGCCGCCGTGATGCACGACGAATTCGTGCGCCTCAATCAGGAACTCGGCATCACCTTCGTGGTGGTGACGCACAACGAAGAACTCGCGCGGCGCATGACGCGGGTCGTGCGTTTGCACGACGGAAGGGCGGAGCACCTGAAGTGAGCATCCGCCGCGCCATCGTCGCGCTCGTCTTCGCGCTGGTTTGCGCGCTGCCCGCGCTCGCGCGCGCCGAGACCGTGGTTCGCATCGACGTCGAGGGCGTGCGCCGCATCGAGGCCGACGCGGTGATCTCGAAAATGACCTCGCGCGTGGGCGACGAATTCCTGCTCCAGTCCGTCGATCAGGACATCAAGGCCATCTACGGCATGGGGTATTTCTACGACGTGTCGGTCGACCGGGCCGACGTGGAGGGCGGCGTCGCGCTCACCGTGACCGTGACCGAGAAGCCCGCGGTGCAGGAGTACGTCTTCGTCGGCAACAAGCACATCGGCGAGGAGAAGATCAAGGAAAACACCGACCTGAAGCCCAACACGATCCTGTCGGACGCGAAGATCAAGGAAAACATCTACAAGATCGTGAAGATGTACGAGGACGACGGCTACTTCATGGTGGACATCACCTACCGGCTGGAAGAGCTGCCGAACAACCGGGTCAAGGTCCTCATCGAGATCAACGAGTTCAAGAAGGTCTACATCAAGCGCATCAACTTCCTCGGCAACCGCGCCTTTCCCGACGACGAGCTGAAGAAGCACATGATGACGCGCGAGGGCGACCTGTGGTCGTTCATGGGCCAGGGCGGTATCTACAAGCCCGAGATCCTGCTCAACGACGTCAACATGCTGCGCGGCTGGTATCTGGACCACGGTTTTCTGGAGGTGCAGATCAGCGAGCCGGTCGTATCGCTCTCCGCCGACCGGCGCAACATGTTCGTCGCGGTGACGGTGGAGGAGGGCCCGCAGTACTACGTGGGCAAGCTCGACATCGAGGGCGACCTGCTCTTCGAAAAAGAGTCGCTCATGAAGCTCGTCACCCTCAAGACGGGCGATCTGTTCCACCGGGGCAAGTTCGAGGAAAGCACGAACGCCCTGCGCGCCAAGTACACCGACATCGGCTTCGCCTTCGCCGAGGTCACCGCCGACACGCCCACGAATCCCGCGACGCGGATCATCGACATCACCTTCAAGGTGAACAAGGGCAAGCTGGCGTATTTCGAGAAGATCGTCATCACGGGCAACACGTCCACACGCGACAAGGTCGTGCGACGGGAGTTGTCGATCAAAGAGGGCGATCTGTATTCGGGCCCGGGCATCCGCCGCAGCAAGGAGCGGCTGATGCGCCTCGGCTATTTCGACGAGGTCGCGATCTCGACCGAGCGCGGCGGCGACGACGAGTCGGTGAGCCTGGTCATCCGAGTCAAGGAGCGGATGCAGGGCAGCTTCATGGTCGGCGTGGGCTTCTCGTCGCTCGAAAGCTTCGTCGGCACGGCGACGATCAGCCACAACAACCTGTTCGGCTATGGCACCAAGCTCTCGCTCAATGCCGAGGTCGGCAAGTTCCGCAAGAACTTCCAGCTCAAGGTGCGCGAACCCTATCTGCTCGACACGCGGTGGATCGGCACGCTGGGGCTCATCAACTCGGAGCAGGACTACTTCCAGTTCGACCGCTTCGACAAGGCCATCAGCGCGGGCTTCGGATATCCGCTCTACTGGGATGTCGAGGCTCACGTGGCCTATGGCTACCGTTCGGTCGAGATCAAGAACGTCGAGAATCAGGCGGCGCTCTTCCTGACGCTTCAGGAGGGCCGCACGATCTCGACCTCGACCACGTACACGCTCTCGCGCGACACGGTGAATTCGCCCTTCGATCCCACCGACGGATCGCGGGTGTCGGCGTCGGTGGAGTGGGCGAGCGAATACTTCGGCGGCGAGCTGGAGTTTATGAAGTATGTGGGTCAGGCGCGGCGCTACTTCCCCATCTGGAAGGGCATCTCGATCATGGTCAACGGCGAGGGCGGCTACGGATACGACCTCAACGAGGAGCGCCTGCACATCACCGAGCGCTGGTTCCTCGGCGGCCTCAACACGGTGCGCGGTTTCCCGCTGCGCAGCCTGGGCCCCGAGGACTCGTCGATCATCGCCACCGATCCGGGCGACCCGGCGTCCACGCTGACCGAGGTCTCCACCGTCATCGGCGGCAACAAGTACCTGCAGGGCAACATCGAGCTGTTGATTCCCATCGTGAAGGAACTCAATATCAAGGGCGTTTTGTTCTACGACGCCGGCAACGCGCTCGCGGAAGAGGAGTGGTTCGCCCTCGACGGCTTCCGCCAGAGCTGGGGCTTCGGCGTGCGCTGGATCAGTCCCATCGGGCCGCTGCGCTTCGAGTGGGGCTATCCGCTGCACCCGCGCGACGACGAGCGGACGCAGAACTTCGAATTCGGCATCGGAACGTTCTTCTAACGAAACGGGTGACGGGAGAGGATATGAAACGCGCGTATGTGGGACTTTTCGCGATGGCGTTCGTGCTCGTCGCGGCGGCGGCCGCCCAGGCCGAGGACATCGCCTTCGTCAATCTCGACAAGGTGCTCGAGCTGACCGAGAAGGGCAAGGACATGCAGAAAAAGCTGTCCGCCATGAAGGACGAGCTTGAGCTGGAGATCCGGCAGATCGAGATGAATCTGCAAAAGATGCAGGAAGAGCTCGAAACGCAAAAGGACGTGCTCAGCGAGGACGCCAAGAAAACGAAGTTCGGCGAATTCCAGAAGGCCATGGGCGAGTACCAGAAAAAGGCCATGGAAGGAAACCAGAAGCTCGAGGGCTACCGGGCCAAGCTCGTCCGGCAGTTCCGCGGCGATCTCGAGGCGGTGGCGTCGCAGGTCGGCAAGGCCAAGGGTTTCAAGATGGTCATCGTCAAGATCGAGGACCCCATCTTCTCGCTGCCGATCGTGATCTACGGCGACCCGAGCGTCGACGTGACCGACGCCGTCGTGAAGGCGCTGAACGAGCAACCGGCCGCGAAGTAACGCGGCGCGGATCGTGCCATGAAACTCGCGGACATCGCCGAACTCGTCGCGGGACGGCTCGTCGGGCCGGGCGATGTCGAGATCGTCGGTGTCGCGTCGGTCGCGGACGCAGCGCCGGGTGAGATGGCGTACGCCGTCGCCCCCGCGTGGATCGAGGCGCTGCGCGAGGGATCGGCGGGGGCCGCGTTCGTGCCCTTCGACGTGGCCGATCTCGCGCGTCCTTATATCGTCGTCGCCGATCCCAAGGCCGCCGCGCTGAGCCTCGCCGCGCACTTCGCGCCGCCACCCGTTTTCGAGCCCGGATTCGCGCCGGGCGCGTTCGTGGACGCGTCGGCGCGAGTGGATCCTTCCGCGACAATTCTGCACGGGGCGTATGTCGGTCCCGGCTCGCGTGTTGGCGAGGGCGCGGTCGTCATGCCCGGCGCGGTGGTGATGCACGAGGCCGCGATTGGCGACGGCACACGGCTCTACCCCGGCGCTTTCGTGGGCTCGCGCTGCGTCATCGGGCGCAACTGCACACTCTGGCCCAATGCCGTCATCGGCGCGGACGGATTCGGTTATCAGATGAACGACGGCCGCCACGAAAAAATCCCACAGCTCGGCATCGTGGTGCTGGGCGACGATGTGGATGTGGGTGCGGGGTCGTGCGTGGACCGGGCAACGGTCGGTCGCACGGTCATCGGCGAGGGCACCAAGATCGACAATCAGGTGCAGGTCGGCCACAACTGCGTGATCGGGAAACACTGCATCTTGGTATCGCAGGTCGGTCTCGCGGGCTCGGTGCGCGTCGGCGATTACTCGATTCTGGCCGCCCGAGCGGGCGTGGCCGACAACATCTCGATCGGGTCCGGGGTCATCGTCGGGGCGGGGTCTGGCGTGGTGCGCGACATCCCCGACGGTGCGCGCGTGGCGGGCATTCCCGCCGTGCCGCATCTGGAATGGAAACGCGGCATCGCAAACCTCAGGCATTTCAAGGACTTGCAAGATGCCGTCCGCGATCTGTCGCGCCGGCTCGACGCCCTTGATCCGGGCGGCGCGGGCGGGCTAAAAGGTGGCGCGCCGGATGGTTCGGACGGCCCGGATCCCCGCCGCCAAGGCCGCTCATGACGTCCGCTCAGATTCACCCTTCCGCGACGGTCGATCCCGCCGCCGTTCTCGGCGATGGCGTGGTCGTTGGACCGGGCGCGGTGATCGAGGCCGAGGTCGAGCTCGGCGAGGGTTGCCGGATCGGCGCAGGAGCGGTGGTGAAGCGCTGGACGCGCCTCGGCCGCCGGAACACCCTCAAGGAATACGCGGTATTGGGCGGTGATCCGCAGCACGCGGCGTATCGCGGCGAGCGCACCTTTCTCGAAATCGGCGACGACAATGTGATCGGCGAGTTCGTAACACTCCACCGCGCATATCGCGATGGCGAGGCGACGCGCATCGGTAGCGGCAACTTTTTCATGGCGTATTCGCATGTGGGGCACGACGCGCTGGTGGGCGATCATGTCGTTTTCACCAATTACGCCGCCGCGGCGGGGCACTGCGTGATCGAGGATCGCGCGGTCCTGGCGGGATACGTGGGCCTGCACCAGTTTGTGCGCGTGGGCACGATGTGCATGATCGGCGGCGACTCGAAGCTGAATAAAGATGCCGTGCCGTACATGACGTACTTGGGCGTGCCCGCCGCGCCGGTGGGCGTGAACTTGGTGGGGCTGCGCCGTAATGGCATCCCCGAGGAACGTCGCACCGCGCTGCGCGAGGCGTTCAAGATCCTGTTCCGCCGCTCGTTGGCGGTTCCCGATGCGATCCGCGCGCTGCGGGAGGAAGTCCCGACGACGCCCGAGATCGATCACATCATTCGTTTTATCGAGGAGAGCCCCCGCGGCATCGC
>CAZPJD010000056.1:0-27334 GCA_964586775.1 uncultured bacterium | reverse complement strand
TCGCTCCGCTTCACTGAGCTGCAACGGAGTATCGACCGCAGCAACCGGGATAGCCGCCATCGCCTCCAAGTAGAGCGAGAAAACGACGTACGGCGCGTTGTACGAGTAGGACGGCAACGGGATGCCTGCTGACAATGCCTTGGACTTCATCGATTTGAGACCGAGGCCTCGCTCCTCGGCGAGCTTCATCTTCGAAAAAACGAAGTGCATCATAGGGTTTCGGCTGAGCATGGGAGCATCGAATGCCCTGAGTTGCTCCATGGTGATCGGCTCGATCGGCAGACCCGGACTCAGCACGAGGATCTTCTCGGGATGTACCACAAGTTGGCACTTCGCACCCTTGATGTCATAGTCGCGATGCACCACCGCATTTACGATGCCCTCGCGCAGAAGCTCAAAGATCGTCTCGTTCACCTCGCGCCGCTTCGGTTGCGTGCGCGTGATCGGATTAGGCAATTTGTCCTTGATCCACTGAACCGCCTGCGCCGGAGTGTGGATTGCGGGTCCATCGAAGTCGCGAGTCTCCTCCCGACCATCGGGATAGTGGATCGTCCCCAGCAGGCCAGCGTGGGGCAGGTGAGTCCGAGGCTGCTTGCCGAACAGCAGCAAACCGAACCCGGAAGGCACGTAGGTTTGGCCCTTTTCGTAAAGCAGCCCCTGAGCCGCCAATCGACGCCGGAACTCTTTCGAGACCACCTTCCCGCGGGCTCCAACCTCCGCCGAGTATTCGCCTAAAGCGCTTTCGTCGAGGTCGCGGAGATCAGCGACCGCGAGTGCTGCCTCGAATTCCGACAGCACGACCGGTCGCTCCTTAGCCGCCTCCTTGGCTGCTGCTGCGCGGGCCTCGGCTTGGTCGATGAAGTCTCGATTCGTCTCGACGATGGCTTCCTGTAGATCCGGGTCGAAGAGGTGGACTGTCACGCCGTTGTCCTGCAGGTACCTGATGCCCTTTCGATCCACCTTCGGGTCTGGATCCGCGATACCTATCCACACCTCCGTGATTCGCGCATGAACGATATGCTCGGCACAGCCGAGCTTTGGATGATTCCTCGAGCCTGGCGCACACGGCTCGAGCGTGCTGAACAGCACCGAGCCGTCCAGCTTGCAGTTCGGGTTCTTTCTTTCAAGAAGAGTGTACTCCGCGTGGTCGCCGTTGCGCAGCTCGCCGCGGCTGGCGGTTTCCACCGTGCCGTCCGGCTTCCACAATACGGCACCAACGCGCGGAGTCGCCTTGCCATCACCTCGTGGCTCAGTGACGGATTTCTTCATCACATTGACCGCCAACTCCATCAACCGCCGCGGGTCGAGCCTCTTTTTGTCGGTCATCATGATCCTCCTCGGGCGAGCGAGCGAAGGCGCCCTGACAACTCCGTCGACCTGGCGACCGAAGGCGACAAAAGACCGCCTCGCCAAGACGCAGAAACCAGCACGAGATCCGCCGCCTGAGCCGGCCCAATCCTACCCATAGTCGGGATGAAGGTCACCCGAGCCTCATTCGTCGAAGCCGATGAATCCGGTTCGTTTTGGATTCAGGACTCCGTCGTCGCCACCCCGGGCGGTCAACGACGCCTCCCCCTTCCCCTTGCCGCGTCTTGCGCGCGACCCTATTCTCGGCGGCGGTTTCGACGCGAGGGGATTGCGCATGACCGACAAGAAGGCGTTCACCGGCACGGCCAGCTACGTGCTGGACGACGAGTTGGCGAAGATCGTGAACGTGGCGATCCGGCTGGAGCTGCCGCTGCTGCTGAAGGGCGAGCCCGGCACGGGCAAGACGCTGCTGGCCTCGGCGGTGGCCGAGGGGCTCGGCGCGGATCTGATCGTGCTGAACGTGAAATCGACGATGAAGGCCGTCGAGGCGCTCTACCAGTACGACACGCTCACGCGGCTCAACGATTCGCGCTTCGGCGATTCGAAGCGCGACGTGAGCAACATCGAGGACTACATCCGCATGGGTAAGATCGGGCAGTCCTTCGTCGCCGATCGGCGCGTGGTGCTGCTGATCGACGAGATCGACAAGGCCGACACCGATTTTCAGGACGATCTGCTCGATGTGCTCGATTACATGCAGTTCGACATCCAGGAGATCGACAAGTCGGTGCGCGCCAAGCACCGGCCCATCGTCATCATCACGAGCAACGCCAAGAAGGATCTGTCGGACCCGTTCCTGGGGCGGTGCGTGTTCCACCACATCGCGTTCCCCGACGAAACGATGATGCAGCGGATCGTCGTGGCGCACTTTCCCGACCTGGCCAAGCGCGTGGCCGAGGCGACCATCGCGACGTTCTACAAGCTGCGCCAAATCCCCGGCATCGAAAAAAAGCCCGCGACGCGCGAATTGATCCACTGGATCCGCGCGCTGACCTCGGACCCCGACTTCAACGTGAAGGATCTGGAGAGCCGCACGTCGATCCCGCTGCTGGGTCTGCTCTTCAAAAAGAGCGACGATCTCTTCCGCGCGCAAAAGGCGGTGGGCAAGGCGAGCTGAGGCGCACGTGTTCAAGGCGTTCTTCTACCTGCTGCGCGACTACGGCGTGCCGGTGCGCCCCACGGACTTTTTGCGTCTGCAAAAGGCGCTGGGCGAGGGGCTCGTCACCAACCTGATGGACCTGTACGTCGTCGCGCGTTCGCTGCTCGTGAAGACCGAGAAGTATTTCGACATCTACGACCAGATCTTCGCGCACCACTTTCAGGGCAAGGCGATCGACGAATCGGTGTTGCAGGCGCTTTCGTCGGATATCGAGGATCTGCTGGCGAAGTGGCTCGCCGATCCGCAGAACGCGCCGTTTCTGAGCGAAGAAGAAAAAGCGGCGCTGCGCGGCATGGACCCCGACGAGGTGATGGAGTATTTCCGCAAGCGATTGCAGGACCAGACCGAGCGCCACGACGGCGGCGATCGGTGGATCGGCACCGGCGGACGCAGCCCCGTCGGCCACGGCGGATTCCATCCCGACGGCATGCGCGTGGGCGGATCGCCGGGCAACCGCAGCGCGATCAAGGTCGCGATGGACCGGCGCTACATCGATTACGCCGAGGGGCAGATGCTCACGGCGCAGAACATCGGCGAGGCGCTCGACCGGCTTCGTCGCATGACCCCCGCGGGCCCGCGCGACCAGCTCGACATCGACGCGAGCATCCACGAAACGGTGCGCCAGGGCGGCGAGATCGAGCTCGTCTTCGAGCGGCGCGAGATCGACAAGCTCAAGCTCTTCATCTTCCTCGACAACGGCGGGTGGTCGATGACGCCCTACGTGCGCCTGACGCGCACGCTGTTCAACTACGCCCGCGGCCAGTTCAAGGACGTGCGTTTTTTCTATTTCCACAACTGCGTGTACGACGTGGTCTACGAAGACCCGATGCGCTACGAAAAGCCGGTGAAGGTCGAGGATCTGTTCCGCCGTGACCCGGATACGCGCGTCATCATCGTCGGCGACGCGAGCATGAGCCCCTACGAGCTGACGCACCCGCGCGGCGCGATCGACTACGCCACGCCGCAGTCGAATTCGGGGCTCGCGTGGCTGCGTCGCATCAAGGAAAACTTCTGCCACACGGTGTGGATCAATCCCATCGCCGAGGATGAGTGGAACGTGTCGTACGGGACGTTCACGCTCAACATGATCCGCGAGCAGATTCCCATGTTCGAGATGTCTGTGCGCGGGCTCGAGGGCGCGGTGAAGGAACTGACGAGCCGCTACCCGAAGCCCCTGCCGACGCAGCTCCCCCGCGCGACGAATTTTTAGCGGGCCTCGTACCGCGACCTGAGCGACCCTCACCCCCAACCCCTCTCCCGTCCAACGGGAGAGGGGAGTGATGGATTCACTGGGTGCCACACTTTCACCGGCCGCCTCGGCCGGGGAAGGTGTGTTTCGATCTCGACACATCTTCGGCCTCGTTACTCGGCCGAAAATGCGCCACCCGCGCCACCTGATCACCGAGCCCGTTGACGCGTCACCCGAAATTCATCTAATTGTCACGCCATTGTCGATGCCGGCGCGCCGCTCGTGCGCCGCGATGGTGATGAAGAATTCATCGGGGCCATGGAAGAGATGGCGATTTGAAGAAAACCAGACTCGCGCAAAAACGCGCCCGTGCGACGAAATCCGCGGTCCCCGACGAGGTCGAGTTATCGAAGCCCCGCGGCCGGGTGCGCCGTGTCGTCCGCGCCGTCGCGGCGGCACTTTGCGCGGCCTTTCCGCCCACGGCGTGGATTCCTCTTCTCGCGTCCGTCGCCTTCGGCGCGGTCGCGGGTGCCTACGCGTGGTTCTCGCTCGGCGAGCATTTCCATCCGCTCGTCCTGCTCGACATCCTCGCGCTCGCCGTCTTCGTCGCGTGGGTTCTGGTGCTCCTGCCGCGCCGCCGCATCTGGCGTTGGCCGATCCTCATCCCGTTCGCGGTCGTGGTCGCGGCGTTGCACATCGGATTCCTGTTCTATTTCCGCTTCTATCAGTCGTGGCCGACGCTTGAGATCATGCTGCAATGGCGCGATGCCGCCGGGCTCGGAACGAGTTTCTTCGAGCTGCTGCGTTGGCAGGATCTTTTGTTCGGCGTCGCGATTCCGGTCGCGGCCCTGATTGTCGCCGAGCAGCGGTTCGGCAGCGTGCCGCGACTCGGGCCATCGATCGGGCTCTTCGTGGTGCTCGCGATCCTCGTCGGCATCTTCGAAGCGACGCGCGCGCATCCGCTCGCGCGGCCGCAGAACGAGCCAGTGATGTATCTGCTGCGCGATGGCGTCGCGATGCTCTTCGAGAACGACAAAGCCCTCTCGAAACGCACGGAGCGCGTCAAGCGGCACACCGCGCGCTACTACCCCTATGATGACGATCTGTACAACTTCGATCCCACGTCGCACGGGCGCTTGAAAAAAGTCCCCGATCCTGATCGCGAGCGGCGGACCTTCGCAAAAAAGAACGTGCTGCTCGTGGTGATGGAGTCGGTGCGCGCGTTCGAGATGGGGCTTTACGGCGCGAAGGTTTCGTTGACGCCGAATCTGGATCGCTTGGGCGCGCAGTCGCTCGTCTTCGATCCCTTCTACGCCAACGCCCATCAGACGCAGCGCAGCGAGTGCGCGATCCACTGCTCGATGTACGAGCGCGTGAGCGGCGGGTCGATCTTCCAAACGTATCCCGACATCCACCTGAAGTGCCTGCCGTCGGTCTTCAAGGACAAGGGCTATCACACGCTGTTGCTCAAGTCGTACAAGGGCAACTACGCCAACGCGCGCACGTTCTTCAAGAAGCACGGCATGAAAGAGGTGCGCGACATCAAGGACTACGCGACGATCCCGCACACGATGGTGGGCTGGGGGCCGTCGGACGAGGACCACGTGCGTCACTCGCTCGACGTGATCGATGGTTCGACCAAGCCGTTCTTCGCCGAGCTGCTCACGCTCTCGAATCACTACCCGTTTCAGCAGAGCTACCCGACGGATCCGGTTTTCCCGGGCAAAAGGTACAAGGGGGATTACGACAACTATTCGCGGGGCATCTGGTACACCGATCACTCGATCGGCTTGCTGATGGACCTCGCGAAGGGCAAGCCGTGGTTTCGAGATACGATTTTCATCTTCGTCGGCGATCACGGCATCTGGCGATTTCCCGACGACGTGAAGCTCGACATGACGCGCAAGCTGGAGATCTACTTCCGGCTGCCGATGATGATCTACACGCCCGACGGCTCGGTCGCGCCGGGGGTGAATCGCGAACTGGGAAGTCATGTGGACATCCCGCCGACGCTGCTCGATCTGATGGGGCTGGAGGTCGAAAACGGTTTCGTCGGCCGTAGCCTGCTGCGCGACAGCCCGCGCCCGCGATACGCGCTGATGGTGCACGACGACCAGTGGAACATCCGCCGCGAAAACGACTACTGCTACGACGCGGCGAATGTCTACCGCGAGAACAAGTTCTACGGTCCGAAGATCGACAAGAAGGCGAAGCGCAACATGTCGTACTGCTTTTCGTACGATGGCGATCTGTTGCGCGATCTGAGTGCCGAGCTGCCGCCGCCCGACCCCGAGCTCGACCGCCTGCGCAGCTTTGGGCTCGACCTCATCGACTTCAACGACTGGCTGATCCGCAACGACCTCGTGTTTCGTCGTACGAAGTGAAGCGCGTCAGCGCGCGGCGGGCGTACGTGTGAGCACGACGAAATCTCGCCCACGTGCGGTGGCGGTGAAATTCGAGCGCGCGGCGGTTTCGATCGCGCGCAGGTTCGGCGCGAGACCCGACGCGACGATCGCGTCGTAGGGCGCGACGGCCGCCGCGTCGCCCAGCCCGGCCAGTCCACCCAGCGGAGGCAGGTCGCGCGGGCGCGGACGCACGAGGCCGCTGGGGAAAAGCTCCGGCGCGTATCCGCCCGAACGCACCCGATTCCAATTCGGCGCGAACTTGAGCGCCGACACCCAGTTCGGCCAGCTATAAGGGTCCGCGGCCTTCGCACTCCACGAGCGTTCCTCGCGAAAATGAAAGTGGCTGTCCGACACAACGAGCATCGTCGCGCCCGGGGGCACGGCGCGGTCGATCGCCTCGACGTAGCGGCGCACCGCGAACCCCGCGCCCAGCGCTTGCGCCCCGTTGAGCACCGATACCGCGATGAGCGCCGTCGCGATTCGCCGCGTCCATTGGCGGGACAGGTCAAAACCCGGCGTGGCGGCGAGCGCGACGAGCACGCCGAAAAAGAGCCAGCGTTCGCCCGGGCGGATCACTTCGAAGAATCGCGTCGGCGCGACGAGCCCAACGCCGACGAGCGCGAGCACCGCGAAGCGAAGCGGCGAGCGGTCGCGAACGAGTTTGATCAATGCGATCAAGGCGATTGCGCCGAGCGAGAGCGTGGCGACGACGTTGATGGCGACGACCACCCACTGCGTGGCGGGCGTGGTGACCGGGTAGAAACCCGTGGCGACGGCGAAGGGGCCGATCTTGTACCACAGCCACTTGACCGGATTGGCGTAGCGATAGCCGATGAAGAAATCGCTCGCGCGCGCCGAGGCGTACCACGCGAGCAGCGCGAGTGAGGGCGACGCCGCGAGTGCGAGACGCGCATAGGCGCCCGCGCGAAAACGATGACGATCGAACACGAGCCCGGCGAGGGCGACGACCAGCGCGGCGAAGGCGAGGAAATGGCAAAACCAGCACGCGACGAGACCGATCGCCGTGCGTAGCGGGCGATGCGGGATCGGCGCGCCGCGCCCGTCGAGCGCATCGGCGAGCACGCAGAACGCAACGGCGAGGCCGAGCTGAAAGTTGAGGAACCCCATCCAAAAGAAGTGCCCCACGGCGAAAAACGCGCCGACAAGTTCCACGCCCGGGGCGTAGTCGCGCCGCGTCGCTCGAACGAAGCGCACGAAGGCGAACGCGAAGAAGATCGCCGTCGCGATCGCCAACAGCTTCGCCGCCCACACATAACCGACGAACTTGCTGAGCAGAGCCATTGCGAACGTAACGACGCTGTTGGGCACCGGGAGCGCCACGGCCTGATAGTGCGCGGCGAGGTCGACCGATCCATCCGCCAATCCGTTCCAGATGCGGGCCTGAAACGCCCAGTCGGGCAGATCCTGTAGCGGCGGATACGGCGCGAGGGCGAAGGGAATGAGCGTCGCCGCGAGCACGGCGGCGACGTATCGACCGCTTCCGGGCGATGGGACGGATGGTCGAAGGAGCATCGCCGCGCAATTGACCACGGGCGCGGCGCGAGGGCAAGCGGCCGGGCGGCGATCAGATGCGTTCGAGCGCGAGACGCAGGTCCTCGATCAGATCCTCCACGTCTTCGAGGCCCACGGACAGGCGGATCATGCCCGTGCCGATTCCCGCCTTGGCGAGCTGCTCCTCGGAGTAGGTGGAGTGCGTCATGCTGGCCGGATGCTCGATCAGGCTGTCCACGTCGCCCAGGCTGACGGCGAGCGTCCACAGGTGCACGGCGTTGCAGACCGCGCGGCCCGCGTCGCGCCCGCCCTTCACGTCGAACGCGATCATCCCGCCGCCGTCGCGCATCTGCCGCCGCGCGAGGTCGTACTGCGGATGGTTGCGCAGACCGGGGTAGTACACGCGCTCGACCTTGGGGTGATAGTTCAGGTACTGGGCGATCTCCATGGCGCTGCGGCTGTGACGGTCCATGCGCACCGGCAGCGTCTTGAGCCCGCGCAACAGCAGCCACGCGTTGAAGGGGCTGATGTTGCCGCCCAGATCGCGCAGGAATTCGCCGCGTAGCGTGTTGATGAAATCCTCCGGCCCGACCACGATCCCCGCCACCGTGTCGCCGTGTCCGCCGATGTATTTGGTCGCCGAGTGCATGACGATCGTCGCGCCGAGGCCAATGGGATTTTGCAGGTAGGGCGTGGCGAAGGTGTTGTCGACGACTAGGGGAATCCCAGCGCCGCGCGCGATGGCCGCCGCCGCCTCGATGTCCACCAGCTCCATGTTCGGGTTCGCGGGCGACTCGACGTAGAGCATGCGAGTGCCGGAGTCGATGGACGCGCGCATCGCATCCACGTCGGTGCCGCACACCGGCCGCGCGCTGATGCCGAACCGCGGGCACATGCCGTCGAAAAACTTGTGCGTGCCGCCGTAGAGGCAGCGCGCGGCGACGAGGTTGTCGCCCGTTTGGCACAGCGCGAATGTGATGGCCGAGATCGCCGCCATGCCCGAGGTGAACGCGAGCCCCGCCTCGGCGCCCTCCAGATACGCAACCTCTTTTTCCAGCGCCGTGGTCGTGGGATTGCCGAGCCGCGTGTACACATAGCCGCCCTGCTCGCCCGAAAAAATCCCCGCACCCTCTTCGGCGCTGGCGAACGCGAACGTCGACGACATGTAGATCGGCGTCGAGACGCTGCGGATCGGGAAGTCTTCCTCGTGCTTGTCCAGATGCTTGCGCCCATGCACGCACAGCGTGGCGAATCCCGGTCGTCTGGTCGTGGTCATCGCCGATGCCCTTTCGCGTCTTTTAGGAAATGTCCGACTTCAGCGC
The DNA here is from genome assembly GCA_964586775.1 of uncultured bacterium. GTDB lineage: Bacteria > Lernaellota > Lernaellaia > JACKCT01 > JACKCT01 > JADLEX01. Next base: position 18,379 of record CAZPJD010000056.1, on the reverse strand, counting down.
GTTGGCCAGATCGAGCCGCTCCCACGGCGCGTCGAGCTCGGTGCGTCCGAAGTATCCGCCGCACGCGAAGGGCGCGTAACGCACCCGCCGAAGCTGCAAGGTCTCGACGATGCCCGCGCACGTCAGATCGACCGCGCGAGAAAGCGCCACGGCGAGCCGGTCGTCGGGCACGCGCCCGGTGCCGAAGGTGTTGACCTGCACCGAGATCGGCGCGCCCTCGCCGAGCACGTAGATCAGGCTGACCTCGGCGCGATCGGCGAAGCCCGCCGCGACGAGGTTCTTGGCCAGATAGCGCGACATGTAGAGCGCGGCGCGGTCGGTCTTGGTCGGGTCCTTGCCCACGGCGGAGCTGCCGCCGAATGCGCATGCGGTTCCGTAGGCGTCGCTCACGCCCTTTCGCGCCGACTGGCCGAGGTCCGCGGCGGGGCCGCCGACGGTGAAGGGTCCGGCGTGGTTCGGGCGACGGCGCGCGGCGGCGACCAACTCGGCGGGCAATGCGGTCAGCACCGGCGCGATGACCTCGTCGTTCAGGCGCTCGCGCACGCGATCGAGCGGCAGGGCGCGGCTGTGATGGCACGCGACGGCGGCGTCCAGCACGCGCGCGGGCACGCCGCCCGCGTATTCGACCACCACCTGGCTCGTGCCGTCGGGGTAAAGCGTCTTGAATCCGTCGTGAAACTGCACGGCCTCGAGGCGACGCGTCAGCCGGTGCGCCAGCCACTGTGCGAAGGGCACGTAGTCCCCCGCGATGCCGATCCGCTCCATCTCGTTCGTCGCGTATCCCACGCACACGCACTGGTTTCCCGCGCCCTTGTTGTCGACCACGAGGGCGATCTCGGGGCTCTGCTCGCCGATCAGCGCGACAACGGCCACACTGCCCGCGACGAACTGCGTCTCGGGGTCGATGTAGCCGACCTCGGCGAGGATGCGCCGCGTCATGGCCTCGAGGTGCACGTAGGAGCGCGTGGTGATCTCGCCCGCCAGGTGGATCATCCCTCGCGTCGCGATGGCGTCGAGATCGACCCGCGCGAAGCGGTCGTCGGCGAGGATGCTGTCGAGGATGTTCTCGACGATCACGTCGCACAGTTTGTCGGGCTGCCCGCACGTGGCGGATTCGGCGGCTTGCAGGATCGGCGTCATGGGAAGTCCCCCGAACGGGTGGCGCATCCATGTTGGTCCGCCGATGCGCGGGTGTCAACAAAAATCCATGTGAAGGTCGAATATCGCCGCGATGCGCTCACCCGCACCACGACGAATCGTCGGAATCGGAATCGCCGTGATGAGCGTGGTCCATTTCCGCGTCGTCGTCGGTCGATCCCGCGTCATCGTCGATCGGCGACCCGTCGTCATCGAGCGTGTCGTCGTCGGTGTCGTCGTCGTCCGTATCGTCGTCGACCATGTCGTCGTCCGCGATGTCGTCATCGTCTCCGGGATCCGAGCAGGGATGCTCGGTGCGATCGAGCGGAAGCTCCTGCATTGGCGTCGCGGAGCCGGGCACGGGAGGCGTCCAGACTCTTTCCAAGTCTTCTCCCAGGTCGAACGGGTATGCGATCGCGACACCCGCGGCGGCCTCGTACGCGATAAAATCGTCGCCGGTCGGCGTGACGAGGGCATCGATTGCCCCCTCGCCGATCGCCCCCTCGACCGCTTCGTCATCCACGACGAGCCCATCCACATCCACCAGATGCATCCGACCCTCGTGGCTGGTGACGAACCGGGCCGCGCCGCCCGTCCATACGCCGTCGATTCCCCAGTCTGGACCGGACCACATACCGGAAAAGACGGAGACGTCGCTCCATTCTCCCGCCGTCGGGCGAACGAACGCCGTGAGCATTCCGTCGTCTCCGGAGGCGATCCAACGATCCACGCACATCCCCGTGACCGCGGTTCCGTCGCTCGCGGGCACAATCCGGATCTGCGCGTCGGGTCCGCAGCGGCCTGCCGGGTCGTCGACCGTTTCGCGGCTCCAATGGTCGGTCCCCGCATCGTGGTGAAAGTAGCGAAGCCCGAACCCGAGAGAGGTCGTGGACAGGACGTGGATATCGCCGTTCGCGTCCACGTCGAAGTCGCCGTGCTCGGTCAGCGTCGGCGAGATGTCGTCGGTCGAGTCGAAAACACTCCAGTCACCGCCGTCACGACGCAGAACCTGATATCCCCCTTCGGTGCGCAGACCCAGATAGATTTCCCCGTCCGCACCCTTTCGCATACGAGGCAGGTTGTGTCCTTCTATCGTCAACGGAAGCGGCACCGAGACCCATTCGTCGTCGACCAAGCGCAAGACCGCCCCGCGCCAGCCGGAACCATAGTGGTACTCCAGCAGGGCGTACCACGTACCGTCTTCCGCCCGCGCCGCACTCAGGTTGCAGTGGTCCTCGAATTGGTCCGGTTCGACCGGCAGTGGCCAAGTCGTGGTGGTCCACTCGGAATCGAATCTATCTAGACGCAGTTTTGGCTCGTCCGTCATGGTGAGTGAAAGGATCTCCACCACTTGCGTCGACGACGACGGATCGACCCAGATATTCGGTTGGCGTGTAACGCGGGACTCGGTGAGCGTGCGGCGAGTCCAGTCGTCGTCGGGCGACACGAGTTCCAACCGACCGTTGGCGATGAATGCCGCTCGCGGCAGACCGTCCGCGCCTCGCGCCGCATCCAGTCGCAGGGACTCGTCGCCGATGATGCTGTACGCACTCGATACCTCGAGCACGGTCGAGTCTGGCGTCAACGCGGCGTTCGCGTCGTATTCGGCGAGGACGATACGCCCGCCGTTACTCATCACCACCGAAAACCCGAGGTCGTCCCCGGCCCAACCGGCGACGGCATCAATCCTGTCTGGCATGTCGAACGGCAAAGGGAGATCCTGAAATTGGCCCTCCATCTCGGATTCGAAATGACGCAGCGAACGGCAGTAGACGTAGGTGTCACCCTCGCCCCCGAGATATTCCTCCGTAGTTCGAACGAGGACGCCGCCGATCCCCGCGCCGTTCGGCCACAAGGCGATGCCGGGGCTCGCCGCGGTTCCATCATCTCCCCACGTGAGCGGCCATTCGGTCCAGTCCTCCCACAGCAACCCGGAAATCGGGTCAAATGTCCCGAGTCCACCGTCGAAGCCGGAGGTATACATAAACCAGACGTCGCCGCCGTTTCCTCGCGCGATTTCAGCGGCGACATTGGCCGTTTGCTCAAACAACACACTCGGCGTGTCGGTAAAGCGGATGAGTCGCAGACGGGCATCCGTTTCGGAGTAAGTGTACGCGAGGACGATGAGCAACGGCACGCCATCGGCGTCAAACGCCAGTCCCACGCCGGCCCACCCCGCTGGATAATACGCGCCCGAGTCGATCCCGCGGATGTCCCACCCGCCGCCGCCGTCCTCAATGGCTACGTAAATTCGCCGCGTGATGACATCCACCCACGCGACGCCGAGGCGTCCGTCGGGCGTCCACGCGGCCGAGATCGGGCCCGAGCCCTGCGCGCGCGGATCGACGATGTCCCACTCGACGTCGTCCCCGTCGATGATCGCGTGCGTCACCGCGTGGCCGTAAAAGAACACGTGCACCTCGCCGGTTTCGGGGTCCGTCAGGATCATGCGTTGCGGTGCGTAGATGCCGAGGTCCTGCCCCGGCGCGACATGGCTGATGCGCCAATCGGCCCAGGCTCCGATCGACACCATCAACATCAACGAGACGGAAAGAAGATGAATTACGGGATGTCGTTTCGTGTTTTCCATGGCGCACCTCGTACGAATCCCGATTTGCATCGAAGATCCGGTTCGACGACCGTGACGATGATAACATCCGACGGCGGGACTCACAATGAAAAAGTGACCCGGTTTGTCGAAGCGAAATCGTGATCGGAATCCTGCCGCACGTTTCGCAAACGCGCGGAGTTTGCGGTCCGCGCGCGTTGACAGCGCCGCGCGTTGCGTTTAGCTAAGGCCACGTCGACAAAAGGGGCGCGGCCGAGAAATCGCGGGGTCATGCCGGAACCCGTTCACATGGACATGGAGACGCGCCTGACATTTTCGATCCGGCCACAGCCGGACGACGTCACGTGCGGGCCGACCTGCCTTCACGCGGTCTACGAATACTGGGGTGATCGCGTTTCGCTCCGGCGCCTCGCCTCCGAGATCCCCATGCTCGAATCCGGCGGCACCCTCGCGGGGTTTCTCGCGGTCGACGCTCTGCGCCGCGGATATTCGGCGACGATTTACACGTACAACCTCAAGCTCTTCGACCCCACGTGGTTCGCCGAGCCGCGCCCCGACATCGCCGACAAACTCCGCCGTCAGGCCGCGCACAAGCGCAGCCGCCGGCTGCAGGCGGCGACCGGCGCATATCTGGACTTTTTCGCGCTGGGCGGCGAACTGCGTTTCGAGGATCTGACGCGGCGTTTGATCCGCGAGCAATTGCAGCGCGGCGTGCCGATCCTGACGGGTCTTTCGGCGACCTATCTGCACCGAACGTCGCGCGAATACGGCGACGAGATGATCGACGACGACGTGCGCGGCGACCCATCCGGTCACTTCGTCGTGCTGTGCGGTTATGATTCGGCCACGAAGACCGTGCTCGTGGCGGACCCCCTTTGGCCCAACCCGGTGGCCGAAAGCCACCACTACCCGATCGCGATCGACCGCGTGATCGGCGCAATCCTTCTGGGAATCGTCACTTACGATGCAAACCTTCTCCTCATCGAGCCCCGGCGAAACGACGGACACCGTGAAAAACCTCGTCGTGGTTGAACGGCTGCACAACTGGCCGCTCGACGTGCCGGGGGTGCGCGTGGTGCTCGCGCGGCAATACCTCACGCAGCCCGAGTTCGCGCGCGAGCGCGGCCTGCGCGTCATGAACCTGTGCCGGTCGTACCGCTACCAGAGCGTCGGCTATTACGTGTCGCTGCTCGCCGAGGCGCGCGGGCACAAGGTGATGCCGTCGATCTCGACGATTCAGGACCTGAAGTCAGCGACCATCATCAAGCTCGCGGGCGACGACCTGGACGAACTGATCGACAAGAGCCTCGCGCCGCTGCAATCCGACCACTTCGTGCTCTCGGTCTATTTCGGGCGCAACGTGGCGAAGCGCTACGATCACCTCGCGGGCAAGCTCTTCGCCAAGTTCCGCGCGCCGCTGTTGCGCGCCGAATTCCGCCGCCACGAGACGTGGGAGCTCGAGCACATCAAGCCGATCGCCGCGAGCGAGATCCCCGAGGCGCACCGCCCCTTCGTCATCGCGGCGACCAAGAGCCACCTCGAACGCTACCCGGCCCCCGTGCGCGAGCGGCCCGAGCGTTTTTACGACATGGCGATCCTGTGGGACACGCGCGACGACTCGGCGCCCTCCGACGAGCGCGCGGTCAAGAAGTTCGTCAAGGCCGCCGAGGCGCTCGACTTCGAGGTCGAGATCATCGGGCGCGAGGATTTCGACCGCATCGGCGAGTTCGACGCCCTGTTCATCCGCGACACCACCAACGTCAATCACTACACCTTCCGCTTCGCGCGGCGCGCCGCCGCCGAGGGACTGGTGGTGATCGACGACCCCGAATCGATCCTGCGCTGCACGAACAAGGTGTACCTCGCGGAACTGCTCGGCCGCCACAAGATCCCGATCCCGAAGACGATGATCGTCAGCCGCGACAACCTCGACGCCGTCGTGCCGACGCTGGGCCTGCCGTGCGTGCTCAAACAACCCGACAGCTTCTACTCGTTCGGCGTCATCAAGGCGAAAAACGAAGAAGAGCTGAAGTCGGGATCGGACAAACTGCTCGAGCGCTCGGAGTTCATCGTCGCGCAGGAGTTCGTGCCCACGCCCTTCGACTGGCGCGTGACGGTGCTCGACGGCAAGCCGCTGTTCGTGTGCCGCTATCACATGGCGGGCAAACACTGGCAAATCGTGAAACGATCGCAGAACGGGCGCACGCGCTACGGCCCGGTGGACACGATCCCGGTCGACGACGCGCCGCCGCTGGTGGTGCAGACGGCGTTGCGCGCGGCGAACCTGATCGGTCGCGGGCTCTACGGCGTGGACCTGAAGGAACTCGACAAACGGTGCGTCGTGATCGAAATCAACGACAACCCCAGCATCGAAGCGGGAATCGAGGACGCGGTGCTGCAGGACGAACTCTATCGTCTCGTCATGAAACACTTCCGTGATCGCATCGAGCGGCAACGGGGCAGCGTGGCCGCGAATGGGACGCTCGGATGACGCGGCTCGGGCTCTTCGAGGGCATCGGCATCGAGATCGAGTCCATGATCGTCGATGCGAATACGCTCGACGTCGCGCCGATCGGCGACGCGGTGCTGGAGTCGCACGCGCGCCGCGACGACGACCCGATCGCTTGGTCGAACGAGCTCGTCCTTCATGTGATCGAATTCAAGACGAACGGACCCGCGGCCTCGCTCGATGGCCTTGCGGACGCTTTTTCCGAACACGCGCGGCAGGCCGACGCCATCGCGCGAGAGCGCGGCGCGCGGCTGCTGGGCACCGGCGCGCACCCATGGATGGACCCGCTGACGCAGACGCGGCTGTGGCCGCACGACTTCAACGAGGTCTACCAGGCGTACAACCGCATCTTCGATTGCCGCGGCCACGGCTGGTCGAATCTCCAATCCACGCACATCAACCTGCCCTTCGCGAACGACGAGGAATTCGGCCGGCTTCACGCCGCGATCCGGTTGGTGCTGCCGATTTTGCCGGCGCTCGCCGCGTCGTCGCCGATCCTGGACGGCGCGGACACGGGCTATCTGGACGCGCGGCTCGATCAGTACCTGAAGAACCAGATCCGCATCCCGTCGCTCAACGGGCCGTTGATTCCCGAGCCGGTCTTCGACGAGGGCGAGTATCGGCGCGCGATCCTCGATCCCATGTATCGCGACATCGCGCCGCACGACCCCGACGGCATCCTGCGGGAGGAGTGGTTGAATTCACGCGGCGCGATCGCCCGGTTCGGTCGCGGCTCGATCGAGATCCGCCTGCTCGACGCGCAGGAGTGCCCGGCGGCCGATCTCGCCGTCGCCGCGCTCGTGATCGAAGCGATCCGCGCGCTCGCCGATGGAACCTTCGCCTCGCACGCGCGGCAGCGCGCCTTTGCGACCGACGGGCTGCGCGAGACGTTTTTGGCGTGCGTGCGCGATGCCGACCTCGCGACAGTAGGCGAAGAGGAGTATCTGGCGTTGTGGGGCGTCGAGGACGACCCGTGCGCGGCGGGCGACGTGTGGCGCGCGATCGCGGACGCCCTCGACGAGCGCGGCGTGCGCGCGATCCGGCGCGAGCGGCCGCGGCTCGACACGATCCTCGATCGCGGCACGCTGGCGCGGCGAATCCGCCGCGCGGCGCTGATGAATCCGACGCGCGCGCACCTGCGGGACGTCTATCGACGCGTCGCCGATTGCATGGCGTCCGGGGAGATGTTCGTCGATGCGTGAATGGCGCGTCGTCATCACCTGCGAGCACGCTGGCCGCGCGATCCCCGGTGCGCTACGCGGCAAGATTCGAATTCCGCGAGACGTGTTGACCGGCCATCGGGGCTGGGACGCGGGAGCGCTCGACCTCGCGAGGCGTCTTCGCGACGACCTGCGCGCACCGTTCCACGCGTTTTCCATCACCCGGCTGGTCGTGGACGCCAACCGCTCGCCCAAAAACCCCGAGGTGTTCTCGGAGTATTCGCGCACGCTCGATGATGCGCTGCGGGTCGAACTGCTCGACGGGTATCACTCGCCCTATTGGGACGAGGTTTTGCGGAGAGCCATCGGGTTGCGGATGCGTTCGCAAGGCGTGGTCCACCTGTCCGTTCATTCGTTCACGCCCATCTGGAAGGGGCGCGCGCGATCGACCGACATCGGCATCCTCTTCGATCCGAAATACCGCGAAGAAGCGGCGTTCGCCCGATTGTGGATGCGGCGACTTCGCGCAGCGGGCGGATACGCCGTTCACGCGAACCGGCCCTATCGCGGGACCGACGACGGCCACACGACGACCCTTCGCAGCCTGTTCGTCGACCGCTATCTCGGGATCGAGATCGAGATCAATCAGCGATTCGTCGATTCGCCCGCGTGGGCGGACCTGTGCGCGCACGTCGTTGACACGTTTGGCGACGCGCTCGCCGATTGGAATGCCCGCCGAAGCTAGTCTCTTCGATCAGCCCGGAATCTGGATGATCCGCACCTGCAGCGGGCCGTAGGGAATCGTCACGCGCCCGTCTTCGTCCACCTCGAAGACTTCGCCGGTGGTGTAATCGACGACGCACGCCGCGTCGCCCAGCGGCGACAGATCGAGCGACACGGTCGAGACGCGGTCGTTGGTCGAGACGGAAAACACCCACGACGACCCGGCATCCTGCTTGACCACGTGGTCGAAGAGCGTCGGCATGGCCGTCTCGACGCCGAGGTTCACGCTCGCGTTCGCCGTCAGGATCACGCGCACCAGCTCGTTCACCTCGGCGACCGTCTCCAGCCAGCTCGCCCAGATTTCGGGCTCGGCGTGAATCGTGTAGTCACCGGTGTAGTTCCACGGAATGAGCCCGCTCGCGCCGTGGACGATGAACTGCCACGTCATATTGCGCATCTCGAGGCCGTCGGGGTGATACTCGGTGTCGTCGCGGCCCTCGTACCGATCCCAACTGAACGCCTGCATCACACCGATGATCGGTTTCGTCTCGCCCGTCGCGGCTTTGGCCTCTTCCATCACCGCCTTGACGTAGACGAGCGGCGCCCAGTCGGAGGGATACGGATCGACCATGAAGATCGCGCAGTCGTCGACGTAGAGCGCAAAGTCGTTGATCGGCGCATCGACGAGCATGTCGGGATGATCGGGGTCGTAGGTCGAGAGCACCTCGTGCATACGCGAGGTCAGTTCCTTGTCGGTGCCGTCGAGGCCCGGCTCGTCGAAGGTGTACCAGCCGAAGAGCGCGCCCTGATCGTTTCGCGCCTCGAGCTCTGCGGCCAAGTCTTCCTCCGGCCTTGTCAGCACGTCGCCGCGCGACGACCACGGGTCGAAGATCATCATGAGCCCCGCGTCGGCGGCGCGCTCCAGAATATCGATCTGCTCGGCGAGCGAATCGCCCGAGCAGCAACCGGGGCGATTGAGCCCGATGTTGAAGCCCTCGGCACGGTAGCTCGCCATGCCCTCGTCGTCCTCGGGCGCGCGATAGAACCCCATCGGAAAGAACTTTTGGTCGTTCACGGTGATGAACAGGTCCGCGTCGAACGCAACGACCGACGGCCCCGACAGATCGGGCTCGGGCCACGCCTCGGGCGCGACGGCCTCGCATGCGCGGGGCGCGGCGGTTCCGACCGCGCGCGCGGCCTCGTCGTCATCGCCGGCCGCCTGCGGTTTGTCGAGTCCGTGCACGACAACGTCGTCAGGACCTTCGGTGTCGGAAGCGCAGCCGGACGCGCAGAAGATCGCGATCGCAAAAACGCAGTTCCAGATTTTCATGGTGTTCCTCGTCATGGCCGTGGTGTTCCTCGTCATGGCGTCGTCAACGCGTAAAGGGCCTCGGCCACCGTTCTCACGGTTCCGCGCAATCCGTCGGCGGGGGGATCGTAAAACAGCGGACCGATCGGCAGCGGAATCGGCGGGAGCGCGAGCTCCACGCCGAGGAACTCGAGCAGCGCGTTCGCATCCGAGATCCAGAACCAGTCGGGGAGGATCGCGTTGATGTCGTCGGGCCCGCCGTCGAGGAACGCGACGCCGAGGTGCTCGGCCATGTCCACGACGCCCTGCCAGTCCTCGCTCTGCTCGTCGGTCAGATCGCCCATCACGGGGATGCGATACGGCTCGCCGTCGTCCCACTGGCCGTTGTCGTTCTCGTCCACGTACCCCGCCACGTCACCCGATTGATCGCCGGTTTGGTCGAGCGCGTCCGCGAATCCCGCGGCGAGCGCGCGCAGGCCGTGGCCCATCTCAACGGCTGCCGTTTCGAGTTCCTGCTCGCCCCCGGGCAGGAAGGTCAGGAAGTCGGGGTAGTTCGCGTCATCCAGAATTTCGAGGATTACGCCCGCGTAGTGATGGACGACCTCGGTCGGCGTCCCGCCCTCGGGCGGCGGTTGAAGGGCGAAGATCGAATAGTTGAACTCGACATCGAAGGACAGCAGGGCATGGACCACAAACTGCCAGAGCCCGACGAACGCGCGGATCATGCCCACGTCGGCGACATCCCACTCGCCCGGAAGGTCGAGCGTCGTCTCGCCGTCGTCCACCCAGAGCGGGAAGGTGTCGAGGGAAAAGGTCGCATCCGCGTGATCGGCCTCGATCTCGTCCGCGAGCCGCGTCATCTCGGCGTTGATCGGCAGCAGTTGGTACCGAAAGACGGTCTGGATCGTCGTACCGACGCCGCGAAACGTCGCGGGCGCGGCGGCGACGTGCGGCGCGGGATTGTAGGTGGACAGGTAATCGTACCACTCGTGCGTCCACACCATGTACCACTGCACGTCGGAGAGCAGCAGGCCGTAACGTGCGACGCCGCTGCCCGGGCACGCCGCCAGCGCCGCCGTGAACTCGGCGTACGCCTCCTGCGGTTCCAGTTCGGCAAGCTTCGCGCGCCCCGCCTCGATCAGCGGGTCGTGCGTGGCGAGGTCGCACGGCTCGGTGTCGTCGTCGCCCGTGTCGTCATCGGTGTCGTCGTCCGCGTCGTCGTCGGTCGTGTCGTCGTCGGCGTCGTCATCCGTCGCGTCATCGTCCGACACATCGTCGTCGGTCGTCGTGTCGTCGTCTTCCAGCACCATGTCGGCGCCGTCGTCGTCATCGTCGTCGCCGCATCCGCACCCGGCCACAAACGCGCACAGGCACGCCGCAATCCAAAAAAAGTGACCTTCGATTTTCATGAAAATTCCCTCGCGTACCGCGGCGGGCGGCGATCGCGCGGAACGCGCGACGAATCAAAGCCCGACCGGGCGCGAAGATTTGTACACCCAACCGGCCGCGCGGGCAACGAAAATCAGACCGCCGAAGCGATGAACTCGTTCGTGACGCGGTCGGTGAGCTCGCGCGCCTCGGCGTCCTCGAAACGGAAACGATCGCACACGTAGTTCATGTAGAATCGCCGGTTGTGCACGCGCGTGGTGAGGCCGAGGCCGAGCGTGCGCGAGATCGACGCCGACGAGTGGATGTCGTCGATGACGAAATCGCCCGCGCCAAGAATGACGGAGTCCATCGTCTGGCGCCCGTTCTCGATGCGCGGCCAGACCGTGCCGAGGTTCGAGAGGTAGAACGTGCATCCGATGCGCTCGATGATGCGACGCACCAGCGCGAGCCGCTTTTCGAGCGGCAGCACCCGCGTCGTCTGCACGATGTGGCGCAGTGTGTTGTAGAACTGCACGTCGATGCCGCGCCCGAGCTGGTCCTTTCGCACGTCGCGGAAATAGCGGATGAGCGTGTCGAGGTCCGCGTCCTTGTGCCCGCCGGAGACGAAGTTGAGCCCCGCGAGGCCCGCGCCGGTGTTGTCGCCGAGCGGCATGCGCCCCGTCAGGCTCGTGATGAGCATGAAGCGGAACTTGTCCACGGTTTCGCCGCGCTCGACATTCCACCGGCTGATGACGCGGCGCGCGCACGCGAAGATCAGGTCGTTCACCGTCGCCTCGTTGCGCCGCGCGCGTTCCGTGAGCCCGGCCAGCAGCTTCTCGTCGTCGAGCACGTAACGAATGCTGATGCGACCCATGCAATCCGCGACCGGCAGGATGCGCTTGGTGCGGATGTTGGCGATGCTCTTTTCGGGGTTCTTCACGAGCACGTCGTAGACCTGCTCGCGCGCGAAACGCCCCAGCGGAATCGGCTTGACGAAGCCTTCCTTGCGCACCAGCGCGGCCATGCCGAGCGAGTCGGCCCACTCGGGGCGCACGCCTTTGACGCGCTCGTGATAGCCCTCGAGCATGCGCGTCACCAGGCGATACGCCTTGGCCGGGTCCATGACGCTGTGATGAAAGAGGATCGAGAAGATGTACTGGTCGTCGGCCACGCGCACGAGGTAGCAGCGGAACGGAAACTCGCGACGCACGTCGATGCGCCGCCGCGTGCGCTCCGAGTGAAAGCGCGTGGAAAACTCCATCGGCTCGAAGGGCCGCCCCGGCAGGGTGGCCATGTGGCGACAGTCCTCGATGACGAGTCGGTTCTTGACCTCGTTGTTGAAAACCCATACCGGCAAATAGAACAAACCCTTGTGCCGCTCGGTCAGATTGCAGTTGAAGACCGGGATCTCGCGGATCGCCACGTCGTAGGCCTCGGCGATCGCCGCGTGGTCGATATGCCCTCGAAACTGCATCTGCGTGAAGTCGGTCTTCGGGTAGTCCTTCGACTCCACCGCCATGGCGTATTCGGAAAAGTGGTCTAGGACCGCCGTGTAGGTGTCCGTGGTCATGGGGCCTTCCCGGCAAGGCGGCCTGTGCCGCGCGAATTGTTCTTCGACTCGGGAAAGGCACTGTAACGAAAAACCGGCGCCGCGGACAAGGCGTGAAGCCCTGTCGCCGCGACGCCGGTCGGTGTTTGCGCCCTTATTCGAGGCCGAGGGCGCGGGCCGCGTTCTTGTAGAGGAAGTACGGCTTCGCGTCGTCCTTCAGGAGCTTCATCCATTCCTCGACGATGCCGAAGTCGAGGCAGGGGAAGTTCGTTCCGAAGATCGCCTTTCGCTTCAGGGGGCCGTTGATCATCGTGATCGCCTGCGGCGGCAGATATCGAGGGTGAAGCCCGGTGAAATCGACGAACATGTTGTCGTGGCGGTTGGCGACCATGAGCCCCAGCTCGCCGAAACCGTAGCCCGCGTGCGCCATCACCAGCTTGAGGCCGGGGAAATCGACCGCCACCTGATCGATGTGCCGCGGATCGCCGAAGTCGATCGCCTTTCCGGGGTTGTAGTGCACGCTGCTGTGAATGACGACGCACTTCTTTTTTTCTTCGCACAGCGCGTAACCGGGGTAGTTGCGCCGGTCCTCGGCGTAGACGCCCGTCAGGTACGGCCCCATGTTCCAGCCGGCGAGGCCGAGATCGTCGAACGCGTGCCGCAGCGTTTCAACGCAGTCCCGAATCCCCTTGTCGACCTTGGCCCCCGCGAGACCCACGTAGGCGTCCGGATACTGGCGACACGTGTCGGCGACGATCTGGTTGCCGCCGGCGTCGCCCGAGAAGATGACGCCCTTCGTCACGCCCGCCGCGCGCATGTCGGCGATGGAGTCCTCGAAGCTCTTGATCGTGATGAGGTGCTGCGTGTGATAGATCTCGACGTAGCGGCGGAACTCGGGAATCGGCGTGGGGTAAAGATCTTTGTAGTACCACTCGGTCCGCGGACGAACGCGGAAATCCAGGATCTCCATGGGGGTCCCCCTCAATCAAAAAGAACTGTCGGGAAACAGACGCGGAGGATGATAGTCTACCGATCCGGTCGGGATCAAGGAAAAAAGACCCGCGAAGGGATTTTCCGCGACGTCAGGCCGTTCGGGCTGGCGCGCCGATCGGCTCAGGCCTTCTTTCGGCGTGGCGCGGGTTTACTGTGTTTGGCGTCGTCGTACAAGGCGGCGACGGCCCGCGCCGTGTCGCGCACCCGGTTCGCCAGTTCCTTCGGGCGCAGCACGCGCACGGCGTCGGCGTACGAGAGCACCCACCACACGACCTCGTTCAGCCCGCCGACGGTCATCTCCACGTCCACCGAGCCGTCGTCGTTCTTCGTGGTCTTCTGCGTGGGGTGGAACTCGATCTCCTCGGGAATATGCGCGGCGTGCGGCGCGAAGCGCAGGGCGATCTTCGTGGGCGCGCCCTTCCAGATGCCGAAGTGCGGGTCCACATAACGCGCGAGCGACCAATCGTCGGGCATCGTGAACTGGGCGTCGAGCACCTCGATCGAGCGAATGCGCGCGACGGCGAAGATCGTCGGATCCGTCCGATCGCCGACCAGCGCCGCGAGGTACAGGATCTGCCGGTGCACGATAATGCCGCACGGACGCACCACGTGCTCGCGCGCCTCGGCCCGTGACGGCGCGTGATAGACGATGCGGCACTGATGCTGCGTGAGCAGCGCCCGGTTGAGCGCGGCGACGATCTCGCGCCCGGCGGCGTAGGTCGCGCGTTGACGCCGCATGGGCAGAAAATGATCGCGGATGTCGTCGAGCCGGGCCAGCACCCGGGGTGGCAGCGTCGCCGCGATCTTGGTGCGCACGCGGTCCATGCCCTCCTGATAGGGCGTGCCTTCAAAGAATTCGAGCAATCCGGCCGCCAGATAGACCGCGATCAGCTCGTCTTGATCGAGGGGAAAGGGCGGCAGATTCGGCGCGGGCTGCGTGAGCCCCCAGAACTTGAGCTGACCTTCCTGGCGCAGCAGCAGGATCGGAAAGCCCGCCTCGGCGAGGCCCTCGATGTCGCGCTCGATCGTGCGTCGCGTGACGCCGTACTCGTCCTGAAGCTCCTTGACCGACACCCCGATGCCCGAACGGCTGTTGGCCGCGAGGCGCATCAGAATACTCCACTGACGCACGATCTGATTGTTGCGTCCGGGATGATCGGCCACGGCGACCCCCTTTGTTTTCGTCAGTCGAAGATCTGCGTGCGGATGCGCTCGGCGGCGGCGCCCGCGTTCACCGCGAGGGCGGCGAGGATGCGCCGCGCGCCGTCGTCGCGATTGGGGCCCGTGATCCGGGCCACGAGATCGGCGATCGCCCACGCATAAGGGCTCTCGGGTCGCGACGCGACGAAGGGCACGAGCCGCGCGATAGAGTTGGGCAGCGTGGCCTCGCGCGGCAGGCGCGTCACGGTGGGAGGCGTCAGGCCGAGGTTGCCGGCGGCGAGATCGGTGAGTCGCCCGAGCAGGGCGAGATCGGCCTCGCCGTGCGATTGGTTGAGCACGAGCTCGATCGCAAACGATTCGACCCACGTGCGCATCTTGCCCGCAATGACGCCGTCGCGCTCGCGCAGCTTCGCCAAAAAACCCCGCAGGCTGAGCGCGGCGACGGCCGGCTCGGAACGCCCGTGCAGATACGCCTCGATCTCGTCGAAACACTCGGGCCGGTCGGGCTGCGATTTGAGCCGCATGAGCAGGTAGCGGTAGAGCGACGTCTTGATCATCGCATAGGCGTCGAGGATCGCGGGGGGCTCGGTGGTGGTGACGACGAATCGCTCGCCGGCCATGAGCCAGAAGTCGAGGGTGTTGTAGCCCGTGCCCGCGCCCAGGTCGCACACGATCACGTCGGCGTCCAGATCGCGAAGGTGCCGGATCAGGCGCATTTTGGTCTGGTGCGCGGGATTGGCCGCGCCCAGGCGCGCGCCGTCGCCCGCGACGAGGCGCAGGCCGGGAAACGCGGTGGGAACGGCGCACTCGGCGAGCGAAGCCGTCCGCGAGGCGAAAAAGTCGTCGAGCGTCCTGGCGGGACGCTTGATGCCCGTCATGAGGTGCAGGTTGGCCGCGCCCAGATCGAGGTCGATCGCTACGACCCGTCGCCCCGCCGCCGCGAGAGCGATGGCGACCGATGACGCCAGCACCGACTTGCCGACGCCCCCCTTGGCCCCGGCGACCGCGATGATGCGCGCCGTTTTGGCGGGCTCGGGTTTGGGCGCGGGCGTCTCGACGAGCTTCATGCGCGCCGCGCCGGCCGCCCCGGCGTTCCATGCGCGCGCGGCAGCCCCATCGGCGCTCCCGCCCGAAATCGACCGCGTGTCGGCACGATCGCCCACGTCACTCACCCCATCATCACGCCGAACGCACACGCCCAGCGTCTCTCGATTGGAAAGCCCGCGCATCTTATCGGCAGATTTTCCCCCGAACAATAAAAAATGTGCGAACGCAAAAATAACCGAAAAACGCGCGAAGCCGCCGCGCGGCCTTGTTGGTTTTTCCATTTTGGTTTTTGGTAGGGCGATCCGAAGGGAGACGACGTTGCCCGAAATGCCCAACGCGAGGCCGCCGTGGACCGAGGCCGGACCCGTCACGCGCCGCGTCGTCGTCGGGCTCCTCGGCGCCGTCCTCGCCGCCGCGCTCGCGCGTCTCGTGTCGTTCGTCCTTTCCGGACGATTTAACGTCGACGAGTTCGAGAATATCCAAATGCTCTGGTTATACGACCGGGGCGTGATTCCCTATCGCGATTACCTGCATTCGCACACGCCGCTCTTCAATCTGCTCATTTGGCCGATCTATCGCATCATCGGCGAGCGGCCCGAGGTGCTGGGCGCGGTGCGAGTCGCGATATTGCCCTTCGTTCTCGCGACCGTCGCGCTGGTGTTCGCCACCGCCCGACGCATGGCGGGCACGATCGGAGCGCTGGTCGCCACGACGCTCTTTGTCGCGTCGCCCTGGGCGGTGCAGTCGCTGGGCGAGGCGCGGCCCGACACGATCACGCTGCCGCTCCTTTTCGTCGTCACGCTGCTGTGGTTTCGCGCGGCGGACGATCCCGAGTGGAAGCCCGCGCGGTTTTTCGGCGCGGGGGCGATCCTCGGCCTCTCGACGCTCTTCACGCTCAAGAACGGCCTGTACGCCCTCGTCATCGCGATGGGGTTCGAGCACCTGCGTCACGCGCGTTTCGGCGCGACGTTTCGCCGCCGCGTCATCGACATGGCGGTTTTCGGCCTGCTCGTCGTTTCGCCGTATGTCATCTTCGTCGCGCTGCTCGTCGCCACCGGCGTCGTCCATCTCGACGCCGTCGACGCCGTGGTGACACAAAGCTTCGGCCACCTCGATCCTTACCTGATGAAACCGCAGCACTGGGTGCTCGTCGCCGTGTTCTTCGTCGGGCACGCGTTCACCGTCTTCGGCGGCGTGATCGGCGCGGCGCGCGCGCGGTGGTGGAGCGAGCCCGGGGCCGATGCCGACCGCCTGGTCGATGTCGCCTCCGGGCGGATGCTCGTGGCGGGGCTTGCGCCGCTTGCGCTCATGAGCTTCGCCGTGCCGCACATGTATCTCGTCGGCCTCGCGTTCGCGGCGATGTTCACGGCGCGCCTCGTGGTTGCCATGCCGCGCCGCCGCGCCTTGCCGTGGCTCGTCGCCGCGCTCATTCCGCCGCAGTTTCTGACGATGGCCGACCTGACGAACCGCGATACGCAGATGGCCGAGTTCCGCTACGTGCTGGATCACGCGCCGCCCGATTCGCCGGTGATCGACAACGTGTACGGCTACGGCACGTTCCGGCCGATCGTCGGCCGATTCATTCACTACCGCGCGGGGATTCTGCTGCCCGAGGACATGGAGGAGCAAAACGCGCTGGTGCTGCGCGCGGTGCTGACGCGCCGCTATGGCGTGGTGCTCAAGGATCACCTGTCGCAGCTCCAGCCCGAGATCGTTCACCACGCCATCGACCGGTGCTACTCGCCCTCGAAGGAATACCCCGAACGCATCCTGCTGCCGCGCGCGCCGGACGACCCTTTGTGCCCGCCGCGCGCAAAACGGCCCAGGAATGCCGTTCCAGCTCCGTAATCGCCCTTCCCGACGATGATGTCGATTTTGCTTGTGTCGGCGCGATCGCCCAAGTTATGATCGGGCATTCCAATTTCGGGGGGAGCGAAAAATGCGTCGGCTGTGGGTGGTGGTCTTCGCGCTGCTGATTCCGTGCGTGTTCATTGCCGCCATCGGCGGGGGAACCGTCATCTCCGCGCCCGGCCCCGATTGCATCGAGGGCGGCGAAGAGGCGCTCTTCGAAATCTCGGTCGCGTACGATTCGCCCGACGGCGAGACGCTGCGTTTCGTGGATGTTTCGTTCGGCGACTCATGGGAGCTGGGCACCATCTATTCGCCGCCGCCGCAGTCGATCTCCGGCTCGTGGACGGCCACGCCCTATCCCAACGGCAACGGTGTGCAGTGGGTTTTCAACCGCACGTCCGGCCCCGGCGGCGGACTCGCCGACGGCGAGACGGCGGTTTTCTCGTTTCGCGCGACGCCCGTGAACCCGAATGAAGACCAGATCAACGTGGTCATCGAGGGCGACGTGGCCTCGCCGACCCCGCCGCACGAGATGAATGCGTCGTTCACGTACGAAATCTGCGAACCGACCGACGACGATACAGATGATGACGCGGACGACGACGTGGACGACGATGCCGACGATGATGCGGACGACGACACGGGGGGCGATTTTTCGGCGACGCTCGAATTCACGAATCCGGTGTTGCTTGCGGGATCGCAGCTCTACGACTTCGAGTTCATCGTCGCGAACACCACCACGCCCGGCCCGATTCAGCGGTGGATCGCGAGCGTCGATCTCTACATGCCGAGCGAGGCGTACGCGATCGACGCGGTTCACGTTCCCGACGCGCTGCACTGGGGGACGTGGGCCTACGAGCTGCTGCCCGGCGACCTCGGCGATGTCGGCATCCGCTGGGCGTTCACCTCGGGCGGGTCGTCCGCGGCGTACGGCGACATCCGCGAGGGCGAGATGCTCGAGTTCGCGTTCCAGGCGACCACCGACGCCGAGGCGAGCGACGGC
>CAZPJD010000055.1:0-4584 GCA_964586775.1 uncultured bacterium | reverse complement strand
GGGCCATCAGGGTCCGCATTTTTGTCCTCGTTCCCGAACGCCTGTTTTCGATGATTCGCGAACTGAAAACGGCGATTCACGTCCCGCGAACGCGACGGCTCGCGTTAGCCGTCGCGTAAAGGGAATAATTCAGGGGCGACTCCGTACCTCTCGTGTCTCGACGGAGGCGGGAAAGCGCTCCGTCGGTTCGGTATTCCATCCATGTCGAAAAGGACTTTATTCTCCCGCGGTGTCGTCGTCCGTTGTCGCGCTATCGTCATCGCCGGCCGGCGGGATGTCGATGATGATGCCGCCGATACGCACCGCGTTGTCGTTGCCGACAACGGCCTTGTATCGGAAAGCGATGACGTCCGGCAGAGTCTTGATATCCGGCTTGGCGAAAAGCGATCCGGCCTTGGCCGCCTTTTCGCCGAAGCGGCGGTTGAAACGAGGGATAAACACCTGTTCGAGCCAGGGGTTGGCCTTCTCCATACTGTCGATCTTTTCCAGGGCCATCTCCGCGACGAGCCGGTCCTGAAGCGTCCCAAACAGGCGCTCCACACGCCCCTTCGCCTGTGGGGACCCGGCGGGGATCGGCGCGATGCCCAGATCGCGCATCGCTCGTCCGACCCGGGTCGGGTTTTGCTCCCCGCGCAATTCCTCCTCGAGGGTCCAATGATCATCGTTGCGTTCCAGAGCGCTGTGGCGGTCCTGATAGATGCTGGCGGGGATCCCGTGCCGACGAATCATGGAATCCAACATGCGGAAATATCCCACGCTCGTCTCCGTCGGCTCGAAATGGAGAGATACCGCATCACCGCTGGCATCGTCGATGGCGTTCATGAGGCAACACCGTCCGCCCCCCGCGATGTCGGTAGCACATGGTATTTCCGGTTCCGATAGCAAATGAATTTTCCGCTTTGAGCGGATAGGGGAGCATCGGGTTTATTGCGTCGGAAGGCCGAAGAAGGAAAAAGACGGACACCCAAAGCGCCCGCCCCTTCTCCGGCCGCCGTCCGGGCGCTCGTGTCGCTCCCCGGCGGAGCCCTATCCTCCCGGACGACGAGGCAACCGTAGGAAAAGCCGTGCGAAACCACAAGCGGAAAATTCATTTGCTACGAAAACCGGAAAACTCCACGTGCTATGGACACGACCGGGCGCGGCTTGACACGCGCGGGGCGATCTGGCAAAAGCCCGCGAGCGTCGAGTCGGAACCCTATTCATCCATGCCGAACGCCGTTTGGCCCGCGCGAAGAGCGCGGTGGTAGGGCTGTTGTCATGAACGCCGCCAGGACCCACATCAACCCGGATCTGATCCGGGTCTTCACCGGCAACGCCAACCCCGAGTTGGCGAAGCGGATCTGCGACCTGCTGGGCGTGCCGCTCTCGCGCGCCGACGCGCGCAAGTTCGCCGACGGCGAGATCGACGTCACCATCCACGAAACCGTGCGCGGCAAGGACGTTTTCCTCGTCCAGCCCACCTGCGGCCCGAATATCAACGACTCGCTGATGGAACTGCTCGTCATGCTCGACGCCGCCAAGCGCGCGAGCGCCGAGCGCATCACCGCCGTGATCCCCTACTACGGATACGCCCGGCAGGACCGCAAGGTCAGCCCCCGCGCGCCGATCACGGCCAAGCTGGTCGCGAACCTGATCCAAACGGCGGGCGCGCACCGCGTGCTCACGATGGACCTGCACGCGGGCCAGATTCAGGGCTTTTTCGACATCCCGGTGGACAACCTGTACGCCACCGGCACGCTGTGCCGTCACCTCGAATCGCTCGACGTGCTCGACGGCGCGGAGGTGGTGGTGGTGAGTCCCGACGCGGGCGGCGTGCGTCGCGCGCGGTATATGGCGCATATTCTGGAAAAATCCGCCTCGCTCGCCATCATCGACAAGCGGCGCGCGGGCCCGGGCAAGATCGAAGAGGTGCGGATCATCGGCGAGGTGGCGGACAAGGTCGCCGTGCTGGTGGACGACATGATCGACTCGGCGGGCACGATCGTCGCCGCGGCGGGCGCGCTGCAGCAGGCGGGCGTCAAGCGCGTTCTGGCCGTGGGCACGCATGCCGTGTTTTCGGGCCCGGCGGTCGAGCGCATCCGCAACTCGGGCATCGACGTGATGCTGGTGACGGACACGATTCCGCTGGGCGAATCGGCGCGGGCCGTATCGCGAATCCAAGCGGTGTCGATCGCGAACCTCTTTGCGGACGCGATCGAAAACATCCACTGCGGCGGGTCTGTGTCGTCGCTGTTCACGGACGTCGAAGTCATCAACTGACGAAACAGGACACGTGCGGCGGGGCAGACGCGCCGCCGAGGGAGAGGGAAACATGACGGTTCACGAGTTATCCGCGTCGCTGCGCCCCGCGGGAAAAAAGGGCGACGCCCACAAGGCGCGACGCGCCGGGCAGATTCCGGCGGTGGTGTACGGCCGCGACGAGCAGCCGGTGGCGGTGTCGCTCGGCCACGCGCAGTTCAAGGAATTTCTGAAGCGCCACAACTACACGACGAGCCTGATCCGCCTGAACGTCGAGGGATCGTCGGAGCTGTCGGCAAAAGTGTTGATGATCCGCGAGCTGCAGCTCCACTTCATCGAGCGCGAACCGCTGTCGGTGGGCTTCAAGGTCATCGACATGACCAAGCCGGTGAAGGTGGTCGTGCCGATCATCTACGAGGGCGAGGCGAAGGGCATCAAGCAGGGCGGCCTCGTGCAGCATCTCCTCCGCGAGATCGAGGTGAACTCGCTGCCCGATCGCATCCCGGCCGCCATCCACTGCAACGTCACCGAGATGGTCACGGGTACGACGTGGTTCGCGCGCGAATTGACCCTCGCCGAGGGTGTGTCGCTCGCGATCGAGGGCGACACGCCGATCGTCACGTGCATGAAGCCGCGCGAGGACAAACCGGTTGCGGCGGCGGCGGGTGATGCGGCGGCGGCTCCGGCCGCGGCGCCGGCGGCGGGCGGCAAGGCGGCGGCTCCGGCGGCGGGGGCGAAACCCGCGGCGGCGGCGAAGCCCGCGGCGGCGAAGCCCGCGGCGAAGCCGGCCGGCGGCAAGAAGTAGCAGGGGCCATCCCCCGGCTTCTTCGCGGCGATCGCGAACATGCGTCTCATCGTGGGCCTGGGAAATCCCGGGCCCGAGTACGCCTGGACCCGGCACAACGCGGGCTTCTGGACGGTCGAAATCCTCGCGGAGAGGATCGGCGCGCGTTTCGCGAACAAATGGTCGTCGCAGGTCGCGAACGGGCGGCTCGCGGGCGGTCCCACGATCCTTCAAAAACCGACGACGTTCATGAACCGGTCGGGTTTCGCGGTCGCGCAGGCGCTCGGTTACTATGGACTTTCCACCGAGGCGCTCATCGTGATCCACGACGATGTGGATCTCGCGCCCGGGCGGCTCAAGATCAAGCGCGGGGGCGGTGGCGGCGGGCATCGCGGCATCGCGTCGCTCGAACAGCAATTACCCGACCGAGAATTCTTCCGGGTGCGCTTCGGGGTCGGCCGTCCCGAAGACCCCCGCGCGGACACGGCGGATTTCGTGCTCGCGCGCATTCCCGATTCGCAGCGCGCGGCATGGCGCGATTGGGCGAAGACGGCGGCCGACGCGGTGGAGTGCCTCATCGCGGACGGGCTCGCCGCGGCGCAGAACAGATACCACACCGATCCCCGCGAGGGGACGGCTGACGGGAAAAGGAACGAAGCGGAAACGCCATCGAAACGGAGCGAATGATGGGTGACATTCTCGGCGCTCTTGGTTGGATCGTTGGGCTCGTGGGCATCGCCTATGCCTGGCAGGTGTATCAACGGATTCTCGCGGCGGACCCGGGCAACGAGACGATGCGCGCGCTGGGCGATCAGATCGCCGAAGGCGCGGCCGTCTTTTTGAAACGCGAATATCTGGTGCTCGCAATCTTCGGCGCGGTGGTCTTCGCGCTGCTTCTCATCTTCCGCGACCTGTGGACCGCGATCGCCTTCGTCACCGGCGGCGCGTGCTCGATGGCCGCGGGTGTCGCGGGAATGACCGCGGCGACCAAGGCCAACGTGCGCACCGCTCAGGCCGCGGCCACCAAGGGCGCGGGCGAGGCTCTGGCGCAGGCGTTCGCGGGCGGCAACGTGATGGGCATGGCGGTGGCGAGCCTCGGCCTGCTGGGTCTCGGCCTGTTCTTCCTCTATCCCGTCTTCGCCGAGAACACCGCGCAGAATCTGGAAAAATTCGCGAGCGTGATCGGCGGATTCTCGATGGGCGCGAGTTCCATCGCGCTGTTCGCCCGCGTGGGCGGCGGCATCTTCACCAAGGCCGCGGACGTGGGCGCCGACCTCGTCGGCAAGATCGAGGCCGGTATCCCCGAGGACGATCCCAGCAATCCGGCCGTCATCGCCGACAACGTGGGCGACAACGTCGGCGACGTGGCGGGGCTCGGCGCGGACCTGTTCGAGTCCTACGTCGGATCGGTCGTCGCGACCATGGTCATCGCCGTCTCGATGGCGAGGTTGGCCCACTTGCGGTACTTGGCGCCGTCCTCGGCGAAGCCGGTCAGCTTCTCTTCCGCGTCGAGGATGCGGTTTTGCGTGACGCTGCTGTGCGACATGTAGTGGTCGCCGGCG
>CAZPJD010000054.1:0-8488 GCA_964586775.1 uncultured bacterium | reverse complement strand
CGACGTGAATCCCACGCAGGATGTTTTTGGCCATATGCCCACGACGATGTGGCTGTCGGGCGACGATCTGTATGTCGCGTGCTCGGGATACAACTCGGTCGCGGTCATCAACACGAATACGAACGCGCTGAAAGGACACATCCCGACAGGGTGGTACCCCGCCGCGGTGGTAACCGACGACATCGAAGACGTGGTGTACGTCAGCAACGCCAAAGGCCAGGGTCGCGGCCCGGGCGGCAGCGCCAGTTCGCAGCCCGGCACGTTTTCGGTCTTCGATCGCCCGGACGACGGCGACTTCGCGGCGCTCACGCAGGAAGTACACGACAACAACCTGCGCGCGGCGAACTTTTTCACCGATCTCGATTTCGAGTCGCCGATCCCCACCGAGCGCGGCGTGCCAAGCGAGCAGATCAAGCGCGTGATCTTCGTGATGAAAGAGAACAAGACCTACGACCAAATTCTCGGCGACCTCGACGACACCGAGGCCGACCCCAGCCTGTGTGTGTTCTGCGGCGATTACTACACGCCGAATCAGCACGCGATCGCGCGTCGTTTCACCAACTGCGACAATTTCTTTTCGGAAACCGAGGCGTCGCTGATGGGCCACATGTGGTCGCAGGCGATGGTCTCGAACGACTTCACCGAGAAGTCGCACAAAGCGCCCGGCGCGGTGGGCGAGATCTGGACGGTGATGTACGGATCGCAGGCATCCGAGGGCGGCACGATCTTTGAGAAGCTCGTCGATCTGGGCCGGCAGTTCCGCGTCTATGGCCAGATCGCGAACGTCGTGACCGACATCGACAAGCTCTACCCCTACGTCAATATTCGGTACGGATTCTGGAACCTGGGGCTTTCCGACGAAACCAAACTGAAAGAGGTCTTCAACGACTTCGACAAGGGCCTCTGGCCGCCGCTCGTTTACATCTCGCTTCCCAACGATCACACCTCGGGCGGCGATCCCGGCGCGCCGACCCCCGAGTTCTACGTGGCCGACAACGACGCGGCGCTCGGCAAGCTGGTCGAGTACGTCAGCCACTCGCCCTACTGGAACGAAACGGCGATCTTCGTGATGCAGGACGACCCGCAGTCCGGCGCGGATCACATCGACGCGCACCGGAGCCTGGGCTTCGTCATCAGCCCCTGGGCCAAGCGCGGCCACACGAGCCACACGTTCTATTCGATGTCGAGCATGTGGCTGACCATCGAACTGATCCTCGGCCTGCCCTCGCTCACGATTTACGACAAGAACGTCGCGCCCATGTACGACGCGTTCACCATGACGCCCGACGCCGAGCCCTACACCGCGATCGAACGTCAGGTGCCGCTCACGTACAACCCCGCGGTTTCCGCGGTTTCCGAGTGGTCGTCGCGGCAGGTGTGGGACGTGCCCGATCAGGTTCCCAACATGGGCGAGATCATCTGGAAGATGCGCAGGCCGAACGATCCCTTCCCCTATCACCTCTCGGTCGATCGTGATGTTGACGAGGACGAAGAGGAAGAGGAAAGCGCGCACGCCGCGCATTACCGCGAGGCGGTGGCCAAGTGGATCGCGTACGGCAAGGCGCGGGGCGTCGAGCCGCTCAAGCCCGATCTGCTTCGCGAGGTGAAACGGCCCGAACCTGCCCCGGACGTCGATTGATGCCCGCGCGGCGCGCGCTCGTGCTCGTGGCCTTCGCCCTCGCCATGGCGTGGCCCGGCGCGGTTTTCGCGCAGGGTGCAAAGATCACCGATCTTCAGGCGCACCTCGACGCCCTGAAGATCAAGACGACGAAGGCGGGCGAGGACGCACTGGAGTTCTCCACCGGGTTCGACGCGGCGAAATCGCGCAAATTCTTTGCGCGCCTCGACGCCAAGGCGAACTTTTTGTACCTCGCCATCGTCGATCTGCCGAAGCTCGACCCCAAAGACCCGAAATGGTGCGACCGGGCGCGGACGATTCTGCGCCTCAACTACGGCCTCGCCCTCTCGAAGCTGGAGTGGGACGAGTCGAGCGGCGAGCTGCGCTTGTCGCGGTCGGTCGCGACTGAAAAAGGAATCGGCAAGGATGAACTCACCACGATGATTCAGGATCTTCTCGCGTCGGTCGAAGCGGTCGAGTCGCGACTCGCCGCGAACTGACGCCGGTCTCTTGTGACACGCCGCGCCCCGGTGGTATAAGGCGCCGAACGGTCAACGGGGCGGGGAAAACCGGAGCGCGACGGGAGCGTGAGATGAAACTGACGCCGCTCGACATTCAGCATCACGAGTTCCGTAAAAAGGGCGGGAAGTACGAATCCGCCGAGGTGGACAGCTTCCTCGAACTCGTGCGTCTCGACTATGAGGACGCCCTGCGCCAACTGGAAATGCAGCGTGAGCGCGTGAGCCGCCAGGAGGCGCAGCTCGCCGAACTGCACGCGAGCGAGCGCATCCTCAAGGACGCCATCATCAGCGCGCAGAAGATCATCGACGACATGAAGGTCAATGCGCAAAAAGAGGCCGAGGTCATTGTCGCCCAGTCACGCGTCGAGGCCGACAAGATCGTCGAGTCGGCGCGGCGCGACGTGCAGCGCATTCACGATGAGATCGCCGAGATCAGGCGCCAGCGCGTGCAGCTCGAATCGCAGCTTCGCGCGGTCCTTCACGCGCATCACGAACTGCTCGAGGCGAGCAGCGAACGCACCCGCGAGGACGACAACGAGTCCGCGAAGCTCAAGGTCTTCCCCCAGCGATCCTGACGCCATGAATCCCGTTCGCGAACAGGGCGGCGACGTTCTGCTCGATATTCGTCTCGCTCCCCGCGCGTCGCGCGACCGAGTCGGACCGGTACACGAAGGCCGCCTCAAAGTCGCCGTCACCAGCCCGCCCGTCGATCACGAAGCCAATGCGCATCTCATCCTGTTGGTCGCGAAACGGCTCGGCGTTCCCCGCTCGTCGATCGAGATCGAGCACGGCGAAACCTCGCGCAACAAGACGCTCAGAGTGCGGGGAATCGCCGCGCCCGCCGTGATGGCCGCTCTCGTCGACGCCTGATTCGTCCGGAATATTCGACCGAAATTTGTTGACGTCCATGTCCGCGGGCGCGATGATGTCGCGGCTTTGGGGTTTCTCTTATTTCTTGGTGGAGGCGGCGATGTTCGAGGCCGAGCGCGCTCATCTGAATCGTTGGCTCGATGAAAAACGGACGAATATTTTCGATTCCAATCCCTTGCTCGCGAGCCTGCTCGCCCGCCACGCATTCGGGAACGCCGAGGAGTATCGCGCGTTCGCAAAAGTCGTGCAGGAGGTCGTGGACCCGGCCGCGATGGAAGACGATCGCTGGTGGAACCACCCGCGCGTCGAGCGGTTCGACGGCGTCGGCAACCGCCGCGAGGATGTGGTGTTCTCGCCCCACAACCACCGCGCCGGCAAACCCGCCTACGACGCGGGCATCGTCGCGTGCCTCGAAAAACCCGGATCGATCCGCCATCAGAGCGTGCTCTTCTACCTGCTCGGCCACTGCGGCGAGATGGGCCACCTGTGCCCGGTCACGTGCACGTCGGGCCTCGTGCGTGCGTTGCAGGCGAAGGGGTCGAAAGAGCTGAAGGCGCGCTGGCTGCCCGGCCTGCTCACGCCGCGTTTCGGCGATGCGCTCATCGGCAGCCAGTTTCTCACCGAGGTGCAGGGCGGCAGCGACGTCGGGGCGAACGCGGTCGAGGCCGTGCCCGACCCCGCGATTCCGGGAACGTATCGCCTGCGCGGCGAAAAGTGGTTTTGCTCGGTGGCCCATGCCGATCTCTTCCTCGTCACCGCGCGGCCCGTTGGCGCGCCCGCCGGCACCAAGGGCCTCGGCTGTTTTCTCGTGCCGCGCAAGCTCGACGACGGATCGGCCAACGGATTCGTGGTGCGCCGCCTGAAGGAGAAGATCGGCACGCGCACCCTCGCCACGGCCGAGATCGATTTCGACGCCGCGCTCGCCTGGCCGATCGGTAAACTCGACGAGGGCTTCAAGATCGCCGTCGGCATCGTGCTCAACACCTCGCGCTTCATGAACGCGCTCGGTGCGGCATCGGCGATGCGGCGCGCGTACCTGGAGTGCGTCGCGTTCGCGAAGCATCGCGAGGCGTTCGGGCATCCCATTGGCCGTTATCCCCTCGTGCGCGAGACGCTCGCGATCATGAAGGCCGAGGAGGCCGCCGCACTGACCTCGACCTTTGAGCTCGCGGGCCTGATCGACCGGATCGACACGGGCGCGGCGGGGGCGGAGGAGCAGGCGCTATATCGGCTGCTCGTCAACGCGAACAAATATTGGACGAGCGTGATGTGTAGCGATGTTGTGCATCGCGGCGTCGAGATCTTCGGCGGCAACGGCACCATCGAAACCTTCTCGATCCTTCCCCGTCTCTATCGCGACGCGATCGTGCTCGAAAGCTGGGAGGGCAGCCACAACGTGCTGTGCATGCAGGTGCTCAAGGATGCGCAGAAGCTCGGGCTGGTCGACGCGGTCGACCGTCGCGTGCGCGCTTGCGTGGAGTCGTGCTCCGGCGAGACGGCGAGCGAACTGCCTTCGCGATGGGCGGAGATTCTGAACGCGCTGCATCTGTGCCTCGGCGACGAGGGCTACGCCGCACTGCACATCAAGCGGCACCTCGAATCGCTCATGCAGGCGACGCAGGTCGCCCTGCTTCTCGAACAATCCGCGTGGGAAGCCGCGCGCGGCGAATCGACCGCGACGGGCGCCATCGCCGATTTCATTTTCGACCGACATTTGCGCCCGGGGTACAAGCCCGAGGAAGATGGCGCATATCTGGAGAAGATCGACGCCGTGTTGGGGGCCGATCTCGCCTGAGACGAGACTCGCCCGGCTCATTGTTTTTTCGTTTGCGCCCGGCTAAAACCGGCGCCCGACGCGAAGGACGGTGGCCGTGAGCATCCTCGAACACGCGAAAAAACGCATCCTCGTTCTCGACGGCGCGATGGGCACGCAGATCCACGCGCTCGGCCTGCCCGAGGAGGCGTGGGACGGCAATCTCGGGTGCAGCGAGTACCTGAACCTCGTCGCGCCCGAGAAAATTCGCTCGATTCACGAAAACTACCTCGCCGCCGGGGCGGATATCGTCGAGACCAACACCTTCGGCGGATCGGCGAATACCCTCGCCGAGTACGACCTTCAAGCGCGCACCGAAGAGATCAACCGCATCGCCGCATCGCTCGCCCGCGCCGCCGCGGACGCGCATGCGACGCCGGATCGCCCCCGCTTCGTCGCCGGCTCCATCGGCCCGGGCACCAAGCTCGCCACGCTCGGCCAAACGACATACGACGACCTCTACGAGGGCCACCGCCGTCAGATCGAGGGTCTGCTCGACGGCGGGGTCGATCTGCTGCTCATCGAGACGTGTCAGGACCTCTTGCAGGTCAAGGCCGCCCTCGCCGCCGCGCGCGACGCCATGGCGCACGGACGCTCGGTGCCGATCTACGTGTCGGTGACGATTGAGCAGACCGGCACGCTGCTCACCGGCACCGACATGCCGGGGTGCGTGACCGTGCTCTCGGCCTTCGACGTGGACGTGCTCGGGATGAATTGCGCCACCGGGCCGCTCGCCATGCGCCCACATCTCGAGGTGCTCTCGCAGCGCTGGCCCGGGCTCGTGGGCGTCTACCCCAACGCGGGCATCCCCATGCCGAGCGCCGAGGGCGTGCGTTTCCCGGAACAGCCCGCCGAGTTCTCGCAGTCGCTGCGCCGGTTCGTGGGCGAGATGCGCATTCATTTCGTGGGCGGTTGCTGCGGCACAACTCCCGATCACATCCGCGCGCTGGCCGGCGCCGTGGCGGGCGTCACGCCGCTGGATCGGCCCGTGGAGCGCATCGAAGCGATCGGCAGTCTATTTTCGTCGGTCGATATTCGGCAGGAGCCCGCGCCGCTCTTTTTCGGCGAACGCGCCAACGCCACGGGCTCGAAGGCGTTTCGCGACGCCATGCTGGCCGGGCGGCACGACGCCGCGTTCGAGATCCTCGCCGAGCAGGAAGAGCACGGCAGCCACGCGGCGGATCTGTCCGTCGCCTACGCCGGGCAGGACGAACGGCACCACATGGACGTGATGGTGGCGCGCGCCGCCCGCGAGTGCCGCCTACCGATCATGATCGACACGAACTACGCCGACGTGGCCGAACTCGCGCTCAAGCGCTACGCCGGGCGCGCGGTCATCAACTCGATCAACCTCGAGGACGGCGGAACGCGCGCAGACCTCGTGGGCCCCATGGCGAGGCGCCACGGCGCCGCGCTGGTCTGCCTGACCATCGACGAAGAGGGCATGGCGATGACGGCCGAGCGCAAGGTCGCCATTGCGAAACGCCTCGCCCTGCGTTGCGTGAACGACTACGGCTTGCGCGCGCCCGATCTCTTCATCGACCCTCTCACGTTCACGGTGGGATCGGGCGATCCGTCGCTCAAGACGTCGGCCATGGAGACGATGACCGCGATCCGCCGCATCAAGGCCGAGATTCCCGGCGTCTGGACGCTGCTCGGGCTCTCGAACGTGAGCTTCGGCCTCGCCATGAAGGGGCGGCGCGTCCTGAACTCGGTGTTTTTGGACGAGTGCCTGAAGGCGGGGCTCGACGCGGCGATCCTGAATCCCAAACACATCGTGCCCCTCGCGGAACTTGACGCCGCGGACATCAACGCGGCGCTCGACGTGATCCACAACCGGGGCGATGAGCCGCTCGAGGCGTTCATCCGCCATTTCGAATCTCGCGCCGATTTCGAGAGCGACGACGCGGCGCGCTTGCTGTCGCCCACCGAGGCGGTTCACGAGGGCATCGTCAAGGGAAAGTCCACGCTGGTGGAGCCGAATCTCGACATGCTGCTCGGCCAGATGAGCGCCGAGGCGATTCTGAACGACATCCTCGTGCCCGCGATGAAGCACGTCGGCGATCTGTTCGGCGCGGGCAAGCTGCAACTGCCCTTCGTGCTCAAAAGCGCCGAGGCGATGAAGCGCGCGGTCGATCGAATCAAACCGCATTTCTCGGCCGAGGACCCGGCGGGCGCGGCGAAGACCCTCGTCATCGCCACGGTGCGCGGCGACGTGCACGACATCGGCAAAAACCTCGTCGACATCATCGTCAGCAACAACGGCTTTCGCGTCGTCAATCTCGGCACCAAAGTGCCCGTCCAGCGCATCATGGACGAAGCCCGCGCGCACGGCGCGGACGTTGTCGGCATGTCGGGCTTGCTCGTCAGCTCGGCCATGCTCATGATCGACAACCTCAAGGCCATGTCCGACGCGGGATTCACCACACCGGTGCTGGTCGGCGGCGCGGCGCTCACGCCCGAATTCGTCCGCGACAGCCTGAAGCCCGCGTATACGACCGGCACGGTGAGCTACTGCGCCGATGCCTTCGCGGGACTCGTTGCCATGCAGCACGTGGCCGAGGGAAAGACCCCGCCCGATCCGGTGATCGAGGACGAAGCGCCACGCCCCCTCGCGCCCGTCGCTCCGGCAGTCATCGAGCGCGTGACTCCGCCGACGCCGCCGTTTTGGGGTGCGCGGATCGTGGACGACGTGAAGATCGAGGCGCTGTGGTCCTATCTCAACGAAGTCGCGCTTTTCCGCGGCCGATGGGGGTATCGACGCGGCGAAATGGGCGCGAACGAATATCGCGACCTGATCGAAAAGACGGTGCGCCCCAAATATCGGGAGTTCCAGCGCGTCATCAAGGCCGAGCGGTTGTTCACGCCGCGAATCGCCTACGGGTGGTTCGCCGCGCGGCCCGATGGCGACGCCCTCGTCCTCACGCACGAAGGCCGCGAAGTCCGGCTCGACTTCCCACGGCAGACATCCGGCGCGGGGCTTTGCATCGCGGATTTCTTCCACCCGGACGGCGACGCGGCGGGGCTTTTCGTGGTCACGATCGGGGAAGAAGCGGAGCATCGCGCCAAGGCCGTCTTCGAGCGCGACGCGTTTGCCGACTACTACCTCTTCCACGGGCTCGCGACCGAAGCGACCGACGCGCTGGCCGAATATGCGCACGAAATGATGCGTCACGACCTGGGCATCGGCGAGTCC
Source organism: uncultured bacterium (assembly GCA_964586775.1). Classification (GTDB taxonomy): domain Bacteria; phylum Lernaellota; class Lernaellaia; order JACKCT01; family JACKCT01; genus JADLEX01. The sequence continues at coordinate 470 of CAZPJD010000054.1, read as the reverse complement.
GCGCGGCTCGGCTGGCAGGATCTGGTCACGCAAAAGTACGCGGGCGGGCGATACGGTTTCGGTTACCCGGCCTGCCCCGATCTGTCTGCGAACGCCGCGCTCATCGAACTGCTCGGCGCGTCACGGATCGGCGTGTTGGTCACCGAGAGTTTCCAGATGGTGCCGGAGTTTTCGACCTCGGCGATCGTCTGCCACCACCCCCGGGCGAAATACTTCGCGGTTTGAGAACGCGAAAACTTGATTTCGGTCGCGCTCGGCGATAGCGTACCGCCCGGTTTTCGAGTCATTCGAATGCCGCTATTCGGAGAGGTTCGACGCCCACGCATTTGGGGCGTCGTTTTTGATGTTTTCTTGGACCGGCGCCGACCAGCCCGGGCCACCGCCGCACGTGGGGAGCCAATATGAACGCACTGCGAAACAGCTTCGGCGCACGATCGACCCTGAACACCGCGAGCGGCCCGGTCGCCGTC